>CAZQBM010000011.1:0-45014 GCA_964591945.1 uncultured Lachnospiraceae bacterium | reverse complement strand
TTTCTGAACAAGAGAAGTATCGAGAACTTTATGAAACAAATAAGAAAATGACCGAGTGGATGTTGCATAATTTTGATAACATGTTATTCGAATAGTCAGAGAGCCGTAAAATTTCAGCTTTTCGCTATGCCTATACCCAAGCATTTATTTAAAACTACAAGAGTTTTATGAAAGAGAAG
Organism: uncultured Lachnospiraceae bacterium; assembly: GCA_964591945.1. GTDB lineage: Bacteria > Bacillota > Clostridia > Lachnospirales > Lachnospiraceae > UBA3766. The sequence continues at coordinate 44,835 of CAZQBM010000011.1, read as the reverse complement.
TAGCCGGTTTTATGAGTATCACACAAATTTTTTATAATTGTTTGCAACCAAAAGTAGCGAAAATGCTACCGCAAGTTGGGTGTAAATCAGCCTGACTTCTGTTATTCTTTATTTGGAGGTGGATATTATGATATTTTCCGAAAAATTATATTTACTAAGAAAAAATAAAGGATATACGCAGGAAGAACTGGCGGAAAAGCTTTGTGTATCGCGCCAGGCAATTGCAAAGTGGGAAGCTGGACAGTCCTATCCGGACATTGCTAATTTGATTCAAATCAGCGATTTGATGAATGTTACGGTTGATTATTTGGTAAGAGACCAGGAATGCAGTAGAAAGCCGATAGAAACGGCTGTGGGAGACATAGATAAAATCATTCAATTCCGTTTAAAGGCCAACGTTAATACCTATGCAGCCTTTATGAATGAGACGGATTCTACCAGATACGATTCTCACGATTACAAGTATGTAGAAGGCGAATTTATTTACCACGATACCTATCTTGGAGGTGAGCAGTTTGCCGGTGAAGAAGGCATATGGAGAAACGGTACTGCCGTATATGCAATGAATTATTTGGGCAGAGTGTTAGGCGATAATTTTAGCGGGGATTTCTTGAAAGAAGCCCTTCGTATGGCTACAATGGAATATCCCTACAGAGGGCCTGAGTTTTATAAGTCCGGCGAATATAGTTATAAATGCAAGGTGACAGGAGATTTTACCTGGTTCCAGGGGTATGAAGAAATTTATTGCCAAGACGTGAAGGTATATGAGTGTTATTTTCACGGCGGTTTGATGAAATAGTATAAAAGCAGGTATTTTTATGCAGACGCGGGAAGAAATTTTAAAATACGGACTATCCTTTCCGAATACATATCAAGATGCGCCTTTTCGTGATCCGAATTGGCAGCTGATTCGTGTTCACGGCAGTAAAAAGGCCTTTTTATGGACCTACGAGCGAAACGGACAATTATGCATCAATATTAAAGCAGACCCTGAATGGCGGGATGTGTGGCGTTCTTTGTACCCGGCAGTACAGCCCGGGTATCATCAGAACAAGGAACACTGGAATACCGTGATTCTGGACGGGACAGTTCCGAAAGATGAGTTAAAAAGAATGATAGCGGAGAGTTATGATTTGGTGCAGAAATAATAATGACCGCAGTAATAAAAGAAACAGCTATGAGGTATCAGATACGACATAGCGGTTTTTCTATCAAGTTGTTTGCTGCTTGACAAAATTTTTTCGCAAGCGTATATTACAGTTAAAATAAATAATTCAAATGAAGAAAGACTATGACGAAGACGGTTGGATTATAGAATCTTCAGAGAGTTGGCGTTTGGTGCGAGCCAATGGTGAAATAATGCAGGAACCTATCACTTCTGAGTCGGAAGACCGAAAGCAAAGTTGCAAGTAGACTCTTCCCGTAATGCTGCGTGAAGGCAAAGGACTTGATGGAGTCCGGTGAGTGGCGAAATTTTGTGTTTCGCAATTTGAGTGGTACCGCGGGTTTTGAACTCGTCTCAAAGAAATTTGAGACGGGTTTTTTTGTTTTCGTGGGGGAAATACAATGTTTACAGTAAAACACAGATATATAAGATTCGTGTTTATGAAATAATATTATAAATGATTAATATAGTTAAAAACGGAGGTGTCAGTAATGAAAAAGACCTATGTAACATCAATGCCAAATCATATCGGTGCATTTTTAAAAGCGAGCAAATGTTTCTCGGCTTTAGGGATTAACATTACACGCGTAAGTTATAACAAGGCGGTGGATTCCCACACCCTATTTATTGATGCGGAAGGTAGTGAAGAGCAGTTAAGAAAAGCGGATGCGGAGCTTGGAAAAATCGGTTATTTACAGAACGATAAGGAGAAGAACAGTATCGTTTTACTGGAATTTAAGTTGAAAGACGAACCGGGAAGCGTAACGGCAATTCTAATGCTTATTAACGATTTTAATTTCAATATTTCTTACATCAGTTCCCAGGAAAACGGAACGGATTATCAGCTTTTTAAAATGGGGTTGTATGTAGATGAACCGGATAAAATAACTCGCTTTTTAAACGAGGCAAAGAAGTTATGTAAGGTGCGGGTAATCGATTATAACAGCACGGAAAAAGTATATGACAACAGCATCTTTTATCATAATTATGTAGCAGGGCTTGCCGGAATGATGGGACTTTCGGAAGAAGTGAAGCAGGAACTTCTGGTACACGTCAATCTTGCTATGCAAACGCTGGATGAGCAGGGGCTGTCGCCGTATCGTACCTTTGACAGTATCAGCAAATTTGCGGAATTGTTAGCTGCGTCCAAGAGAGAGCATTTTATCCCAAGAATCACGCAGCATCAAATAACGGATAACACGGATATTACAATCATAGAGCCCCCTTGCGGAAGCAACGTTATGGTGATAAAGAGTCTGGGCGAAGTATTGTTTGTGGATACGGGTTATGCCTGCTATCAAGAGGAAATGATGCAACTGATTTATAAGATTCTTCCAAACTTTGATCATATGAAAAAACGTGTGCTTTTAACTCATGCGGATGTAGATCATTGCGGACTTTTACCACTGTTTGATGAAGTGATTACAAGTCATAAATCAGCTGCATGCCTAAGCAACGAGTATGAGGACGTCAGTGGCTACAGAGAGCAGAATCCCTTGCATAAGCCGTATATTAATATTTGTAAAATTTTAACGTCTTATGCGCCTGTAAACCCTTCTAAAATAACAGTACCTTGGGAAAATAAAGAAGAAATGTCAGAGCCTTTGACGCAGATTGGTTTCTTTGATTTTGGTGAATTGCATTTCGAGGTGTACGAGGGTAAGGGTGGCCATTTGCCCGGCGAGATCGTGTTGATTGACTATAAACATCACATTGCTTTTACGGGAGATGTGTATATTAATTTGCGGGGACTGACGCCGGAGCAGGCAGAGTATAATCAGTATGCGCCCATATTAATGACTTCCGTTGATACGGACCCCGGGCTGTGTGCAGATGAAAGAAAAGCCATTCTTCAACGCTTAGGTGTTGGAAACTGGCAGATTTTCGGTGCCCACGGCTATAAAAAAGATTATTCGGTTAATATCTGAAAATATCATGCAAAAAAAAGCATAAAAACCTTGTTATTTCCGCATAAAATGTGTAAAATTGATATTTGGTAGACTATGCGCGGATACGATGCATCAAGTGATGGCAAAGCCGACATTTGGAGAATGCCGGCGAAAACTGATTTTATAAAGTGAAATTAGGGTATACGCGAGTTAAGAAATTTAAGGAGAAATAACATGAGTTTAATCAAGAAGCCGGTTACCGGTATGAAGGACATGCTTCCTGAAGAAATGCAAATCAGGGATTATGTAATGGACGAAATCAAGAATACCTACGCAAAGTTCGGTTTTTCACACATTGAAACCCCTTGCGTGGAGCATATAGAGAACCTTTGCAGTAAGCAGGGCGGTGAAAACGAGAAGCTTATTTTTAAGGTATTAAAAAGAGGTGAGAAGTTAAACCTTGAAACAGCCAAGGAAGAGAATGATTTGGTTGACAGCGGTTTGCGTTACGATTTGACTGTGCCTTTGGCAAGATTTTATGCAAATAATGCCGCAAACTTAAACCAGCCTTTCAAGGCGTTACAGATGGGTAACGTATGGCGTGCGGACAGACCCCAGAAAGGACGTTTCCGTCAGTTTGTACAGTGCGATATCGATATTCTTGGTGAGCCTTCCAACTTAGCTGAAATTGAGTTGGTGCTTGCAACCACAACACTTCTCGGAAAACTTGGCTTTGAGAACTTCAAGGTACACATTAATGAACGTCGTATCTTGAAAGCAATGGCTGCTTACAGCGGTTTTGCCGAGGAAGATTATGACCAGGTATTTATCCAGCTTGATAAAATGGACAAGATTGGTATTGACGGCGTAAAGGAAGCACTTTTAGGATGTGAATTTGCACCGGAATGCGTTGAGAAGTATATGACTCTTTTCGATAAAATGAATGCTGCAGAAGACAAGCTTACATTCTTAAAAGAGGAACTTGGCGATTGCCTGGAAGAAGGCGTGGCTGATAATCTTGCGGAGATTTTTGCAACCGTGGAAGCGGCGAAAAAGGCTGACTGCGAGATTATGTTTGACCCCACACTTGTACGTGGTATGAGCTACTATACAGGTACCATTTTTGAAATCGAAATGAAGGAATTAAACTGTAGTGTAGCTGGTGGCGGAAGATATGATAAGATGATCGGTAAATTTACCGGCAATGATACTCCCGCATGTGGATTCTCCATCGGTTTTGAAAGAATTATCACAATTCTTTTGGAAAGAGGATTTAAGGTGCCTAATGCCGATAATAAGATAGCATTCCTTTTAGAGAAGGGAATGGATGCGGCAAGGACCGGCGAAATCATTGCAGAAGCCCAGGCACTTCGTGAAGAAGGTAAAATCGTTCTGGTAGCCAAGATGAACAAGAATAAGAAGTTCCAGAAGGAACAGCTTATGAAGGACGGTTATACCGAGTTTAAGGACTTCTACAGGGAAGCACTTAAAAACTAGTTAAAAAAATGATATGCAGGATACAAACTGCATTCGAAGAAAGAATAAAATCAATGAATTGCATCGGCAGTTGAAGGAGAAGAAAAATGGCTGAATCAATGAAAGGCTTAAAAAGAACCCATCGTTGTACTGAGGTAAGCGAAGCGAACCTTGGACAGGTAATTACCGTAATGGGATGGGTGCAGAAAAGTAGAAACAAAGGCGGAATTATTTTTACAGACTTAAGAGACAGAAGCGGTCTTTTACAGATTATTTTTGAACAGGGTGAAAACGGAGATTTCGTAAATGCGGAAGATTTTGAGAAGGCAGAGAAACTTCGTAGTGAATTCGTTGTTGCGGTAACCGGTAAGGTTGTAAAACGTGGCGGCGCAGCAAACGAAAACTTAAAGACCGGTACGATTGAAGTACGCGCAACAGGACTTCGTATTTTATCAGAGGCAGAAACACCGCCTTTTCCCATCGAAGCAAACTCTAAGACCAAGGAAGAGTTGCGCTTAAAGCACAGATACCTTGACTTAAGAAGACCTGACTTACAGGGCAATATCATTATGCGTAGCGAAGTAGTAAATAAGATCCGTAACTTCCTTGCAGATGAAGGCTTTCTTGAGATTGAAACACCTATCTTAATGAAGTCTACACCGGAAGGCGCAAGAGACTATCTTGTTCCCAGCCGTGTGCATCCCGGAAACTTTTATGCATTGCCTCAGTCACCTCAGCTTTACAAGCAGTTGTTGATGTGTTCAGGTTATGACCGTTACTTCCAGATTGCAAAGTGCTTCCGTGACGAAGACTTGCGTGCTGACAGACAGCCTGAATTTACCCAGGTGGATATGGAATTGTCTTTCGTGGACGTGGAAGACGTTTTGGATGTAAATGAGAGACTTTTAAAGAAAGTCTTTGAAGATACCATCGGCGTGGAAGTAAGCCTTCCTTTGCCCAGAATTACCTGGCAGGATGCCATGGACCGTTTCGGTTCCGACAAGCCCGATACACGTTTTGGTATGGAATTACAGAACGTATCTGATGTGGTTGCAGGTTGTGGTTTCAGCGTATTCACAGGTGCCCTTGAGAACGGCGGTTCCGTGCGCGGTTTGAATGCAAAGGGCCAGGCAGGTATGCCCCGTAAAAAAATTGATGCCCTTGTGGAATTTGCCAAGGGGTATGGCGCTAAGGGTCTCGCTTATCTTGCAATTAACGAAGACGGTACCTACAAGTCATCTTTTGCGAAGTTTATGACAGAAGAAGAACTTGCTAAATTAGTAGAAGCTATGGACGGACAGCCCGGCGACTTACTTTTATTTGCAGCAGACAAGAATAAAGTGGTTTGGGATGTTTTGGGCGCACTTCGTCTGGAACTTGCCAAGACTATGGAATTGATTGATAACAGTAAATACAACTTCCTTTGGGTAACCGAATTCCCTCTTCTTGAGTGGGATGAGGAAGAGAAGCGTTTCGTAGCGGTTCATCATCCGTTCACCATGCCCATGGATGAGGATATCCCTTATCTTGACAGCGACCCCGGACGTGTACGTGCTAAGGCTTATGACATCGTATTAAACGGTACAGAGCTTGGTGGCGGTAGCGTGCGTATCCATCAGGGGGATATCCAGAGCAAGATGTTCGAAATGCTTGGATTTACACCGGAGCAGGCACACAGCCAGTTTGGTTTCCTCTTGGATGCATTTAAGTACGGTGTACCCCCTCATGCAGGACTTGCTTACGGCCTTGACCGTATGATTATGCTTATGGTAAAAGCTGAGTCCATCCGTGACGTAATGGCCTTCCCGAAGGTAAAAGATGCTTCATGTCTTATGTCTGAAGCACCTAATGTGGTAGATCCTAAGCAGTTGGAAGAGCTTTGCATCAAGATTGATCTTCCTGCAGAAGAAACAGAAGAATAGAAGAACGAGTTGTAAGAAACTCTGACGGAATCCTCTCGTTTAATGCGGGAGGATTCTTTGGTATAAAAGGTGAAATGTATGTTGAATATTTACTTGGCGGACCTAAATGGCCTGGAAGACTTTTATGATGAAAAAGTGAATATGTTGCATCGGGAACGGGCAGAAAAAATAAGTGCTTACAAAATGTCTGCTGACCGCATCAGAGGCCTTGGCGCCGGACTTCTTCTGGAGAGAGGTTTAGAGGGCTATTTGGTCGATTTACGGGCAAATAAAGAGGTAAATGTGCGGGACGGCAATAAAGAGTGTAATCCAAGTTATGCCATACGAAAGGACGAGAAAGGACGATATATCATTCACTATGGTTATGGCCCACAGGGAAAGCCGTATTTGATTGATTATCCCGGTATACATTTTAGCTTGTCACACTCAGGAAATATGGCGGTATTAGCCATTTCAGATGGCGAGGTAGGCATTGATGTGCAGGAACGCCGTGGTTATCAGGAGAAAGTGGTGAAACGTTTTTTCCATGAGGATGAGATTGCTGTAATAGAGGCAATTTCAGATTCTGCAGAGAAAGCCAATTGCTTTTATCAAATGTGGACCGGAAAGGAAGCCTATATCAAATACACCGGCAAGGGAATGGGACAGGATTTGCGAAGTTTCAGCGTGGATTTAGCCAATGAACGTATCTATGAAGATGGTCGGGAACTAGCAATATGTAAAGCAATTCCTATGGAAAAAAATGATTATTTTTGTTCTCTGGTTTGCGACATGAAACAACAAAAAATTGATAAAATCAGCAAAATTCGACTTTGACAAAAGGCATAATTGTGCATTTTGCACAAAGAAAAACGGTTTGATTGTCAAAGTTTACGCTAGACCATTATAAGTTGGTTGTGGTATGTTATTAGTAGGGGATTTTTTAGACGTGCATATGTTGAGACTTGAATTGGAGGACAGGATGGAAAGAGACAAATTAACTGGTTTGTTATTATTTAATGATTTCTTAAATGTCGCAATGGAAAAATTGTTGGAGAGTGATGCAGGGGATACTATGGTTGTAATCTCTACAGATATCACGAAGTTTAAGTACATAAACCGTTTGTACGGTTATGAGGCTGGCGATAAACTTATTCAGCAGTTGGCAGAAATCTGTGTAATGCAGGATGGGTATGTGGTTGCTTGCCGTCCGTATTCGGATCATATTGTCAGTTTGTTTAATATTGGTCATTTGACATGGAAAGAATTCGAAAAGCGGTTAAAAGATATTCAGGATACATTTGTATCGCAACACAAAATTGAATTTCCGAAAGCTTCCTTACATTTGAATACCGGCGTTTATGTGATTGAAAGTAGATATGAGAATATTGCATCAGCAATTGATAAGGCGAATGTTGCCCGTCGTAGTGTTAAGGGTAACTATAATGTGCCTTGCGCCCGTTATACCCAGAAGATTGAGGAAACCAAAGAAGGCGATGCCAAAATTATTCCTATCTTTGATAAAGCTTTGGAAGAACAGTCTATTTTGGTATATTTCCAGCCCAAAGTCAGTGTCAGCGAAAATGCTGTAGTAGGTGCAGAAGCTCTGACCAGATTGAAGGATGAGGATGGAAATATTATTCCGCCTGCACTTTTTATTTCAGTATTGGAGAACAGCGGCAAAATCTTGGAGCTTGACTGGTATGTAATGCGTTATGTTTTTGCTAAGATCCGTAAATGGTTGGATGAAGGCAAAACACCTAAAAGGGTATCAATTAACCTAAGTAAGCTACATTTTTATTATGATAACTTGGTGACAGATATTATCAGAGAATTTGATTCTTATAATATTTTACCGGAATATATTGAATTTGAAGTGACTGAATCTGTATTCTTCGAAGAAGCGCAGCTCATCATCAATAAGATTGAGAAACTGCGTGAGCGAGGTTTTCTTGTCAGCGTTGATGACTTTGGCGCAGGATATTCATCACTTAATTTGATTGGTATTTTACCGGTTGATATTATCAAGCTGGATAAAGGTTTTATCAAGAACAGCTTAGGTAACAATAAAGGTAAAAAAATTATTAGGGGATTGATTTCTATTTTAAATGAAATTGATTTGGAAATCGTCTGTGAGGGTATTGAAACCAGGGAAGAGGAAAGGATTGTATATGGATTCGGTTGCAAATCTATGCAGGGATTCTTATATGACAAGCCGATTCCGGTAGAAGATTTTGAACGTAAGTATATAATTTAAAGACTAAAAGTGATAGACGCCCTTCTTACTGTTAATACGGTAAGGAGGGCGTCTTTATGTTATTATTTTAAAAATATGTTTATGTATTCACGCTCCTATTCTTTTATGAATAAAATATATAAAAGAATAATAAGGAGAACATTATGGCAGAAACCATTATTTTAGATGCCGGCCATGGTGGTGCCAATCCGGGCGCGGTATACGGCGGAAGAAGAGAGAAGGACGACGCCTTGGCCTTGACATTAGCGGTAGGCGAAATTTTGGAGGATAAAGGTTTTAACGTGTATTACACAAGAACGGATGATGTTTATGAGTCACCTTACCAAAAGGCACAGGAAGCCAATAACTTGGGCGGTGATTTTTTTGTTTCCATACATCGTAATTCAAGCGTATATCCAAATCAATACAGTGGTGTGGAAACGCTGGTTTATAATAACCAAAGTCCTGCTTATGATATGGCAGTAAATATCAATCGGGAGTTGGAACGTATAGGTTTTATTAATCTCGGCGTGAATGAAAGACCGAATTTGGTCGTACTGAACCGTACACAGATGCCGGCGGTGCTGGTAGAAGTGGGATTTATCAATACGGATAACGATAATGAGCTGTTTGACAGACGTTTTATGGAAATTGCCTGGGCCATTGCGCAGGGTATTGTACGAACCTTTTATCCCGGCTGGGATATCTATCCGTTGTAGGAAGAAAGTTTGCTATGTGCATACTTAAAGCGCCGCATTTTCATACGGCGCTCTACATACATCTCTTTTATTCTGTTATTTTGCCTGTGAAAGCAGGTAAATCAAAGGTGAATTCCAATAAATTGTAATTTCATTGGTTGAGTAGCAACTGTCGTTGTCTACGTAGCACATACCACCGGTTGAGCTTGATAAAACTGCCTTTGCATAAGGATCGTCTGCGTTGGTGTTAGGTCCGCCTACCAACATACCGGGCATTGTCTGTCCGAGAACCTGTGAAGGTCTGTGGTGTGTATGTTCAGGAGACCAGCTTCCGTAACCGGTTACGTAGCAGTAACCTAAAGGATTGGCACCAAGTAAGTAATCTAACTGATGCTGTGCGTAAGAAGAATATTTGGCATCGCCGGTAAACTTAGCAGCCATATGGTAAAGAATACCATGGTTTGCAACGGTCATATTACTTCCCCAAGGATAGTTTCTTTCCAAACAAATATAATATGCGTCTTTTTCTGCTGTCTTGATGTTTTCATCACATTCAGCAACAATTTTATCAATAAATTTCTGTGCAAGCTCTGCATCTGTCTGCAAAGCTTCATCAGCGGTAAGGTAAGAGTACATACCATAATATCCGATGTCTGCCCAACCTAAACCTTTAATGTTATTTTCTTCATACATAGCTTTGGCTTTATCAAAATATGCGGTATCGCCGGTTGCAAGATAAAGTTCCATAGCAGCCCAGAAGATTTCATCGTAGAACTTACCGTCGGGATATTCACCGGTTACGATTTCTTCGGGATTTACAAAACCTGTTAAGGTTTCTTCGTTGTCAATTAAGTACTTGTAAGCTTTTACAGCTGCGTCCTTACAAGTTGCAGCAAATTCAGCATCATATTCTGCATAGATAGAAGATGCACGAGCCATTACTGCAGCAAAGTCGCCGGTAGCAGTAGGAGAAATGGGAGATACAAGCAAGGGGGCTGTTTCTGCGGTAGCTTCCACGGTTTCAGGGAAGTTTGCGCAAGTAACTTTGTGGTATACACCGCCATTTGCAGCCTGCATCTTAAGCATCCATTCCAATTCATATCTTGCTTCATCGAGAAGGTCAGGAATTCCATTTCCGCTCTCGGGAATATCCAAATCATCGCCTCTTGCAGCTTCGCTGTCCTGATATGTGATGAATAAGTCCATTACAGTCTTTGCACCGGGAGATACATAACGGCCGTAGTCGCCGGCATCATGCCAACCGCCGGTTACATCAATTACTTCACCGGTTCCGTAAACGGTAGTTTCCTGCATATGACATTCTGCATGTGCGAAATCGCCGGCAAGTGATTCGTCCAATGCGCAACCGCATCTCTGGAGATAGAGCATACGTACCACATCTTTGTAAAGGTCATCATAAATATCGTCTGCAATAGTAAATTCATAAGATTCGCCAATACCGTCAACAATTACCTTGTATGTACCGGGAGTGGTGAAGTCGGAGAAATCACCCTTTACCTGAGCACCGTCACCGGACTTGGAGTTAGCAAAATCGGATGTAAGTTTACCGGAGTATACAACATTGTTATTAGAATCAACGATGGTGTAGTCGGTAATTTCGGGATCATACTTACAAATTAAAATCTTTTCGTCAGCAGGCTTGTATCCTACCTGATTTACTTTGACGGGAACGGGGGTAGGAAGGGGTTCCAAAGCCATTGCATTAGAAGCATCTTTAATCGTAAGTACAAAATTATCGATGTAAACTTTGTGAGCAACGGTAGTGTCCAAATCACCCTGTTCACCTAAGTTGAAGCAAAGTCTGGGGGCGGGATCACTTGCTTCTTCCATAGTGAATTCAGCAGTGATTGTCTGCTTGTCGGGACCGATGCGTCTTTCGGTTTCAAGATAGTAAGGGTGGAAATCACCGCCGTTAATCTGGAAACGCCATTCAATATCACGTTCGATATCAGAATAGATATCGAAAGATACTGTATAAACGCAACCCATGTTCAGGCAGTAGCCGTCGCGGAAAATCTGTACGGCATATTCCATTCCGCCTGCATGTTTAATATCAACTACCATTTCGCCGTTCTCGGCATAAAGATCAAAGGTACCGCCGTTAGAGTAAACACCCCACTCGCCTTTGGTATTATCGTCGAAATGATCGTCGATGATGTTTGTACCGTCAACTAAGTTATTACCGAAACCTTCGATAACGCCGTTATCGGAAGCTTCTTCGGAAACATCTTCTGAAGCCTGGGAATCAGCTTCGGAAGTAACGTCTTCTGCGGGTTTGTTACATGCAAAAAGTGAAAATGCCATAACGCTTGCAAGCAGAAGAGCAAGTAGCTTTTTGGATTGCATAAAAGCAACCTCCTTTCTCAAGTAAATGGGTTTTATATAATAGTTAAAACAGAACGTATGTTCTTTACACATTTTTGTTATTATGTTAAAATAAGTGTAAATTACAATACCTTTTTATTTTACTATATAAGTTATAAAAAAGGAATAGATAATAGTGCAAAAAGTAATAACAAAAGTATTAAAATTGTAAAAAAATAATCGAAAATTTTTATAGGAAAGGACCTTGTTATGAAGTTCATACATTGTGCAGATTTACATCTGGATTCTAAACTGGAAAGCAATATAGGGAAAGAAAAAGCGAAAGAGCGCAGAAACGAAATTTTACTTACATTTGAGCGTATTGTTCAATTGGCGAAGATAGAAGAAGTAACGGCTGTATTGATTGCAGGCGATCTTTTTGACACGAAGAATATTGCGGCTAAAGCAAGAAATCTGGTGTGGGATATGATTGCGGCCAATCCTGAAATTGATTTTTTATATTTGCGCGGGAATCATGACTGGCAGACTAATTTTACGGAGGGGCGTATTGTACCCGGAAATTTTAAATGTTTTGGGACAGATTGGGTGGAGTATCAGTATGGTGTGATATCTGTCTGGGGTAAGGAAACAATGGGGGATGATGTGAATTATGCTGCATTAATGACTGAACCGGACCGAATCAATATTGTAATGCTTCACGGACAGGAAGTACGAAGCAATGTGAGAGATGATGCGAGTTTAATTGCGTTGCCGGCGTTGAGGAATCACAATATAGATTATCTGGCATTGGGACACATTCATTCATATAAGAAAGAGAAATTAGATGACAGAGGCGAATATTGCTACTGTGGTTGTCCGGAAGGTCGTGGTTTTGATGAATGCGGAGAGAAGGGTGTTGTTCTCCTGGAAATAGATGACGGTAAAGTCGATAGTCGATTTGTTTCTATGGCATCCCGTATTCTTCATGAAATCAGAGTGGATATTACGGGGCAGGAAACAACTACGGATATTTTAAGAGCGGTAGATAAAGAAGTTGCGGATATTCCCTCTAAGGATATGGTTAAAATTGTGTTGACCGGATATTATACGGTAGATACAGAGAAGGATTTTACATATTTTGATCAGGCTATGGAAGGACGATTTTATTTCTTGAAATGGAAGGATGAGTCGCGCTTGTCCATTGATTACAAATCATATGAGAATATGATTTCTTTAAAAGGCGAATTTGTGCGTACGGTGATGAATGCCAAAGAAGAGGAAGGTGAAAAGGAGCAGATGATTCTTTTGGGCATTCGTGCTTTGTCAGGGGAGGATTTGGGAGTATGAAATTAATTTCCTGTTATATAGAGAATTTTGGTGGCTTGCATCAGTTTTCTTATGATTTTACAAATGGTTTGAATGTTATTATGGGGAATAACGGATGGGGTAAAACTACCCTTGCGGCTTTTTTGAAGGCTATGTTTTATGGGTTGGAACGAAGCACAAAGCGTAGTCTTGATGAGAATGAACGTAAGAAGTATGAGCCCTGGAATGGTGGTGTTTACGGCGGTAATTTAGTATTTGAGGCAGATGGTATGGTTTATCGTGCGGAGCGTTTTTTTGCCGGCAAAGATAAGGAAGATACGTTCGTCCTTTATGATGTGAATACCGGTTTGGAAAGTAAAATATATACAGACAAACTCGGAGAAGAACTTTTTGGTATTGACAAAAATGCTTTTGAACAAAGTATTTATATGAAGCAGGGAGAATATGCCGTTAGTATGACTGACAGTGTAGCAACCAAAATGAGTGGTCTTATGGCAAGTGGTGATGATATGGATTGCTACGAGAAGGCTTGTGCACGTTTAGAAGAAGAAATGAAGATTTATAAGAAAATCGGAAATAAGGGTAAAATTGCTGAAGTGACGGGAGAAATTGCAGAATTAAACCGACGAATTACGGAGGCAAAACAGACCGGTGCGACCTTGGATGATTGGAAAGCAAAGGTACAACAGTGTTATGCTGATACCCGGGAATTAAAAGCGAAGAAGGATGACTTAAAAGTACAAATGCGCCAGGTCGGAGAACAGGCTGCCCGTCAGGAGAAAGCGAAATATTACAGAGCACTTAATGAAGAAAAAGAAAGAATTGCACAGTGCAAAGGTGCATTGGAGAAGTTTTTTGTTAACGGAATACCGACAGAGGAAGAACTGGAACAGTATCGCAATAAGTTATACGAGTACCGGAATTCCGTGGTTAGAATTGCAGAGGTAAATTATGGATATAAATATCCTGATTTGGCTAAGATTTTAGAACGTAATCCGATGACGGAGGAGGAATTGGATGCCTGCGAACAGAAGTGGAATCAGGTAAAAGAGAAAGAGAATCTTCTTGAAAAGAAGGAATTGCAATTGCAATCTGTCAGAATACGCGAGGAGGAGAAAAATAACTATTTAAATGAGAAAAGGGATTCTTATAAAGTAAAACAGAGAATTTCTATTTTAGTGGCTGTTCTTTCTTTAGTTCTTGCTGTAGTTTTGTATTTTACGGCGGGAACCTATTGTTTGTTTGCGTTGGGAATTACATTGATCGCTGTGATGTTTGCTTTTGTTTTCGGTATGAAGGCAAAGTCTGCTTATAATGATGCAACGGATGATAACGAAGAATTAATACAGGCGGAAGAAGAATATGAACTTTTAAGTAAAATGGTTGAAAACGGTAAAAAATCCGTTCGAATGTATCTTCAGGCATTCTCAATTGAAAGTGAGGAAGAAATCCCGTTCCTGATGAACAGAATACGTATTACATTACTGGAATTAAATACGCAGGCGACAAGAAAAGAAGAGATAAAGCGGGAAGAAGAAAAGAAGCTAAAGGAAAAGGCGCTGCTTAATGAAGAATTGATTCTGTTTTTTAGAAGATTTTATAAAGATACCACGGATGTGGAAGAGTATTTAATTAAAGAAATTGTTCAGAAACGAAATGAATATATTAGTGTATGCGCGCAATATGCTGAGAAGTGCCGTGAACTTGAACAGACGGAGCGAATAGAAGTGATTCCTGCGGAGCAGTTTTTATCAATAGAGAAATTGCAACAGCAAGAGGCGGAATTGGAACGTGAAATTCAAGCGAAGGAAGAACATTTCAGACAAATGAGTGCTACGGTTTCAAAGTATGCAGAACTTATGGAAGAGTGCGAAAAGTGGGAAATGGAAAAGGCGGATTTGGAAGAAGTGCTTGCAGAATGTCAATCTAAATATAAACTTCTGGAGAAAACCTTAAAGTATCTCAAAACGGCGCAAAATGAGTTTTCGTCCCGTTATCTCAAGAAGATAAATGAAGGTTTTACAAAGTATGCAAAACTAATTAATATAAGCAGATTTGAGCATTCCGAGGTGGATTTGAAACTTTCTGTGAAAACGGACGAGGGCGGTTTTAAACGTGACATTGCATATTTCAGTAAGGGTATGCGTGAGGCAATGGAATTGTGTGTGCGATTTGCATTAATAGATGCTTTGTTTGAGAAAGAAACACCATTTGTTGTATTAGATGACCCGTTTGTAAATTTAGATCAGGAATCGCTGGAAGGAGCACAGAAAGTTTTAAACGAAATTGCCGCAAAATATCAGTTGATTTATTTTACCTGTCATACGTCAAGAAAATAAAGAATTCCCTTGGCAGACTTGACTTTTCACGTATTCACTTCTAAAATGAAATTATAGAACATCTATTAGGGGTGGATGCTTATGAGAAAAACAGAAGAGGCGGTTTTAAATCATGTAAAAACAATGATTTCACAAGCGAATAACATAGTATGTGTAACCGGTTTGGGAACGCTTGTGGAAAGTGGCGGTATCGATTTTTGGGACCTTGATCATTTATGTCGAATTGAGAAAGAATACGGGGACAGTCCGGAAGAATTGTTGTCGGCAGGGGTTTATGCGACCAAGAAGGAGAAGTTTTACAACTTCTATAAGAAAGAAGTAATCAGTACGATCCCTGAGCCGAGTGAAACCTATGCTGCACTTAAGAAGTTGCAGGATATGGACAAGTTGCGTGCGACTATCAGTTTGAATATATGTGGCTTAGAATACCGCAGTGGTCTTCGCAATGTAATTGAGTTCCAGGGAACGATTTACAACAATTATTGTCCTTTGTGCAAGAAGAATTTTTCTTTGGAATATATATCGAGTGCCAAAGGTGTTCCTGTTTGTGATGATTGTAAAGTAGCTTTGCGTCCGGGACTTAGATTATTTGGTGAAAGTGTGCGTAATGACCGCATGACAGAAGCTGCAATCGCATGTGCAAATGCAGATTTAGTACTTGTTTTGGGCACGAATTTATATGGTTCTAAAGTACGCTATTCTACCGGACATTATACCGGTAATCGTTTGATTCTGATTAATGAGGAAGAACATTTTACGGATCGGTATGCAGATTATGTGATTTATGGAAAATGTAAAGATGTTTTACCGAAACTTGTGGAAGATTTATAAATGAATATGATAGGGAGCCTTGCCGCAGGGTGAGGCTCTTTTTGTGAATAAATGGTGTCTTGAGAAGATGGGTATTGAATAAAATTTAAGATGGTTTTAAAATTATTTTAAGTTATCGAATATATATACCGGACAATAAAAAGGATAAAAGAATGGACAATAAAAAGAAATATGATATGGGTAGCGGCAGTGTGCCGAAACTTCTTGCAAAGCTGGCCATTCCTGCCGTAATGGCGCAGATTGTAAATTTGCTTTATAACATTGTGGATCGAATTTATATTGGACATATTCCTAAGATTGGGGCTTCAGCATTAACGGGTGTGGGTCTCTTTATGGCAATGTTAATGTTGATGAATGCATTTGCTATGCTGGCTGGTGCAGGTGGTGCTCCGTTGGCAGCAATTGCCATGGGACAGAAGGATCATGAGAAAGCAGAAAAGATAATGGGAAACTGCTTCTCATTGTTGCTTATTTTTACAGTTGTTTTAACAATTGTATTTTATATTTTTGCGCCGGAAATGCTTACGTTTTTTGGCGCAAGCAATATTACGCTACCGTTTGCTGTGGATTATGCAAGAATATATATTCTCGGTAGTGTTTTTGTGTTGGTAGTATTGGGTATGAATCCTTTTATTACAACACAGGGTTTTGCAAAAGTCAGTATGCTGACTACTATGATTGGAGCGATTATTAATATAATTTTGGATCCGATTTTCATCTTTGTATTGCAAATGGGGGTAAAAGGAGCAGCGCTTGCGACAGTGCTTAGTCAGGCGGTAGGTGCTTTATGGGTACTTTATTTCCTTGCCGGTAAAAAGACAATTTTACGTTTGAGAATCAAAAATATGAAATTGGAAGCAAAAGTCTTTGGTCCGTGCCTTGCGTTGGGAATTTCTACTTTTGTGATGATGTCAACGGAAAGTCTTTTGTCCATCAGCTTTACGTCAAGTCTATCCAAGTTTGGTGGAGATTTGGCAGTGGGTGCTATGACGATTCTTACAAGTGTTGCTTCTTTCATTCTGATGCCTTTGCAGGGGATATGCCAGGGCGGTCAGCCTATTATCAGCTATAATTATGGAGCGGGGCAAATAGACCGCGTGAAAAAAGCTTTTTTTACGCAGTTTCTTGTATGCGTTATTTATGCAATAGCTTTTTGGCTGGTGATTATGATTGTGCCGGAAGCGTTTGCGGGAATTTTTTCGGATGATGCGGAACTGGTGAAATATACCGGATGGGCGATGAGAATTTATTTGGCAGGTATTTTTGCTATGGGATTTCAAACTTCCTGTCAGCAGAGCTTTATGGCACTCGGACAAGCCAAAATCAGTTTGATTATGGCATGTCTTCGTAAAATAGTTCTATTGATTCCTTTGATATTTATATTGCCGTTGTTTATGGGAAATAAGGTGTTTGCGGTATTTTTGGCAGAACCGATAAGTGATATCATTGCAGGACTGGTAACTACGATAACTTTCTTTGTTACCTTTCGTAAATTGATGAATCGGCAAAGGGATAAAGAAGATTGACAGAGAAGATATATACAAATACACATAAAAATGAACAAATAAAAACTCTCACAACCAACAAATGTTAATTGTGAGAGTTTTATTTGTATTGTAAATAAGAAATCTAATTAATCTTCTTCTTTATCTTCTGAAGCTTCTTCTTCAGTAGTTTCTTCCGAAACAGTAGGAAGTTTCATTAAAACTTCTTCAATTCTGTTCTGGTTTACTGTTTTAACGGTAAGCTGTGAACCATCTTCTAAAGTGACAGTTTCGCCTTCTTCCGGAAGCTTATCGAGTTTTTCGATAATCAAACCGCCGATAGAGTCGTAATCTTCACTTTCAAAATCAGTGTCGATGGAATTGTTGATATCGTCTAATTTCATACCACCTGGTACTACATAGGTGTTATCACCTAAATCCTGAATTAATGTTTCTTCATCTTCATCATACTCATCACGGATTTCACCAACGATTTCTTCCAAAAGGTCTTCCAAGGTAATCATACCTTCGGTAGAACCGTACTCGTTTAATACAAGTGCAATATTGGAAGAAGACTTACGCATTTCCATCATTAAGTCGGAAGTTTTCTTATATTCGTATGTATAATATGCATCACGCATAATATCCTTAATTGCAAACTTCTCAGAATCTTTTACAAAAAGGAAGTCCTTGATATTAATGATACCTACAATGTTATCAGTAGATTCATGATAAACCGGAAGTCGTGTATACATATTCTCACGGAATAATTCCATAACTTCTTTGTAAGTAGCAGTATCTTCCACAGACACCATATCGATTCGGGGAATCATAATGTCTTTGGCAAGTGAATCGCCGAAATCGAATACATTATAAATCATTTCTTTTTCTTCTTCTTCGATGACACCGTCTTCGTGGCTGACATCTACGTAACTTCTTAATTCACTCTCTGTCATGGCATTGTTCTTTTTGCTTGGATCAATGCGGAACAGTTTTAAAATACCTAAAGCAATTTTATCTACGATAAAAATGATTGGAGTTAAAATTACCATCAAAAATCGGATAATGGGTGCATATGTTAAAGCAATTTTATCTGCATAAAGGTTAGCCCATGTTTTAGGAACAATCTCACCACCTAATAATACAACAATGGTTAAAATACCGGTTGCAAGACCTGTCATAAGTGCTTCTTTCAAACCTAAAGGTTCACTTAATGCGATTGCAATAGTGGTTGCTAAAGAAGATGCAGACAGATTCACAACATTGTTGCCAATCAGAATTGCGCTGAGCAATTTGCTGTAACTGTCAAGAATTTTAAGTACCAGAGCAGCTTTTTTGTTTCCTTCCTCGGCAAGACTGCGCATTTTAATACGATTTGCGGTAGAAAATGCTGTTTCGGCAGAAGAGAAAAAAGCTGAAAGAATGATAAGAATTACTAAAACTACAAGTTGAAAAATGATTGCCGGGCTGATTACCGCCGGCTCTGCTGTTAAAATCAGACTCGCTGGGTCCAAGATTTGTTACTCCTTCTCTTACATAAAAATATTCAATCTGCGAAAAAATCCGCAGACCTTCAAAATGAAATATACAAAATATATAGGGTTCTGTCAAGGTGAAAGTGCCGAATTCCGTACATATTTACCGCTTCTTAAGCATAGTTTAGTGTAGGAAACGATGTTTATTTTTATAAGGGAGAATGTGGATGGAAAAGAAAAACACCTGGAATTGTATTAGAAATGAAGCGCCCTTGTGGCTTTTTACATTGCTTGTAACATACCTCATTACTGCTTTAATGCTACTTTTGCTGGCATTTTTGGTATATCAGTTCCATTTAAGTGAAAAGGTAGTAGATATTGTTATTATCGGAGTATATGTGCTGGTAAATTTCCTGGCGGGCTTTTTTATGGGAAAGAAAAAGAAAGTAAAAAAGTATTTAGTGGGCCTTGGAATAGGTGTTATGTATTTTATGGTATTGGTTATTGTGAGTTTGATTTGTAATCATGGTTTTCAGGATTTTGCAGGAAACTTTTTTACAACATTGGCAATTTGTGCAGGGGCAGGGACAATCGGCGGAATGGTTAGTTAAGGGAAATCTTCGGATTTCTCTTTTTATTTTTAAAATCAAACTATCTAATATTGACGAAGATAGCACGTTGGAAGTAAAATATAATATTGAGAAAAAGAGTTGTGAAATGCTTTATATTAAATGTGTGAAGAGTATTTTTGGAATAACACAAAATGTATAATTTACCGCATTGAATAACAGGTGCAAAGAATCCAAACTTTGCGAGGAGAGGACGACTTGCTGATGAGTGAAGTTACAAAAGAAAAAGATGATATAACGTTATACATTAAAGATCAGGAATATATTGCCAACAACTATGTAATGAAGTGCTTTACCATTACTATGTGGGTTTATACTACGGCATTTGTTCTGAATTTATTGGATATATTTGTGGTGCAACAGGACTTGATGTTCAAAGGATATGTACCGTCTATGGCAATTTACATTGCAGTTGTTATTGTATCCAAATGTATGTCGCCTTCTAATAAAATTAAGAAGTACATTATTTTGAGTGGCAGTATTTATGTTTTTACTATAGCGGGTGTGTTCATTACATATCATGCAATTTTGGTAACGCTTTTGCCATTCTTGTATGCGACCATGTATTCTTCGAAGCGGGTATTACGCTTTGTATATATAATGACTACATTAAGTACGGTGGTGATTGTTTATTGCGGATATTTCTTTGGCCTTTGCGACGCAAATATGGCATTGCTCACTTCGGGAAGCCTGGCACAACATTCACAGGATGGTGTTTTTATTTTAACAGAAGTAAACCCGAATCCTTGGCTTACGCTTATGTTGTTTTTTGTCCTTCCGCGTTGCTTGATATATATCGCTTTTATGTCAGTCTGTAGTAGTATTTTCAGTATTGTAAGCGGTAGTATCGAGCGTGCAAGGCTGACTTCGGAGCTGGAGAAGGCTAAGGAAGATGCAGAGCGGGCAAATCAGGCAAAAACAAAGTTTCTGGCCAGAATGTCTCATGAAATCCGTACGCCGATTAATGCCATTTTTGGTATGAATGAAATGATTATGCGCGAGAGTACGGAACCTCCTATACAGAAATATGCAAAGGATGTCAGGGATTCATCGGAAGTACTCTTGAACATTATTAATGAGATTTTGGATTCGTCTAAAATTGAGTCCGGTATGATGGAAATCGTTGAGAATGATTATGAAATCAGTAGTTTAATCAACGATCTTTATAATATGACGAGTATTAAAGCCAAAGAAAAGAATCTGGAACTGGAATTTGATATTTCACCGGAGATTCCTGGTAAATATTGCGGTGATGAATTGCGTATTCGTCAGGTGCTTTTGAATCTTTTAAGCAATAGCGTCAAATACACGAATCAAGGGAAAGTAACTTTAAAGGTAACCGGTGAAAAGAAAGATGATTTGGCAGTACTCCATTTTGCAGTGAAAGACACAGGCATCGGAATTCGGGAAGAAGATATTGATAAGTTATATGATGAATTTGAAAGATTTGATACCAAGCGCAACAAGAACGTGGAAGGTACCGGCCTTGGTATGAATATTGCACAGCAGTTTTTGCAATTGATGGGTAGTGAATTACAGATTCAAAGTACCTACGAAAAGGGGAGTGAGTTTTCATTTGCACTTGAACAAAAAATTGTGGATAAAACGCCCATAGGTGATTTGCGTAAGAAGTTTAAAGATGCGGAACTTGCACAGGATACCAGGGTGCATTTTACGGCGACTAAGGCAAGAGTTCTGGTAGTGGATGACTATCAAATGAATCTGAAAGTGTTTAGAAGTCTTGTAAAAAGCACCGGAATGCAGGTAAGCGAGGCGGAGAGCGGAAAGGCATGCATTCAGCTTTTAAAAGAGCAGAAGTTTGACTTGGTATTCTTAGATCATATGATGCCCGATATGGATGGTGTGGAAACGCTTCATATAATCCGACAGGAAAAATTGTGTGAGAATACGCCGGTTATTATGCTGACGGCCAATGCCATTATCGGAGGCAGAGAAAGATTCCTTGATGAGGGTTTTGATGATTTTCTTACCAAGCCGATTATGCCGGACTTGCTGGATAAGATGCTTTTGGACTATCTGCCGGCAGAATATATTGTATATGAAGACGAAAGAAAAGAGAGTGATGTACAAATGGTAAAAGTAACGCAGGAAGAATATTTTGATGCAATCCGTACTAAACTGCCGGAATTAGATTATAAAATGGGTCTGGCGACCTGTGCGGGTGATTCGGATTTTTATCTGGAGTTGTTAAAGGATTTTACAGAGTTAACAATCCGTGAAGAATTGAATCGATTTTTAAAAGAAGAGGATGCAAAGAATTATTGTATCCGCGTTCACGGATTTAAGAACAATGCATATTCTGTCGGCGCAAAGGAAATCGGTGATTTGGCATATGAGCTGGAGAAATTGACCAAAGATAACGTATTGGACAAAGTGCCGGAGTTACAGCGTCATATGTTTGAATTGTATGACAGTGTGTGCCGAAGATATAACGAGGTTATTGTGGTTTCATAAGAATAGGAAGAACGAAAGCATGATTATTTATTATTTAGCTACAACAATATTGGCATTTCTTAATTTGATTATGTTGGTTTATACCTATGAGAATAAAAAGGCCAATTATTATTTTATGTTGTCCATATTGATTATGGCATTGTCAAATCTGGGGTACTTTGCCCTGTCGGTTTCGACGCAATTGTATGAGGCAATTTTGGCAAATAAAATTGGGTATGTAGGCGGTTGTTTCATTCCGCTGATTACCTTGTTTATGATTTGCACGATTTGTAATTTTAAAATCCCAAGCTGGTTGCGTTATATTTTGTACGCCTCCAGTTTCGGTGTATATTTTATGGTGCTGACCATAGGATATACGGATTGGTATTACAAGGATTTGTCGCTGGGGAAACTTGGAAATGCAACGATTTTGGTGCATTCATATGGTTTCGGACATATATTCTTTTATGTGATTTTGTATGGATATTTGATTCTGGAAATTATCCTTTTGGGTTATCATTTGGCCAAAAAGAGTGCGGTTTCAAAGAATAAGTTATGGGTATTGTCACTGATGGTGATTGCTAATATTGCTATTTTTATTATTGGACGTATGATTGAACCAGATATTGAAATTATGCCGTTGCTATATGTTCTTGACGGTTGGGTGTTCCTTTATTTGCAGAATAAAAATATGATGTATAACCTGGAAGACAGTATCGCAAGTACCATACAGAAACAGGAAGTATATGGTTACATCATATTCGATAATGACTTAAAATATATGGGCTGTAACAAGGTGGCATCAGATGTCTTTGACGGTATTAAAGAATGCAGGGTGGACAGTCCGATTGACGGAATCGAAAGTATTAAGTTGCTTTCTGACTGGTTGCACAGATATGTACAGAACGGCGAAGATCAGCATCAGTACCGAAACGGTGAACAATACTATGAAATCAAGGTAAACCGTGTATGGTATCGTGAAAAGGCCAGAGGCTATGTTATCGAGATTAAGGATGAAACAGACAAATTAAAGTATATGAGTCTGATTTCGAATTATAACAGTGAATTATTGAAGAAGGTAAAAGAGCAGACCGGAGAATTGGTAGAACAACAACAGCGCATTAAGGAGTTGTTTTTACAGACTGTAACGGCGTTGAGTGAAGCGGTGGATGCCAAAGACCGTTATACCAGCGGTCATTCCAAACGAGTAGCGGAATATTCCCGTATGATTGCGAAGCGAATGGGTAAAAGCAAGGAAGCGCAGGAGGAAATTTATCGTGCCGGCTTACTTCATGACGTTGGTAAAATCCGTATCCCTGTAGAAATTATCAATAAAAACGGGCCACTTTCAGATGACGAATATAATATTATAAAAGTGCATCCTGTGACAGGCTATCATATTTTAAGCGGTATCTCCGGTAGTGAGCAGCTTGCAATTGCGGCTAAATATCATCATGAGAGATATGACGGAAAGGGATATCCGAATGGTCTTGCCGGAGACAAAATTCCGGAGATGGCAAGAATTCTTGGTGTTGCGGATTCGTATGATGCAATGACCAGTAACAGAAGTTATCGTGACGGATTGCCGCAGGAGGTGGTTCGCAATGAAATTATCAAAGGGCGCGGAACCCAGTTTGACCCGGAAATTGCGGATATTATGCTTCAGTTGATGGAAGAGGATAAGGACTACCAAATGCGTCAGATTGATTCGCTTCAGCGTAAGATTCTGGTAGTGGATGATGAACCGATGAATCATAAACTTTTAAAGCATATTATGAGCGATGAACCCATGTATGAGATCAATGCTGTAAACGGCGGTGCAGAGGCTTTAAAGGAGTTGAATCATCAGCAGTACGATTTGATTATGCTGGATGTTATGATGCCGGATATGGATGGTCTGGAGACGTTACGTAATATTCGAAAGATTTATAATACCCCTGTGGTACTCATGACAGGAAATAAAACCCTGGATACTTCCGTAGGGTTTGCGGAGCTTGGATGCAATGATTATATCACCAAACCGTTTTTACCCTTGTTGATAAAAGAAGTGGTGCATAATATGACTGAGAGAGGGGCAAAACGGTAAATAACCTTATAAAACTTGAAAAAAAGGCTTTTACATTTAAAAAAGATATGCTATACTTGACCGAGAGCAGAAATTTTCGAAGGAGGCTTAACAATGAAACACATTAAGACTTTAAATACCAGAGACTATAAGAAATCTTTAAAGAAGGGCGGATGTGGTGAATGCCAGACATCATGCCAGTCAGCATGTAAGACATCTTGCACTGTTGGTAACCAGAGCTGTGAACAGGCAAAATAAGATTGGTTGAAAGATTAGGGGGCAGCGTTTTAGGACGCTGCCTTTGTTATGAGAACAGAAATTATGAGTAAGAGCAGGTGTTTTATTTTAATCCTGACTTGTCATGCGGAGGAATATTAAGTGATACATCAATACAAAAATAACGGTTATAACATTGTTCTGGATGTAAACAGTGGTTGCGTTCATGCAGTGGATGAACTGGTTTACGATTTGCTTCCCATCTTTGAAAAGGAAAGCAAAGAACAACGTGTGGACCTTGATTATATGATTGAGAAGGTCTGTTCTTTGAATCAGACTTTGTATACAGAGAATGAAGATGGTGAGCGCTGTGAAGCGACGAATGCGGATTATAGAGAAGCAGTAGAAGAAATTATTGCCTTGATTCAGGAAGATATGTTGTTCGCAGAAGATATTTACGAGCCGTATATCGATACGTTTAAGAATCGTCAGCCTGTAGTCAAAGCATTGTGTCTTCACATTGCACATGATTGTAACCTGGGTTGTAAATATTGTTTTGCGGAGGAAGGTGAGTACCACGGAAGAAGAGCGTTAATGAGCTTTGAAGTGGGTAAAAAGGCCTTGGATTTCCTGGTAAAAGAGTCCGGCAGCAGAAGAAATCTGGAAGTGGACTTCTTTGGTGGTGAGCCCCTTATGAACTGGGAAGTGGTAAAACAGCTGGTAGAATACGGAAGAAGCATTGAAGAAGCGAATAATAAGAAATTCCGCTTTACCCTTACTACCAACGGTATGCTTTTAAACGATGAAATTCTTGAATTTGCAAATAAGGAAATGGGTAATCTTGTATTAAGTATTGACGGACGTAGGGAAGTTAATGATTTTATGAGACCGACAAGAAACGGCAAGGGTTCTTCTTATGATATTATTGTTCCGAAGTTTAAGAAGGCGGCAGAAAGCCGTAACCAGATGAATTATTATGTAAGAGGTACTTATACGCATTACAATACAGATTTCTGTGAGGATGTATTGCATTTGGCAGATTTGGGATTTGAGCAGATTTCCGTGGAGCCTGTTGTGGCACCGGAGACAGAAGGTTACGCTTTGACGGAAGAAGATTTGCCGGTATTGTTTGAAAATTACGATAAGCTTGCGAAAGAAATGATTAAGAGACGTAAGGAAGGCAAACCTTTTAACTTCTTCCATTTTATGATCGATTTATCAGGTGGCCCTTGTGTGGCAAAACGTTTGTCGGGTTGCGGTTCCGGATGCGAATATCTGGCAGTTACACCCTGGGGTGATTTTTATCCCTGTCATCAGTTTGTAGGGGAAGAGGAATTCCTGATGGGGAATGTGGATGAAGGCATTTTAAGAAATGATATCAGGGAAATGTTCTCGGATTGTAATGTATATGCGAAAGAGAAATGCAAAAACTGTTTTGCTAAATTTTATTGCAGTGGCGGATGCGCCGCAAATTCATATCATTTCCATGGTCATATCAATGATGCATATGACATTGGATGTGAGTTGCAGAAGAAACGTATTGAATGTGCCATTATGATGGAGGTTGCGAAAAGCACCGAAGAATAGGCACAAGAACGGAGTAAAAAGATGAATAAAACAGGTAAAATCATTAGCTTTTTCGCCATAATATTGATTACAGCTGCATTAGGATATGTGGCATTGGTTGGTGTGGGCGAAAATAAAACAGGTTCATTGTATGACATTAAGCAGGGGCTGGATTTGGCAGGCGGTGTCAGCATTACGTATGAAGTAGTCGGCGAAGAAGAACCTACCGTAGAAGAAATGAATGATACGGTGTTTAAACTTCAGCAAAAAGTAGATACTTACAGTACGGAAGCGCAAGTATATCCGGAAGGAAATGACCGAATTAACATTGAAATTCCGGGTGTAAGTAATGCAAATGAAATCTTGGAAGAATTGGGTAAACCCGGTAGTCTTATGTTTATTGCCGAGACTGATTCGGAAGGAAATTACAATTATGAACCTGCGGTAACACCGGAAGGAATGTTGGTATACCATGATGAGACTTGGAATACCTTTGTTATGATAGCAGACGGTGTTGCGGTTGAGTATGATATGGAAACCGGTGCAATTGTGCTGGATGAAGCAGGAAATGCCGTTACTTATGAATTGGCAGAAGATGCAAGAATTGATATTCAGTACAAGTTAAATAAGACATTGGATGAATTACAGGCTGACGGTTCCATTATTTTAACCGGTAACGAAGTGCAGAGTGCGAAAGCAACGCAGCAGCAGGATCAGCTTGGCAATTTGGAGTATGTGGTTGCGTTAGGCTTAAATGCCGATGGCACCACAAGTTTTGCGAAAGCGACAGAGAAAGCATATTCTAACGGGGAGACCATTGCAATTTATTATGATGATAAATTTATCAGTGTTCCCCGCGTTGGTGTTGTAATCAGAGACGGACAGGCAGTGATTAACGGTATGGGAAATGCGGACGAGGCTGAACGTCTTGCATCCAACATCCGTAATGGTGCGTTGAAGCTGGAATTGCAGGAATTACGTTCTAACGTGGTAGGTGCGCAGCTTGGTTCGGAAGCTATTACAACCTGTTTGCAGGCAGCGGTGATTGGTTTTATTCTGGTTGCTGTATTTATGGTTGCAGTATACTTCTTGCCCGGCTTTATCAGTGTATTGGCACTGATATTATATGTATTTTTGATTATTATTACATTATCGTTGTTTAACGAGGTAATTACTTTAACATTGCCCGGTATTGCAGGTATTATTCTGTCGATTGGTATGGCAGTAGATGCTAATGTTATTATTTTTGCACGTATCCGTGAAGAACTTGCGACAGGAAAGACTGTACAGAGTGCAGTGGATATCGGTTTTAAGAAGGCAACTTCTTCTATTGTAGATGGTAATGTAACAACCCTTATTGCATCAATTGTATTGATTATCGCCGGAACAGGAACTGTAAAAGGTTTTGCATGGACACTTGCAATCGGTATTGTTTTATCCATGTTTACAGCTATGGTGATTACGAGATTGTTATTGAATGGCGTAATAGCGTTAGGATTAGATAATATTAAGTTGTTTGGTATCGGTAAAGAACGTAAAACTTTTGATTTCTTATCAAAGGGTAAGATTTTTCTCGCAATTTCCCTTCTCTGCATCGTTTTAGGCGGAGTTTTTATGGGAATTAACAAAGGAAGTATCGGAGAACCTTTGAATTTGAGTCTTGAGTTTAAGGGCGGTACTTCTACAAGTTTGATTCTTGCGGAAGATATGAGTATTGAAGATATTGATGCACTAATTGTTCCGGGGATTGAGGCAATTACAGGCGACGGTAATGTTCAGGTCCAGAAGGTAGAAGGCGGTAACGAAATCATTGTGAAAACCAGAGAGTTGGATGAGATGGAACGCCAGGAACTGGATGCGTTGTTTATTGAAAACCATAACGTGGATCCCGATAGTATTCAGAGCCAGACCATCGGTGCGACCATCTCCGGTGAAATGAAGAAAGATTCATTGATTGCAGTTTCGATTGCGGTAGTTTGTATGTTGATTTACATCTGGTTCCGTTTTAGCGATTGGCGCTTCGGTGTATCTTCTGTATTGGCATTGGTTCATGATGTATTGGTAGTACTTGCTTTTTATGCCATTGCACGCGTCAGCGTAGGCAGTACGTTTATTGCGTGTATGCTGACGATTGTCGGTTATTCAATTAATGCGACCATTGTTATTTTCGATCGTATTCGTGAAAACTACAAAGAAGCCAAGGCAAAAGCAGATGAGGCGTATTTAAAGAAACGTCAGAGAGATTCGTCTAAGTTTGAAATTGATTTGAAAGAAATTGTAAACAAAAGTATTACACAGACAATGTCGAGAAGTGTTTTCACCTCACTTACCACATTTATCATGGTTGCAGCCCTCTATGTATTAGGTGTGACCTCCATTAAGGAATTTGCTTTACCTCTTATGGTTGGTATTATTTGCGGTACGTATTCTTCCGTTTGTCTTGCAGGTAATTTATGGTACTTTTTAAGAAAGAAGTTCCCCGTGCGTGAAGGTGAAGAAGACGAGGATTATGTATAAAATCTACTGAAACACAATGGATTTTATTTAATCGATGTTATAAAATAATAAAAGAATAAAATACATTAGAAAAAAGTCCGGAAGGGCTTTTTTCGCTTAAAAAGGAATTGGTAAAAAATATGGCTGAGTGGCGTTTGATTAGACAGGGAGCCGATTATGAGACCCTTTCAAGAGAATACGGTGTCAATCCGGTGGTGCTTCGTATTATGAGAAATCGCGGGATTACGGAGAAGGAACAGATTGAAGAATATCTGTATGGTGATATACAAAACTGTGATATTACGGATGGTTTTGTGGATATGGATGTTGCAATTTCATATTTGGAAGGTCTTCGCAATACCGGTCATAAAATACGTATTATCGGCGATTATGATATCGATGGTGTATGCAGTACTGCCATTCTTTACAAAGGGTTGGAAGCGTTAGGATTAAAAGCAGATTATGCCATTCCTCACAGAATTTTGGATGGGTATGGGATTAATATAAGTCTTGTAGAGCGCGCGTTTGAAGATGGTGTACAAACCATTATTACCTGCGATAACGGAATTTCGGCTTTTGAAGCCTTGGATAGGGCGGCAGAACTGGGAATTCAGGTTATTGTGACGGATCATCATGAAATCCGTAGGGAAAATACGGACGGCAAGGATGTTGAGAAATTACCGAAGGCCATAGCATTAATCAATCCAAAGCGTGAAGGCAATATGTATCCTTTTATGGAAATTTGCGGTGCGTATGTTGCATATAAGCTGATGATTCGGATGCTGGAACGTGCAGGTAATATAGAACGATTTGAGGAACTGAAAAAAGAATTGAGGGTGTTAGCGGGATTTGCTACCGTGGGTGATGTAATGCCGTTAGTGAAAGAAAATCGCACCCTTGTAAAATATTGTCTTAAGAATATTAAAGATTGTGCAAACATTGGTTTAAAAGCGTTAATACAACAGAATAATCTGGCGGATAAAGAAATTAAGGCATATACAATCGGTTTTGTTTTAGGACCTTGTCTGAA
Source organism: uncultured Lachnospiraceae bacterium (assembly GCA_964591945.1). Taxonomy (GTDB): domain Bacteria; phylum Bacillota; class Clostridia; order Lachnospirales; family Lachnospiraceae; genus UBA3766. The sequence goes on along the minus strand of CAZQBM010000011.1, from coordinate 15,234 downwards.
TGCCAAAGGCCGTTTGGAATCGGCAGAACAATCGCTGGAATTGCTTTTATGTGAAGAAGTCGAAATTGCGGAGCGTAAGGCAATCGAACTGGTTCAGACCAATACAGAGCGTAAGGCCCTTACGGATGCCGGTGTAGAGAGGGCAATCGAGTTGGTTCGTGAGCAGTATCAGGATAATAAAGTTATTGTGGTTTATTTGGAAAACTGTCATGAAAGCATTGCCGGTATTATTGCAGGCAGGGTAAGAGAGGCCTTTTACAAGCCGACATGGATTTTTACGGACGCCAGTGAAGGGTTAAAGGGGTCAGGACGTTCTATTGATGCATACGATATGAACAAAGGAATGTGTCGGTGCGAAGATTTGCTTACACATTTCGGCGGACATAAGTTGGCAGCAGGCGCATCACTTCCCAAGGAGAATTTGGATGATTTTCGCAAGCGTCTTAATGAAGAGGCAAATCTTACGGAAGAGGATTTGACGGAAGTAATCCGAATTGATGTGGATATGCCCTTGGGGTATTCCAACGAAGCTTTTTTGGAAGAGTTAAGTCTCTTAGAACCGTTTGGAAAGGATAATGAAAGACCGGTTTTTGCCCAGTCGGAAGTAACTTTTATTCGAGCAAGAATTTTTGGGGCACGGAATAATGTGGTATCGTTCCGTGTAAAAGATAAATACGGCAAATTTTATGATTTAAAATATTTCGGCGATATTCCGTCGTTCAATTGTTATTTAGACGAAAAATACGGCGAAGGCAGTGCAGAACATTTATATGCAGGCGACGGTGATTATAAAATGTCTGTTATTTATAATCCGGATTTGAACACCTACAACGGACGTACGGAAGTGCAGCTTATAATGAAGAATTACCGTTAAAAGCGCGGTATGGATTTAAAGTAAAAAATATGTTATAATGATATGATTTATCAATGCAAGAATACAGTGTAGCGGTATAGTGTATGGCAAAGCCCGGGAGGTTAATATGGCAAAGTTATCGTATTTGTTAGAAAAGCTTACATATGAGTGTGTATGCGGCAGTGTAGACAGAGAAATTACTGCAGTGTGCTATGATTCCCGTAAGGTAACGCCGGGAGCACTTTTTATCTGCATTGAAGGCGCTAATTTTGACGGTCATTCCGTGGCAACGGAAATGGTTGAAAAAGGCGCTGTCTGTCTTGTGGTATCCAAGGATGTAGAGGTGCCGGTGGACAGTGACGTAACTGTAATTAAAGTAAAAGATACCCGCTATGCCATGGCTTTTATTTCGGCGGCGTATTTTAACCATCCTGCCGATAAAATGAAAGTCATCGGAATCACAGGAACGAAAGGCAAAACTACGACCACTTATATGGTGAAATCCATTCTGGAAAATGCCGGTATGAAGGTTGGTTTGGTAGGTACTATCGAAACTATTATCGGAGAGAAAAAAATCCCTGCACTTAATACGACACCGGAGTCATATATCTTGCAGGAATATTTTGCACAAATGGTTGAGGCCGATTGTGATGCTGTGGTTATGGAGGTTTCTTCTCAGGGACTTATGATGCACAGAACCCAAGGGTTTGTGTTTGATTTAGGTATTTTTACCAACTTGGAACCTGACCATATCGGCCCTAATGAACATAGTAGTTTTGAAGAATATATGGCTTGTAAAGGGCTTTTATTTAAACAATGTAAGGTTGGTATTGCAAATGCCGATGATAAGCATGTTGATGCTTTGCTTGCAGGTCATACCTGCGAGATAGAGACTTACGGTTTCAGTGAAGGTGCCGATTTGAGAGCCGAAAATGTGGAATTGTATCGTGAGAGCGGAGAATTGGGCGTGAAATTTGCTGTTACGGGCAAGTTAAATGCTGATATAAAAGTTCCGAGCCCCGGACGTTTTAGTGTGTACAATGCTTTGACGGCTATCGCTATTTGCAGGCATTTTAACGTGGAAGATGAGCGTATGAAAGATGCGTTGTTAAAGGCGCATGTAAAAGGGCGTATTGAGATGATAACGGTATCGCCGGATTTTTCGTTAATGATTGACTATGCCCACAATGCCATGGCGTTAGAAAGTCTACTGACTACGTTGAAAGAATATAAGCCTGAGCGTTTGGTGTGTCTGTTTGGATGCGGAGGAAACCGTTCCAAATTAAGAAGATTTGAGATGGGCGAAGTGAGTGGTAAGCTTGCGGATTTGACCATTATTACGTCCGACAATCCACGCTTTGAGAAACCAGAGGATATTATTGCGGATATCCGTACCGGTATTGCCAAAACTTCCGGTGAATATGTGGAAATTGTTAATCGTAAAGAGGCGATTGCTTATGCAATTCATAACGGTAAGCCGGGTGATATCATAGTGCTTGCAGGTAAGGGTCATGAGGATTATCAGGAGATTGAAGGCAAGAAATATCCTATGGATGAACGTGTGTTAATCCGGGAAATTTTGGAAGAAAATAAACAATAAGCAAATTGATGTATAATCAAATATAGCGGATACTGAAAGGGGCATTTTTATTTCGATGGAAGTGTTCCGAGAGAAAGAAAAGGAGGAGAAGGATATGTCATATGCAGAAGTAATTGTAGATATATCCCACGAAAATGTTGACCGCCCTTTTACCTACGGTATTCCGCAACATTTACAGGGACAGATTGCCTTAGGCAGTAAGGTAGAGATTCCTTTCGGTAAAAGCAACAGAATGATTACAGGCTATGTGGTAGGTTTTACAGAGCATATAGATTTCGATGCATCCCGCGTAAAAGATATTTCGACCTTGTGTGAAAAAAGCGTTTCGCCGGAAGAGAAATTAATCGGCATTGCGTCTTTTATCAAAGAGAAATACGGCTCTACCATGATCACCGCGTTAAAAACGGTTTTACCGGTCAAAAAAGCCACAAAGGCTCAGGAAAAGAAATCGGTGATTGCCTTAAAAGATGAGTCGGAACTTTATAAGGCATCTTTGATTGCCAAAAGCAAAAACCAAAGAGCGAAGGTGCGACTTTTACAGGCCTTGTGCGAAAGTCCCAGAATTGATTATTCTCTTGTAATCGGCAAGTTAAATGTCAGTGCCCAGACTGTTTTATCCCTGCAGAAACAGGGGATATTACAGATAGAGGCGGAACGCAGTTACCGCAACCCCATATCATTCCGTGGCGGGGAAACGAAGAAGGTTTCTTTAAGCAAGGCACAGCAGGAAATTGTGGATGCGGTTGAGAAAGACTACGAAGCAGGCAATCCCGGCAAATATTTGATTCACGGAATTACGGGTAGTGGTAAAACGGAAGTTTATATGGAATTGATTGCTAAGCGCATTGAGCAGGGTCAGCAGGCGATTTTCTTAATTCCGGAAATATCCTTAACATATCAGAATGTGGTACGTTTTTACCGCAGATTCGGAGATAAGGTATCCATTATGCATTCCAGACTGTCCGCAGGGGAGCGGTTTGACCAGTTCGAGCGGGCGAGAAAAGGGGAAGTAAGCATTATGATAGGGCCAAGATCGGCTTTATTCACACCCTTTTCAAATCTTGGCATTATTATTATAGATGAAGAGCATGAAGGAACCTATAAAAGTGAGACAATGCCAAAGTATCATGCCAGAGAAGTGGCGGAAGAAATGGCCGGGAGAGCAGGAGCTGCGTTGGTTCTCGGTTCGGCAACGCCTTCCCTTGAAAGCTATCAAAAGGCAAAGAACGGGGAATATGTTCTGTTTACCTTAAAAGAGCGCTTGACCGGCGGTACGCTTGCTAACGTAAATGTAGTGGATTTGCGAGAAGAGTTAAAGGCCGGGAACAAAAGCATTTTCAGCCGCCGTTTAAAAGAACTGATGGAAGACCGTTTGGAAAAGGGAGAGCAGATGATGCTGTTTTTAAACCGTCGCGGTTATTCGGGATTTGTATCCTGCAGAGACTGCGGCGAGGTAATAAAATGTCCGCACTGTGACGTATCTTTATCTGAGCACAATCGAGGCGAGAAACTGGTATGCCATTATTGCGGTTATGAGCAACCTGCGGTGAAGAAATGTCCGTCCTGCGGTTCCAATAAGGTGGCCGGGTTTAAGGCGGGGACCCAGCAGATTGAAGAGGCATTGCATAAGCAGTTCCCTATGGCGGTGGTTTTACGAATGGATGCGGATACCACGAAGCATAAGGATGATTACGAAAGCATTTTATCCAAGTTTGCAAACAGGGAAGCCGATATTTTACTTGGAACTCAGATGATTGTAAAAGGACACGATTTCCCGGGAGTAACCCTGATGGGAATTCTGGCGGCGGACTTGTCTTTGTCAAACAATGATTTCAGGGCTGCTGAGAGAACGTTTCAGTTGCTGACTCAGGCGGCAGGTCGTGCCGGACGCGGGGAATTGCCAGGGGAAGTGGTAATTCAGACGTATCAGCCGGAACATTATGCAATTGAACGTGCATCCGAGCAGGATTATGAAGGATTTTATGAGGAAGAACTTGCATATAGAGAATTCCTTTTATATCCGCCTGCGGCAAATATGATGGCGGTACAGTTGTCAGGACCTGATGAGAAAGCGTTGGAGCGTTTGGGACAGCGTCTGGCAACAGAAGTAAAGGCGATAGAGTTTGATTCTATGCCGGCACAAATCGGTCCGGCCAAAGCCAACCTAAGTAAAAAGAGTGATTTATACCGACAGGTAATATACTATAAGCATAAGGATTATGAAGAACTTGTCCGCATTAAGGACCGGATGGAAGAGTGCGTCCGGCTTTGGGAGATTAAGCGTGAGAGCGTACAGTTTGATTTTAATCCGATGAATACATTTTAAATTGCGTAAGCAGGAACGGAGGAAACGATGGCACTTAGAAAAGTCAGAGTAATGGGAGATGAAGTTTTAAATCAGGTATGCAAGGAAGTTAAAGAAATTACACCCCGCACACAGATGCTGATTGAAGATATGTTAGATACTATGTATGAATCCAATGGTGTTGGTTTGGCAGCACCCCAGGTGGGCGTTTTAAAAAGAATTGTGGTGATTGATGTATCCGAAAACGGTGATGAACCTATTCTTATGATTAATCCTAAAATTCTGGAAACTTCCGGTGAACAGACCGGTAGCGAGGGCTGTCTTTCCGTACCCGGTAAGGCAGGTAATGTAACAAGACCTAATTATGTGAAGGCTATGGCTTATGATGAGAATATGGAACCCTTTGAAATAGAGGGTACTGAACTTCTTGCAAGAGCAATCTGCCACGAATTGGATCATTTGGACGGCAAGTTATATGTTGATTTGGTGGAAGGACCACTTCAGGACGTGGATGCGGAAGAGTAGGGAATATACCCTAGGGAGGTAAACATGAAAGTTGTATATATGGGAACCCCGGATTTTGCGGTAGGGGCTTTGGAAAGTATTATAAACGCAGGCCACGAGGTGGTTTTGGTGGTAACTCAGCCCGATAAACCCAAAGGTCGCGGCAAAGAAATGCAGATGACACCGGTGAAAAAATGCGCCATTGAGCATAATATCCCCGTTTTTCAGCCTGTTAAAATTAAAGACGCTGAGGCGGTAGAGTATCTTAAAACTTTTGGAGCGGATATTTTTGTGGTGGCGGCGTTCGGACAGATTTTATCTTCTGAAATTCTTCATATGCCGAAATTCGGTTGCGTGAATATTCACGCATCACTTTTACCTATGTACCGCGGAGCGGCCCCGATTCAGGCAGTAATCATTCATAAAGAAAAGGAAACCGGCGTTACCATTATGCAAATGGACGAAGGTTTGGATACCGGGGATATGCTGATGAAAGAGATTATTCCTATCGAAGCAAATGAGACCGGCGAAACTTTACATGATAAGTTAAGCGAACTTGGTGCTGAAATGATTGTCAAAGCTTTAACGGCTATTGAAGAGGGTAACATTACACCCGTACCCCAGGGCGATGGTGAAACCTGTTATGCTTCTATGTTAAAGAAGGATATGGGATGTATTGATTGGAAAAAAACTGCGGATGATATTGAGCATCTGGTAAGAGGCTTATATCCCTGGCCCGGTACGTATACATTCTTAAACGGTAAAATGATGAAAATCTGCGCCGTTGCCTTAAGCGATGTTCCTGCAAACGGAGCGCCCGGCGAGGTGTGTATGGTAACCAAAGACAGCCTCTTTGTGAATACAGGCGACGGTACGCTTGAAATCAGGGAACTTCAGCCGGAAGGTAAGAAACGAATGACCGTACATGACTTTTTGCTTGGTAACAAGCTTGAAAAAGGCATCTGCTTCGGTGTGAAGAATTCGTAGGAGAATGCAATGGCAAGTGAAAAAGACGATCTTCTTTTAAGACAACTGGTTATGGAAATTTTGCTGGAAATAAGAAAAGGCGAAGAGTATTTGAATGTTGTTCTAAAAGGAGTGCTTGATAAATATAATTATCTGGATGGTAAAAAGAAAGCTTTTATCAAAAAGCTTGCAACCGGCTGTCTGGAGCGTCAAACGGAACTGGATTATGTGATTAATCTTTTTTCGAAAACCAAGACAAATAAAATGAAACCTGTCATCCGCATCATTATGGAAATGGCCGTGTACCAGATTCTTTATATGGACAACGTCTATGATACAGCGGCTTGTAATATGGCGGTTTCTTTGGCAAAGAAAAAAGGTTTTCAGGGATTGTCCGGTTTTGTAAACGGCGTACTTCGTACGATTTGCCGTGAGAAGGGGCAAATTGCATATCCGGATAAAGAGAAAGATTTTACTCAATATGCTACGGTGCGTTTTTCTATGCCGGAGTGGATTATAAAGCTTTGGATGGAACAGTATGGCCCGGAAACCACGGAATGTATGCTGGAGGCTTCTTTGCAGGATAATGCGGTAACGGTGCGCGTAAATGAGAATCTGGCACCTGCGATACAAGAAGAATTGATTGCGCATTGGAAGAAAGACGGCGTTAAAGTTAACGGACATTCTTATCTTCCGTATGCTTATGTATTAGCGGGTGGCTATGGTATACAGAATTTGTATGGCTATGAGGAAGGATATTTTACGGTGCAGGATGTAAGTTCCATGCTGGTAGCAGAATGTGCAGCCGTTAAGAAGGATACTACGGTTATTGATGTCTGCGCTGCACCCGGTGGTAAGACAATGCATTTGGCTACGAAATTAAATGGTAGCGGTAAGGTAATTTCTTGTGACGTATCCGAATATAAAACCGATAAAATTAACGAGAATATAGAACGCTTAGGACTTAAGAACGTGCAGGTGATGGTTGCCGACGCAACAGTGGAACAGGTGGATTATATTGAAAAAGCAGATGTGGTGCTTGCTGATGTACCCTGTTCGGGGCTTGGTGTCCTTGGTAAAAAGGTAGATATCAAATATCGTCTGACCAAAGAGCAGACGGAAGAAATTGTTTCCTTACAGCGTCAGATTGTCCGTAATGTATGCAACTATGTGAAAAAGGGCGGTACTTTTATCTACAGTACCTGTACCGTGAACAAGGCAGAGAATAATGATAATGTCAAATGGATGACAGAGAATCTGCCGCTAGAGGTTGTGTCTCTTAATGAAGAACTACCGGAAGAATTAAGAACTTCCGTGGGAGAAGACGGTACCCTGCAATTGTTTCAGGGAGTACATAAGTGCGACGGATTTTATATTGCAAAATTAAGAAAGCTTTAAGTGTAGCAGATTATACATTAATAAAATTACAGGTAGATAGCAGAGAGAATTATGACAGATATTAAGTCCCTGACCTTACAGGAATTGAAAACTGAATTAACGGCTATGGGCGAGAAGGCATTTCGCGCAGGACAGATGTATGACTGGATGCATAAAAGACTTGCGGAAAGTTTCGACGAGATGACAAATCTCTCCCAGGCTATGCGGAGCGCCTGTAAAGAGCGTTTTGATTACGTAACGTTAAAGGCTGTGCAGGTGCAGGAATCCCAAATTGACGGAACAAAGAAGTTTTTGTTTGAGCTTCCGGACGGAAACCTTGTAGAGAGCGTCTGGATGAAATACCATCACGGTAATTCCGTGTGTATTTCTTCCCAGGTTGGCTGTAAAATGGGCTGTCGCTTCTGTGCGTCCACGCTGGATGGATGGGAGAGGAATCTTTTACCTTCGGAGATGTTAGAGCAGATTTATGCAATTACCCGTATGACGGGTGAGCGTGTATCCAATGTGGTGGTAATGGGGACAGGCGAACCTATGGATAATTATGATAATCTGGTACGTTTTATCGAACTTTTAACCAATGAGGATGGGTTGAATATCAGTCAGCGGAATATAACGGTTTCTACCTGCGGTATTGTGCCGGGAATTCGCAAGTTTGCGGAAGAAGGTCTGCAGGTGACTTTGGCATTGTCTTTGCATGCGCCTAACGATGAGAAGCGAAAGGAATTAATGCCTATTGCCAAGAAATATTCGTTAAAAGAGGTATTGGAAGCCTGCGACTATTATTTTGAAAAAACCGGCCGCCGTATCAGTTTTGAGTATGCGTTGGTAGGTGGTGTAAACGATAATGACGGGGAAGCACAGGAACTGATTTCGCTATTACAGGGAAGGAATTGTCATGTAAATTTAATTCCCGTAAACCCCATAAAAGAAAGAGATTATGTATCAACGAACCGTCAAAAGACGGAGCAGTTTAAAAATAAACTTGAAAAAAGTAAAATTCAATGTACAATAAGAAGGGAAATGGGCAGAGATATTGATGGTGCCTGTGGACAGCTTAGAAGACGTCATGTTCGAAAAGAACAGTAGGAGGATACTTAAGGTGATAAGGTCATTTTCCGTAACGGATATAGGAAGGAAAAGACAACTGAATCAGGACTTTGTTTTCACATCTGAATTGCCTTTGGGATGTTTGCCGAATCTTTTTGTGGTGGCCGACGGAATGGGAGGTCATAAGGCCGGAGATTTTGCTTCCAAATATACGGTGGAAACCATTATTGAGGAAGTGGGGAAGGCTAAGAATAAAGAGCCGGTAGAGATTTTACAACATGCAATCAACCGCGCAAATCAGCGTGTGCGCCGGAAGGCTACGGAAGATGAGAATATGATAGGTATGGGGACAACGGTAGTTGCATCAACCTACAAGGACGGTATTCTCTACGTTGCCAATGTAGGTGACAGCAGACTCTATGTAATCAATGATGAAATTACGCAGATTACCAGAGATCATTCTTATGTGGAAGAAATGGTACGTATGGGAAATTTGGATCGCGTATCCGCCAGAAACCATCCGGATAAAAATATTATTACCAGGGCGGTAGGTGCCATGGATACGGTCAATGTAGATTTCTTTGAGGTAGAACTTCAGAAAGGGGACATCGTACTGATGTGTTCTGACGGTTTGACCAATATGATAGAAGATGAAGAAATTTTAGGAATTTTAAAAAGGGAGAAAGGCCTTGAGCACAAGGCAGAGGAACTGATAAAGACAGCCAACCAAAACGGCGGTAAAGACAATATTGCCGTGGTGTTGATGGAACAGATATAGTTGTGAGGTAAGTTATGATTAAAATGGGTATGATGATAGGCGACCGCTATGAAATCCTAGAGCCCATAGGAACCGGCGGAATGTCAGATGTATATAAGGCAAAGTGCCATAAGTTAAACCGTTTTGTTGCAGTAAAAGTATTAAAACAGGAGTTTAGTGAAAGTTCGGAGTTTGTATCCAAATTCCGTACCGAAGCGCAGGCTGCTGCCGGTTTGATGCACCCTAATATTGTAAATGTTTACGATGTAGGGGAAGAAAACGGCATTAACTATATTGTTATGGAGCTTGTAGAAGGTATCACGCTGAAGCGTTATATCGAGAAGAAGGCACGTCTTTCCGTAAAAGAAGCTGTAAGCATTGCGATTCAGATTTCCATGGGTATCGATGCGGCGCATAATAACAATATTATCCATCGTGATATTAAGCCCCAGAATATTATTATCAGCAAAGAGGGTAAGGTAAAAGTAACAGACTTTGGTATTGCCAAGGCTGCTACCAGCAATACAATTACTTCCAATGTTATGGGTAGTGTTCACTATACTTCACCGGAGCAGGCACGAGGCGGATTCAGTGATGAAAAGAGTGATATCTATTCTTTGGGTATTACTATGTTTGAAATGCTTACGGGCCGTGTTCCTTTTAACGGGGATACAACAGTGGCTATTGCGATTAAGCATATTCAGGAAGAAATGCCTTCACCCCGCAATTATGTTCCTGAGATTCCCATCAGTGTGGAACAGATTGTTTTAAAATGTACCCAGAAGAGCCCGGACCGTCGTTATCAGAAGATGCCGGAGCTTATTGAAGATTTGAAGAAATCCTTAATCAGCCCTGATGAAGATTTTGTAAAACTGGCTACTGCTGAGAAGAGTGCGGTAACCAAGGCAATGTCTGATAAAGAAAGGGAACAGATTAAACGTAATGCGGCTGTTAAGACAGATGTGGTAACTGCAGCTTCTGCAGGCGGTATTGCATTACAGAATACAGATAAAATGGGTGAGCGTAAGGCTACGGTTGCAAAGAATGCAGCGAGACCTGCAGGCACAGCCAATAAGCCTGCAATTACGGGAGAACGCCCTGTACGTACACGTAAGGAAGAAGAACTTGCGGCAAGAAAGAAACCCGTAAACAGACCGAAAAAGGTACCTGTGGATGTTTATGAAGATGATGACGAGGAAGATGATTCCGTACTTGAGAAAGTAAAAACCATACTTATTATTTTAGGTGCGGTCATTATCGGATGCGTGATTTTATACTTTGCCGGATTGGCAGCAGGTATTTTTGGAGACGGTAATTCTTCTCAGAAAAAGGATATGGTAAATGTACCGAATATTATCGGTGATACCTTAGAAGAGGCCAAAACCGCTTTGGATATGGTTGAATTAAAATACGATATTGAGTATGCACCTTCAGAGGGAACTGTTGAAAATACGATTATTTCGGTAACTCCTACCGCTAATACAGAGGTGGAAGAAGGGTCAAAAGTACTTTTGACCGTGTGTATGAATGGTGAAGGTGTAGAAGTTCCCAATGTATTAAACAAGTCGGAAGCAGAGGCTACCGCCATTCTTGAAAAAGAAGGATTTGTGGTAGAAAAGATTGAAGAAAATAACGATGAAATTGTAAAAGGGAATATTATTTCCCAGACACCGGAAGCCGGTAGTTTGATGAGTCGCGGAGGTACTGTTACCATTGTAATCAGTAGTGGTAGGCTTCGTACGGATGTGTCTATGCCGGGACTTATCGGTATGACAGAAGAACAGGCGAAGAAAACCTTAAGTGACATGGGATTAGTGTGTTCTTCCGTAAGCGAGGAATACAGCGATACCATTGAGGCAGGTAAGGTTTGTTACCAGAGCTATACGGAAGGTGCTAATATTGATGAAGGTACGGAAATTAGCCTTAAGTTAAGTTTAGGACCGGAGCCGAGATATTATGATTGTAACGTAATCGTTGCAGCACCGCCCAGATATACCGGTGGAACAGCGACAGTTATTCTTACGGCACCGGACGGAAGTGAGCTTTGGAATACTACCGTATCGTCATTCCCGGTCCAGATTAATTTGAGCCAAATATATGCAGTGCCCAAAGGAACACTTTCCATCACCTATACTGTATTTGTACAGGAAGAGGTTTATGATGCGGCAGGCAATATGACAATTCAGAATGTGCCCGCGCAGGATACCTATACACAAGAGATTGCTTTTGAATAGTGGTAGAGAGAATGGAAGAAATTAAAAAAGGCAGAATTATAAAAGGAATCGCCGGCTTTTATTATGTGCATGTACCTCATGACGGGGTGTACGAATGTAAGGCAAAGGGGATTTTCCGTAAGGACGGAAGAAAGCCTTTGGTTGGTGATGATGTGGAATTAAAGTGCTTGGATGTTGACAAAATGCTTGGCAATATCACGGCACTTTTGCCGCGTAAAAGCGAGCTTATAAGACCTTCGGTTGCAAATATTGATCAGGCATTGATTGTGTTTGCAATTACGAAACCGGCACCGAATTTTAATTTGTTGGATCGGTTTCTGATTATGATGCAGAGTCAGGGATTGAATTGTACGATTTGTTTTAATAAGAGCGATATTGCAGACGAAAAGGAAATCGAAGAAATTAAGCAGGCATATGAAGCTTGTGGAAATCAGGTTTTGTTTGTCAGTGCCAGAGAAGAAATCGGATTGGAAGAAGTACGCAATGCCATTGCGGGTAAAACTACGGCCGTAGCAGGCCCCAGTGGTGTAGGCAAATCTTCTTTGATTAATAAACTTTGCGGTTGTGAAATGATGCAAACCGGAGAAATCAGTGAGAAAATCGGTCGCGGGAAGCATACCACAAGACATACGGAATTGTTTGCTGCAGAGCAGATTGGGGATGAAACCTATCTGATGGATACCCCCGGATTTAGTTCGCTGATGGTTTTCTTGGAAGACAAGTCTGACCTTAGCAAATATTATCCGGAATTTGATGATTATGAAGTAAATTGTAAGTTTCAGGGATGTTCCCATATCAGTGAGCCGGTATGTGGAATTAAAGAGGCCTTGGCTGAGGGGAAAATCAGTCGGTTAAGATATGAGAATTACAAGCTTTTATACGAGGAGTTAAAAGCACAGAAGAAATATTGATAGAGAACGGAGAATAATTATGAGAGAACGAATTTTGGCACCTTCGATTTTATCGGCGGATTTTACAAAGCTTGGCGAAGAAATCAAGCGCGTGGAGGAAGCAGGAGCAAAATATTTACATTTTGACGTAATGGATGGTTTGTTTGTTCCTTCCATTTCTTTTGGTATGCCGGTGTTAAAATCCATTCGTAAGGCATCTGATATTGTATATGATGTGCATTTGATGATTGTGGAGCCGGAACGTTATGTGGAGTATTTCAAGAACTCTGGCGCGGATTTAATCACCGTTCATATCGAAACCTTAAAAGACCCGGAGGCGGTTTTGAAGCAAATCAAAGAATTGGGTGCTAAGGTAGGCCTTGCTTTGAATCCGGAAACCGATGTAGAGAAAGTATATCCTTATCTTCATTTAATCGATATGGCTTTGGTAATGACGGTTCATCCCGGTTTTGGCGGTCAGAAGTATATTCATGACTGCACTGCTAAAATTGCAGCTTTAGCGTCAAAGAGAGAAGAACTGGGCTTGGATTATGATATTGAAGTAGACGGCGGTATCGGTGAAGGAACCATTGATGAAGCGATGGATGCCGGTGCAAATATTCTTGTGGCGGGTTCCAGCGTTTACGGTGGAGACGCTTATGAGAATGCCAAGAAGCTGATGGCGAAGTTTTAGAAATAGATGTGTGATATGATTGGGAATAAAAGAAGTTATCGTGAAGATAAATGTAAGGATTCCGCAATCAGAAAGGACAAGTATGAAAATCTTTGAAAAATACCGTGAAATCATAATATATTTAATTGTAGGCGTACTGACCACCATTGTTTCCTGGGGAGCCTGCTTTGTAGCAAAGTTGTTTTTGGACCCTACACAGGACCTTCAGAATTTTATTATCAATACCATCGGTTGGGTGGCAGGTGTTGTTTTCGCTTATCCCTTAAACCGTAAATGGGTATTTAACAGTAAGAATAAGCAGATTATGAAGGAATTCTTAGGCTTTGCAAGTTCAAGACTTTCTACCTGGATTCTGGACATTCTGATTATGTGGTTTTTTGTAAATATCGTGCCTTTGAACAATTTGATTATAAAGGTCTGCGGTTGGGTGAATATCAATCTTGCGGGTGCAGATATGGATTCCATCAATTACTGGGTGGTAAAAGTATGTATTTCGGCAGTGTTGGTTACTATTTTAAATTATGTGTTTAGCAAGTTGTTTATCTTTAAGAAGAAGGACAAAACAACGGAAGAGTAAAATAGCTTAAACAATATAGAGAGCAACTTTTAGGAGGAAATAAATATGAAGCTTGGAATCGTCGGACTTCCGAACGTAGGTAAAAGTACATTATTCAATTCACTGACCAAGGCAGGCGCAGAGTCGGCAAACTATCCGTTCTGTACCATCGACCCTAACGTGGGTATCGTATCCGTGCCCGATGAAAGAATCAAAAAATTGGGTGAATTATACAATACCAAGAAAGTAACACCGGCAGTAATTGAATTCGTAGATATTGCAGGCCTTGTAAAAGGCGCATCCAAGGGCGAAGGTCTTGGTAATCAGTTCTTAAGTAATATCCGTGAAGTAGATGCTATTGTTCACGTGGTTCGTTGTTTTGAAGATGCGAATGTGGTACACGTGGATGGTAGTGTATCCCCGGTGAGAGATATCGAAACCATCAATTTGGAATTAATCTTTTCGGATATTGAAATTCTCGAACGTAGAATTGCAAAGACAAGCAAGGGTGCAAGAAATGATAAAACTCTTGCTAAAGAGCTTGCTTTGCTTGAAAGAATCAAAGCATTCCTGGAAGAAGGTAAGCTTGCGAAGTCTTTTGAAACAGAAGATGATGATGAAGCAGACTGGTTAAAATCATATAACTTATTAACTGCAAAGCCTGTTATCTATGCGGCTAACGTGGCAGAAGATGATTTGGGCAATGACGGCGCAGACAATGCGCACGTACAGGCAGTTCGTGCATTTGCTGCAGAAGACGACAGTGAAGTATTCGTAATCTGCGCACAGATTGAGCAGGAGATTGCAGAATTGGACGATGAAGAAAAGGCAATGTTCTTAGAAGATTTAGGTCTTTCCGAATCCGGTCTTGAGAAGTTGATTGCTGCAAGTTATCGTATTTTAGGTTTAATCAGTTTCTTAACTGCAGGCGAGGATGAGTGCCGTGCATGGACCATTAAGGTAGGAACCAAGGCACCACAGGCAGCAGGTAAAATCCATACTGACTTTGAACGTGGTTTCATTAAGGCAGAAGTTGTATCTTATGAGAACTTAATGGAGCAGGGTTCCATTGCCGCAGCAAAGGAAAAAGGTCTTGTCGGTTTGGAAGGAAAGGAATATGTAGTTAAGGACGGAGACGTAATTTTATTCAGATTTAATGTATAATTCCGGATTCCGAAGGTATTATCTTTATTAAAAAATGTGATTTCCAAGCTAAAATTGTATTACTGAAATCTTACAAACTTTTTACAACTTTATTACAATTGTTACAGAAACTATTACGAAAGTATGACATTTTCACCCGAATTTGTCATACTTTTTTAATATTTTCGACTTATTTAATCAAATGCCGTTTTTTTATGAGAAAGTGCTTGATTTTCGGGATTTTTTCGGTTATATTGTTGGCGAAAAATCGTAATAAATTGTTACGA
>CAZQBM010000010.1:0-46295 GCA_964591945.1 uncultured Lachnospiraceae bacterium | reverse complement strand
GTACTGAATAGGATCATAGAGACGTTGTTTTATGCACGCGAAAAGAGACATTGTTTCTATGGCGTTGAAATACGGAAGAATAAAAAAATAGAAACCTGTGCACCCTAATAACGAAAGTGAGGTGCACTATGATCGGAGATAAAAAGAACAACCCCAACAAGGTATCCAATTCCTATGATAACTGCTCCTGCGATAAGGACAAACCCAAGAAAGATTGCGACTGTAGCAAATACTATGAAGTTGAACCCCTGCCTGAATCCTCCCGTCCCAGAAAAGACGGCCCCGGCGGAAATTAAACAAATCAAAAGACTTATCAATCCAATCAAAAATCGATGTCGTTTCCCCGCCAATAGGAAAAAGACATCGATTTTTATAATTTATACGGTTTCTTTCACCACTCTCTCATTTACACTTGCGACAAATTCATCAATGGCACGATAATCCGGCTCCTCCGGCAGCGACGTATTTTCTTTCGCATACTCAAATCGCTTTTCGTACTCACTTAACAATTCATAAAAATCCTGCGTCGGTTGCTTATTGTCATCCAAATATTTTCCGTTACGGATATCCATAAGCAAATCATGCTCTTTTTCACGATAAGTTACAATCTCTTCACTTTCAAGAATATCCAGACACATCATATAAAGACGCATCAAATGCATCATATGCTTTCCTAATTTGTTATGTTCAATCGCCTTGGAATTGCGCATACCCACTTTACTGTAAGATTTTACAATGCTTTGCATCTCACTCCACACAGCTTTATAGTCCCGCAAAGGATAGTGCTTAAGATTAACGTCCATAAAAATTTCGGTATCATATCCCTCCTGTACTGCCTTATCAATGTATAATCGGATCTCCTCATCGGTAAAATCCGCATACGCCGTTTTGATTTCGTGCATAGCATTTTGGATTGTATTAAAAATATGTTGTTCCTGCTCTGATTGCGAAACCACGCGATTACTTTTGTTACATAATCTTCGCAGCTGCTGATTTGCATATCCGCCAAAGGAATGTATTGCCTTTTGGGATAAAAACAGCTTTCTGTGATCCAACAATTCCCGACCAATGGGTGTCACGTACAAATAATGCTCCGGTTTCAAGCCAAGCAGTTCGATTGTGTTCGGATTACAGCTGGTTAGCAAGGTAATAATTTTGTTAAAAGCATAAATTGTGGTGTCTGTGGGCACGTCTACAAACTGTTCAAAATTCCGGTTCGTCAATATCTCCCGTTTGCTGTTTAATGCTACCCCACGCACATCTATATCGCTATTCTCATTATTGGTTCCGTATGAATATGACCCTCCCATACCCAATAAAATAATATTCTTACCAAGACACTCTTCTTCACGCAGGAAAGAATATTCCGCGGTTTGCAATATATTTCTAATCTCTTGCATCGTCATAATCACAGCACCTCCCATTAACTGTTCTATTTATATATAGAAAAGCCCCGCGTTTACGCAGGGCTATCATCTTTTGCCGCTCACTATGATTAAAGTAGCGTTCTTTCATTCTTTTGTCAATGGAATTAAACCACAGGTTGTATTACAATCGAAAAACCGTTTTTTATCTCTCCTTCTTCACTTTAAAGACTGTAAACTTAAGTATCAGTGCCACCAGCAGTTCCACTGCCAGAACAATCACTGTCCAAAAGACAACGGCTCCAACAAAAATCATTATACCCAGTGCAACACCTGAATTATTTTGGCGTTCATAGCCTATGTAATCACTCACATCATACAGTGTCACCTCCGAGAAATTCGCCTTAATCACTTCCGCATCCGGTTCTAAATTATAGTGGACGGTACTCTCCACCTCTTCTAAATATTCCTCGAAATCATTCGTAGTGCTAAAGTCAAATTTCACACCCTTTCCTTCCCAATAGGACGTAATCCCATTACCGCCGGAATTACTTTCTTCAACCTCATCCTTAATCGCTTCAATGCTTGGTCCCTGAAATGCAATCAAACGCTCACCATCAAACCTATAGACATCATCTACACTATAGATCACGTAGGCGTATTCCCCTTCGACCACTTCCAGAACCTTCCATAACTCACCGGACTCGGTTTGGGCTGTCACATGATCATAATTTATGGTCGGAGAATTAATCGCACTTGCAGCAAAAATGCCAAAAGCAACTGCTATAAGCACAATGATTGCCGGTATCATTCCGAATGCAATCCAATTAAATGTCTTTACTGTAGATTTTTTCATAATTTTGCTCCTCTTTTCCCCTCAGATAAAATCTGCTCCTTTACCTATAACACTAATCCAAAGTGCAAAAAGTTGCAAGAATAGAAAAAGAAAAGCCCGCGGTCGCCCGCGAACTTCTCTTTTACATATAATAACCCTTTAACTACAATGCAATATCTGGGATTATTGCTTTTTGTTTTTAGCAAATTTTTTCTTAACTATCACCTTTACAAATTTCATTACGCATTTCTGCATAAAAGGTGATCTTCATTTTTTAATCTGGTTAAGCTGTGCGTTCAAGCCAAGGAGCTGTTCCTTTGTGAAGGTGATGCCTGCAGTTCCCATAAGATTTGCAAGACGGATAATTGTAAATCCGTTCATCATCTGTAACATACCTTCATTCATTTCAAAGCCTGCTGCCATACCACCGGCATTCTTCTGCATCTGCTGCATCAAACCACCGATTAAAAGTGCACCCTGGGGATTTGCCATAATGTCGCCCATTGTGTCGTTCAATGAGAAGTATCCTTCGGGTTCTGTAATATCAAACCAGTTAAGGATTGCACCCTTTTCTTTTAACTTATAAGCTTCATTGAATTTCTCAACCTTGCAGATTGTACTGTAATCTCTGCAATCTCCGGCAACTGCTTCCAATTCGGATACGCCCTCATTGGGAACGTCGAAGTAGAAGAAGTGTTCAGCACTTGCCTGCTTGCCAAGGCTCTTGCCGTTTACAAATAATTCAACTTCAGGTAAGTTAGAGTATACGGTTACCTTAGTAACATCTTCTACTCTGTCTACATATCTCTTACCGCAGATGTGTACGAAAGGATCATCTGATAACCATGCCTTATATGCATAGAAGGAATCCTTCTTGTACTTACGGTCAAAAGTCATAAGACCCTTGTGGTTCTGTCCGTTCTCGCCACCTTCGTTTCTTGCGTCAGCACCAAAGTCGAACATATTCCATACATGAGTTGCCCAGAGATATTTTCTTGTGAACAACTGCTTAATGAGTTCTTCGTGATAGTATGCCTGATATTCTTCCGTATAGTCGCCCTGAGTCGGCTTAGAGGTATGCCAGTTAAGCGCTTCACAACCATATTCGCTGACACCGATAGGGATGTTAGGGAAGGTCTTATGGAAGTTATCGAACCAAGGTCCGTTCATGGAAGTATCTCCGCCGTACCATCCAAAATAGTGGTTGTAAGAAACCACGTCGGGAATCTGCACATACGGGTCATGGATATCACACATAGATACACAAGCGATGGTTGTTAATCTTGTAGGATCCATCTTGTGAACCATATCATTTAATACATTGTGGTTATCAATTAAATCCGCATCGGAACCTGCCATACTGATTTCGTTAGAAAGACCCCAAACCACGATGGAAGGATGGTTATAATTCTGAACAATAAGTTCCTTCATCTGAGAAATTGTGTTTTCTCTACCGGTAGGCATATGCTTGGAAATATAAGGAATTTCTGCCCAGATTACCATACCCATTTCGTCACACAAATCATAGAAGAACTGGTCATGCTGATAGTGCGCAAGACGGATTGTGGTAGCACCCATTTCACAGATATATTCCATATCTTCTCTGTGGTGTTCCGGCAACAACGCGTTACCAAGTCCCCATCTGTCCTGATGACGTGATACACCTCTTAAAGGATATTCTTCTCCATTTAAGATGAAACCGTTTTCGGGATCAATCTTAAAAGTACGGCAACCGAAAGGCGCAGATACACAATCAAGTACGTCATCACCTTTTACAAGTGCTACTTCTGCTCTGTAAAGGTAAGGATCCTTACGGCCATGCCATAAATGTACTTTGGGAATTGTAATCACTGCCTTCGTATCAGCAACTGCCTGTTTTACTTCTGCAATCACGTTTTCTTCGTAATCATATACCTTATAAACAAGTTCCTGTCCGTCTGCAGGGTTTGTCAAGAATACTTCTACTGCAACATCAGCATCTTCGCCCTTCACTTCAGGTGTAACCATAAGGCCGGGACCTCCGTAGTAATCAAGGTCAAAGTGTGAATTATTTACTGCGATAATATTTACATCACGATAGAGACCACCGTAGAAGGTAAAGTCTGCCATCTGAGGATATACTCTGTCATTTTCAGCATTGTCCACTGCTACAACGATTAAGTTGCTTGCTTCCAAAGCATCTGTGATGTCTGCTCTCCAAGTTGAGTAACCACCGTCATGGCTTGCAATCTTCTTACCGTTAATGTAAAGGTCTGCAGAAGAGTTTGCACCACGGAATTCCATGTAGTATCTGTCTGCTTCGGGTAAGTCAAATTTCTTTAATTCTTTTGCATAATATGCGGTTCCGCGGTAGTAATCTGCGCCACCGTCCTGGCCATCGATTGCATTCCAGCTGTGAGGAAGGGTAACCCAGTCCCACTTTTCAGGCATGGTTGCAGGTACTTCATTTGCATTCTTGGTAAAAGCCCATTTTACGTTAAAATTTATAATTTCTCTCACTTGAACTGTCTCCTTTTACTTTATTATAATATCTGTTTTGTCTCTAAATTTGGTTCTGCTGCCGAACCTTATGTCCGACAGCAGATTATTTCAAAAATTATTCTTCAGAATTCTCTGTAGGTGCTTCTTCAGCTTTTTCTTCTACAGCTTCAGCCTTTTCTTCTACAGCTTCTTCTACGGTTTCGATTTCTTCGTCGCCGTGCTTAATCTTTAATGCAGCTACGTTTGCATCAACCTGTTTCTTATGGAGAGGATACCAGAACCATAATACGAGGCCTAATAAAAGGAATCCTAATGCAGGAACCAAAGTTGAAATATTGAAGATACCTGACAATACAGTGTCAGTCTGTCTTAAGCCCTCAGAAGCTGCTACTGAGTTGTAACCGATTGCTTCCAATAACCAGCCTGATAAACCTGCTGCAAGAGCCTGACCAAGCTTACGTGCAAATGAGTACATCGCATATACGGAACCATCTTCACGAACACCGTTTTTAAGTTCTGAGTAATCGATAACGTCTGTGATAAGTGCCCAAGATACCATAGAGAACATACCAAGACCTAACCAGCAAAGCATCTGTAATCCGCAGTATACCCAAACATTTGCAGGACGGATAATCCAGATAATAACCATAACAGCTGCTGCAAAAAGGTTAGAAACGATAGAGATTTCTGCCTTACCAAACTTCTTTGCCATAGGTTTTGCAAAGATTGCCGCTGCGATCATACCAACCATCATCAGCATAGTGGATGCAGACTGTGCAGTTGCATTGTTGTAATAATCAGGATAAATGTAAGCTGCCATATTCTGCATTGTAAGCTGTGCTAACAACATAACTACGGAAGCTACGATAATGGAAATTAATGCGCGGTTTGAAAATGCGCTCTTTAACATCTGACCAACAGAAGGTCCCTTTTCTCCGGTAGGTTCTACCACAACACGTTCCTTAACCAACTTGT
Source organism: uncultured Lachnospiraceae bacterium (assembly GCA_964591945.1). Classification (GTDB taxonomy): domain Bacteria; phylum Bacillota; class Clostridia; order Lachnospirales; family Lachnospiraceae; genus UBA3766. Next base: position 40,640 of record CAZQBM010000010.1, on the reverse strand, counting down.
AGCAAAGGAAGTAACATACGATTGCAAGAATGGAGAAAATACCTGCTGCCAATGTAACCTTAGGTCCGTTCAAGGTTTCCTTAATGGTTCCGTCTACCAATGTAACCTTATCGTAAGCGATAAGAGGAAGAAGGATACCGATTACCATACCTGCAAGCATACCGCCCATGGTACGGAAAGTTGATAATGACTGACGGTCGCCGGGGTCTGCAGAAATAGCAGAAGCCATTGAGCCGTAAGGAATGTTGATACCTGTGTAGCAGAATGAACCCCAAAGGATATAAGTAATTGCTAAGTAAATAATCTTAACATTGGTAGGAAGCCCTGCCAAACCACTCTGATACATTAAGAAGGATGCTACCGCAACCGGGAAACACATACGGATAATCCAAGGTTTGAATTTTCCCTGCGGTGTAATCTTACTACGGTCACAAATACGTCCCATAGCAACGTCTGTTACGGCGTCTACAAAACGCGCCAACATCATAATGGTACCGATTACGCCGGCAGAAACGCCCATTACATCGGTATAAAATTTAGATAAAATCATAGTGGATAAAATGAAGGTAAAGTCGTTACCGAAGTCACCGAACATATATCCCATCTTGTCTGCAAAACCAAAAGGTCTTACTGTTTTTGTTTTCTGTTCTTTCACTTACATACCCCTTTCTGCATTAAATTTTGATAGTTAAAGGTGAATTTACTTGCGCAGATACAATCCCCCCGGATCATCCGCAACGCTTGATATCATTTTAACAAAATGGAAACAATATAGAGAGTATAATTTTTGGTAGTTTTCGTATAATTTTTACCAGTTGTGTTTTTTACCTAAAAATGGTACGATAAAAATACAAAATATTACTGCTCTTACAGGAGAATATATGAATTATCAAGCCGAACTTGATTTTGCCAAAAGAATACTGTCTCACTTTCGATTAAAAATCCACATCATTACCGATGAAAATCATTCTATTTCGGAAATTGATATGGGACTTCGAAAGCTCCTTGGTGTGGAAGAACAGTATAATCTTTCAAAGGCTTTTATCAGTGAACAAATCAAGCCCAATACCATCTATAAATTAATTGATGTTTTTTATTGTAATTATTTCATTCTTCGCATGCCGGATACAAATCCCGAATCTTTAATGCTCGTAGGGCCTTATACCACGCGTGAATTTAACCGGCAGGAAATTATGGAATTTACTGAAGAATATTCTCTCCCGCCACAGATTTTTAATACATTGGAGAAATATTTTAACAACATTCCTTATTTAGAGAATGATTCCATTGCAATGATTGTAATGAATACACTGGGCGAAAGCTTCTGGGGAAGTATGGACCAATTTAAGTTTGAAACCCTGGAACAACAGATGAACACTTCCGAACATTCCGCACAATTTTCCGCGGATTCAAGCTATGAGCAAACAGACGCCTCCATCAATATGAAAGCCATCGAAGAACGTTATGCAGTGGAAAATCAGTTGCTTCAGGCAATTTCCCAAGGCTTAAGTCATAAGGTGGAACTGATTATGACGAATATGTCTGCTTCCAACTTTGAGAAACGTACTGCAGACCCTATTCGTAATATGCAAAACTACTGTATCATTATGAATACCCTGCTTCGTAAAGCCGTAGAAAACGGTTCGGTGCACCCCTTTTATATCGATAAGCTTTCTTCGGATTTTGCCCGTAAAATTGAGCAGGTTACCACTATGGATGCAGCCCGCAAAATACAAAAAGAAATGGTACACAAGTACTGCCTTTTGGTTAAAAACCATTCTATGAAGGGGTATTCGCTTCTTGTGCAGAAAGTAATTACTACCATTGATACGGATTTGACTGCTGACTTAACTTTGAACGTTTTAGCCGGTAAAATGAATGTTAACGCAAGCTACCTGTCCACACTTTTTAAGAAGGAAACCGGCAGTACCTTGACGGACTACGTAAATGAAAAACGTATCCAGCACGGCATTCTTTTACTTCATTCTACCGGGCTTCAAATCCAGACTATCGCATCCTATTGCGGAATTCCGGATGTGAATTATTTTACAAAACTGTTTAAAAAGAAGGTGGGCAAGACGCCCAAAGAATACCGCGAAATCTTCCTGAAAGGCGGCAAGAAAAAATAGAATAGCACACAACCAATAAAACAGGCCACCTTCCGGTGACCTGTTTTCCTTTCATCAGCAGCCGCTGTCAATCGCACAACTGCAACCGTTATCCTGAGTCTGCGCATTACGCCAATCGCAATTGCCTGTATTGAATACAGTGTTACGATCCGAACATGTAGTTGCCTGATTGCAACCGCAACCATTATTTGCAGTACATCCGCAATCATTATTTGCGTTACATCCATGGTCGTTGTTTGCATTACAAGCACAACCATTGTTTGTGCTGCAACCGCAATCGTTGTTTGTACTTCTATATCCGTATACAGAAACCAACTGTAATTGACCATTACCGCTGTTACACACATTATGCCAAATACCGGCCGGAATCAAAACCGAATCGCCTGCATTCAATCTTCTGATGCAATCAGCCTCACATCTTGTGCGGCCAAGTTTAACAGTTGCTGTTCCGCATACCACGGTAATCAACTGGTCTTCATTTTCATGAACTTCCACGCCGATATCACCGCACATAGGAACACAGATAACTCTCACTTTCAGATAATCGCCCTGTACCACTGTATGACTTCCGTGGCGATGCTGTCTCGCCGCTGTAATAAGATTTGTAAAATATGATGAACAATTATTACACTTACAACTCATAATAAACCATCCTTTTAAGTTATTTTATGGTTTATCATATGCGGCAATTTATGTTTAAGTGCAAATTAAAATATATGTTTTCCTATATAAAATTATGACTTTATTTCAGCATAAAGTTCCTCAGCCACTTCACGCATCAATTCCGTCTCTACCTTACACACTTTGCGGTCGTAGGTGTACAAACCGTTGATCTCGTCTTCGACATCGCTAAGCTGGGTATAAATACACCCGCAGGTGCCCATTGCAATCGCAGGCTTTAACATCTTCCGATACATATGAGCAATTGTTTCCGTCAATTCGTGACTGTCCTTGGTCTTCCCGTAGCCATAGGCCTTTTTCGGATTAAAAAGATGCCCTTCCACCGCCAGGGAATATCCCCCGCACTCCGTTACAAACATCGGGCGCTTCTTTATTCTTAACTTCTTGGTTCTGAAATAAATATGTTCACTATCAAAATCATTCTTCTTCTGCACAAACCAACCCGAAGTCGAGTCAACCAGGCGCGTGCCATCCAGTTCTTTGACCCTGTCATACATTTCATCGCTGTTAAACTGCCCCCAACCTTCGTTGAAAATCGTGTAGGCCACAATGCAGGGATGATTATACAATTGCTCAATCGTGCCTTCCATATGGGCGATAAAAAACTTCTCCCGCTTGGACGTTCCTGCAGTTTTATCACTTTTCTTCTTAAAACCGATGGTAGGCAGAGCCGTATCCCTGATAAAAGAATACTCCCCACTATTTACCATATCCTGCATCACAAGCATACCGTGCTTGTCGCAGTAATAATAAAAGCAATCCGGTTCAATTTTAATATGCTTGCGAAGCATATTAAAACCAAGCTCCTTCATACGAAGAATATCTCTTTCATATTCTTCTTCCTCTGCCGGCAAAAAAATGCCGTCACTGTAATATCCCTGGTCCAAAACACCGTGCATAAAAATCGGCTTTCGGTTTAAACAAACGCGTTGTATGCCGTCTATCTCTTTAATCTCTATGGTTCGCAGGGCAAAATAGGTCTCCACCAAATCTTCACCTGCGGTAATTCTCATCGTGTACAAATAAGGTTCTTCCGTACTCCAAAGTTTTGGCTCATAAAAATTGCCGTCAGCATCTTTAAACTCTGTAAGTGCGATATAAAAGGGACCTTCTCCTTCAAACGTTTTAGTTATGATTTCACCGGTGTGTAATATAATTTCTGCAGAAATCTTTGTCTTGACATCCCCGAAATCTTCTTTACTTTCATCAGACACTCCTAAATCTTCGCCCGGCTTTTTCTCTATTTCTAATCTTTCACTCCGAGAAACTTCCAGCGCAACTCCTTCCAAATCCGAAGTAATTTTCACACTTTCGATATAGTGGTCCGGTACATTCTCAATCCAGACATTCTGCCAGATTCCCGACGTGGGCGTATACCACATACCGCCCCGCTTTACACACTGCTTTCCATAGGGGTAATCCTTGTTAAGTTCGTCCGTCACTTTTACAACCAGGTGATTGTCGGCATCTCTTTTTACACCTTCGGTAATATCTAAAGTGAAACTTAAGTATCCGCCCTCGTGGTTTCCAATCAATACATCATTCAGCCACACCTCCGCCAGCTGGTCCACCGCACCGAAATGCAGAAGGAGCCTTTCTTTCGTAAAAGTTTCAGGCACCGTAAAAACAGTCTCATAGGTAAGCGTACTTCCCGCTTCACCCTCATAGCCTGAAAGTTCGGACTGAGGTACGTAAGGCACGCGGATGGGCCTGCCGTTTAAAGTCCAGTTTTCTTTTATAATATAAAACAAATCACGTTTCATCTGCGGACGGGGATAAGAATTCCAACTCATTTCCATTTATCTCCTATTGATTAAATGTTACAAAATTGTTACGATTTATTTGTTCTTATAAGACAAATAAAAAATAAGGAGGACCTACTATGTGTTTTATGATTAATAGCTGTTCCGAGTTATTTAATACACTTTGCAAATTCTTTAACTTCGGTTGCTAATTATTTGCCCCGGCTTTATGCCGGGGTTTTTTATCGCTGAACAACACATATGACAAAGCCTCATTCTAATATTTATTTGTTTCTCAAACGTACCTTTAAATCCAGAATTTTTTCTTCGATTTCATAAATGGTTCCTGCAAAAAAATCATCATCCCGACCGGTAGGATCTTCCAAGCCCCAGTTCTCAACCTGCTTACCGGGCAGAATGGGACAACTCACATTACATCCCATCAGAATAACAATATCCGGCTCCGGAATGTCCTCAATCAATTTACTGTATTGTGTCAGGTTCATGTCTATCCCGTGCAGTCTTTTCATCATGCGGACCGCATCCTGATTAATCAAAGCCTTAATTTCCGTTCCCGCCGAATAGCTTTCAAAAACATCTGAAGCAAGCTTTCGCCCCAGGGCCTCCGCAATCTGACTGCGGCAGGAATTATGCACGCAGATAAAAGCTACTTTCGGCTTTCTGTCTATGGTATTCATTTCCGTTTTCTCCTGATTATTTATCATATCTTATTTCTCCGCTATTCCTTACTACTTACCATCAATATTAAACTTAGTTGCTTCCGAATCACCAATTACACTAACCACATCTGAAGGATATTAAACGCATATCCCACCACGACAATCCCTACAACACAGATTGCAATAAAAATTGCCAACAACTTCGTTTTAAGCACTTTCTTTAACATAATAATCGATGGCAGGGAAAGAGTTGTGACCGCCATCATAAAAGAAAGTACCACACCCAGCAACGCACCCTTCTCAAGCAAGGCCTGTGCGATAGGAATACAACCAAACATATCCGCATACATCGGCGCGCCGATGATGGTTGCAATGATGACACCGAAGGGATTTCCGTTCCCCAGCGACTGCATCACCCAAACTTCCGGTATCCAATTGTGGATAATTGCGCCGATGCCGACGCCAATCAGTACATAAGGAAAAACTTTTTTAACCGTATAATATACACGCTCCCAAGCATAAAAGAGCCGCTCTTTTAACGTCATTCCTTCCGCCAGAAGTTCCACCATACTTTCTTTGGGCACATCCAGAATAATCTGGTCTTCCATATGCAGTTTCTCGATAAGCGTACCGCCGACCACTGCAATTAGCAGGCCCAGCAACACATACAACACCGCAATCTTCCAGCCGAATATACTCATCAGAAGAATCAACGACCCCAGGTCCACCATAGGTGACGAAATCAGAAACGAGAATGTCACGCCTAAGGGAAGCCCCGCATTGGTAAATCCGATGAAAATAGGAATGGACGCGCAGGAACAAAAAGGCGTTACCGTTCCCATCAGTGCAGCGATGCTGTTTGCTACAATACCCTTGTACCTGCCGATAATCTTTTTGGTACGGTCGGGCGGAAAGAAGCTTTGGATAAAACCAATCATATAAATGAGCAGCGTAAGCAATATCATAATTTTAATTACATCATAGATAAAAAAATGAACACTTCCGCCTATGCGACTTTCGATATCAAGCCCCAGCAATTCCAGCCCGCTTCCAATCAGACGCTTTAACCATTGCATTCCCAGTATTTCGGTCTGTATAAAAGTCCATATATCTTTTATAATATCATACATCTTTTTTCATCCTCATAAAAGTGAATATACTTTAAGGCTGGTACTCACCATACTCTGCCAACATCTTTTCCACAATTGCAGCCGCACAGCGAACCATTTCAGGACAGACGGTTCTGAACAAATTCTGATTCATGATTTCTTTCATGTCCTCTTCTTGGGTCAAGTCATACTTCAAAAGTTCCCTGCAAACCACAGTACCTTTCGCCTCTGTAAAGCGGTTCAGGAAATCATCCGCCACCTGATATGCTCTCGCCTTTTCTTCCTTATTTTCGCTGTGGCAATGACCATATTTTAAACCCAATACCATCAACGCACCGGACACGGCACCGCAGATTTCACCCCTGCGCGCCCCGCTGCCAAAAGGCGTTCCTATCTTTAATGCGGTTTCAACATCCATTCCGAGTTCTTCCGCAAAGGTGGCAAAAACCGCCTGGGAACAGTTAAAATTATTACCAAAATATGCTACTGCTTTCTCTTCATGATTCATACTATTTACCCTCACTTATCTTTAGTTCTTTCAAATACGCCTTGGCACTCTTGATTCCCGCCTTGGAAATCGAATAATACATCCACTTGCCTTCCTTACGACCGCTTACCAGTTCCGCATCACAAAGAATCTTCATATGGTGGGATAAGGTAGGCTGGCTGATTTGTAATGCCTCTAATAATTTGCAGGCGCATTTCTCACCGTCTTTTAAGATTTCCATAATCTGCAATCTGTTCTCATCGGCAAGTGCCTTGAATAAATTTGCTGTTTTTTTGTAATCCATGAAATCACCTTCCTTTTCTCTTATTATATCGATATATTGAAATCTGTCAATATATTTTTAGAAAATACACTTATAAAAACAGCACCTTCTTATTCATCACGAAATCATGAATACTAATATCCACGCCGCAAACACTGTCGGAATACCCACACAACTTTTTATACTATTTTATATAAATCTTTTGTTCACCTTTCCATATTGATGTTGTGTGAATATTTTATATTCCATAAAGAACCGTGTGAAAACGTCGGCATTTAACGAACTAACGAATTCCATTCGTTTAGTGTCCGCTACGTTTTTAATAACGAGTCGTTAAGACTCGTCTGCGCCCACGCGCATACGAAGTATAATTTCATTTGCACGTGGTGCGCATTTATTCACTGTGTGCAACGCGCATAGTGCGAGAGCGTGTTCTGTTGGAATAAAAATATTCACACCCCACATAAAAAACAAGATTTTTTAAAAAGTATCAAAAAAATACTTTCTTTTGCAACCTTTTTGCATTATACTTTGTTTTATAAGTAGGAAAGCAAAAAACGCCACGCAATTTCAGTAGCGCGGCAAGCATTATTTTATATTTATTCAGATTGGAGAAAAAACATGAATAATTACACACGAATCAGCCCGGAGGATATGGAAAAAGGTAAATCCATTATCCAGAACATCAACAACTACTATTATTCTAAAATGGTAGGCCAGTTCCAGCTGGGTACCTCATTACTGGTTACGCTTATGTGTAACGGACACATTTTGGTAGAGTCCGTTCCCGGTCTTGCCAAAACAACTGCTGCCAAAATCATGACAGAAGCGGTAAACGGCAGTTTCTCACGAATCCAGTGTACGCCGGACCTTCTGCCCAGCGATATCATCGGTAGCCAGATTTTTAATTATTCTACCAACAGTTTTGAGACCAAAATCGGTCCTGTTATGGCAAACTTCCTTTTATTGGACGAAATCAACCGTTCCAGTGCCAAGACTCAGTCAGCTATGTTGGAAGTAATGCAGGAGCGTCAGGTTACCATCGGTGGCGAATGCTTTGAAATGCCCGAAGTGTTCACCGTAATCGCAACCCAAAACCCTATCGAGCAGGAAGGTACTTATTTACTTGCAGAAGCGCAGTTGGACCGTTTCTTAATTAAGGAAAAATTATATTATCCCAATAAAAATGAAGAATTCGAAATTTTGAACCGTATTGAAAAGGATATCTTCTCTTCACGCCAGTCTGTAGCAAGCATTGAAGATGTGAAATTTATCCAGGATCTTACCAAGCGCGTATATCTGGACGACGTTATCAAGCACTACATCATTCAGATTATCGATGCCACCAGAAATCCTTCGGCTTACATCGGACCTCAGCTTGCCCAGTACATTACTTTAGGCTCCAGTACCCGTGGTGCCATTGCCTTGATGGAAGCATCTAAGGCACTTGCCTTAATCGGCGGAAGAGACTTCGTAATTCCCGAAGACGTTAAGAACGTAATTTTCAGTGTTTTAAGACATCGTATTACGTTAAACTATGCGGCAATTGCCGATAACATTACCTCTGAAACCATTATCAACAGTATTTTAGGAGTAATCCCTACACCATGACAAACCATATTATAAAAATCAAAGCCAAAGTCAGTGTTTATGCTAAGAAAAAGACCAGCAATATCTTCGACGGCTCCTACAAATCCATCTACACCGGAAACGGTTTGGATTTTGAGAATCTCCGCGAATACATTCCCGGCGATAACATCCGCGATATTGACTGGAAGGCGTCCGCACGAAATAAAAACCTGCTCATCAAGCAGTATATCGCCGAAAAGAAACACAATGTTATGCTTGTCTTCGACACCGGCAAAAATTTTATGGCAAATACCCGTACACTGGAAACCAAGAAAGATGTTGCCCTGACAGCCGGCGGTACACTTGCTTACTTAGCAGCCAACAACCGTGACAATGTAGGCGCCATCTACAACCGCAACGGCATGATACAGTACTTTCCTCTTCGCATGGGCATGAACCATTTGGAATGGATTCTTACCGCTTATGAAAAGGAAGATTTCGCCGACTATGACAGCGACATAAACAAGTCTTTGGATTACATTATCAAAAACATACGTCAGAAAATGATTATTTTTGTCATCACAGACGCGGGCGGCATTCATAATATCAGCGACAACACCATCAAAAAGTTATGCGTACAGCACGACTTGCTGTTTGTCAGCATAAGCGATGCATCCCTGACCGGTCACCAGGCCTTTGACGTGCGTAAATCACGCTATGTCTCCGAGTTCTTAACCGGCAACAAAGAACTGATGGCCTTAGAGCAGAAGACCCGCGAGAAAATCTCTCACGAGAACTCTCATAAGCTCCTTCGCAATCAGATTGTCAGCGTGGAAATCGATGGCGAATATGACATTGTAGACAAAAGTATGGAATTATTAGAAAGGCATAAATATGCAAGCAATAACCGTTGAGTTACAAGAGTCCTTTTCTTATCTGCCCGCTATTTTATTTATTATCGCCGGCATTATAGGTACTCTTTTAATCCTCTTTCTTCGCAAACCCAAAAGAAAGAAACCTCGTGTGCCCGTAGCCAAACCCGTGGCACCAAAAAATATTTTTACATTGAAAGAAAAATATATACGTGCGCTTACCGATATTGAACGGAAGCGTTCTGCGGATAAAATCGATGACCGTAAGGCAGCCCAGGCTGTCAGCCGCGTTGTGCGTGACTTCGTGTATGCATCCACAGGCATTAAAGTACAGAACTACACCCTGATGGAAATTCACGCAGCAAAGCTTCCGCGCCTGTACGAACTGATTTCCCAGTGCTACATGCCGGAATTTGCGGTCAACACCCAGGTAAACGTATATGAAGTAATTAACAAAGCAAGGACGGTAATCTCAGAATGGAATTAATGTTTCCTGCTGCAATCTTTATCGGTATCCCCCTCGCAATCATCTTAACTTTTATCACGATTAAAAGAAAAGACGTTTTCGAGAAGGGTAAAAAGGTTGCCAATACAAATTTTATAGAAGATACACCACTGTATAAGAAGCTGTTGTTGCAGTACAAGATTTTCAGCATTGCGGCCCTCTCCTGCTTATGGATTGGCCTGGTATTTGCCATCATTATGCTTTCGCGCCCTGCAAAAATCGATGTGGTAAATACTGAACTTCGAAACCGCGATATTTTCATCTGTATGGATACATCCTACTCCATTGACGAAGTGAATCTGGAAATCTGCAATAACTTAAAAGACGTAGTAAAAGAATTGGACGGCGAACGTTTCGGCATCAGCATTTTTAACGGTAAATCCGTAGTTTTGGTGCCCTTGACCACGGATTACGACTACGTTTTGCAAGTACTGGACGAATTGGAAGAATCCATCAAGCACAGCTTAAATGGCCACAGCGACCCCTTGTGCCAGATTTGTGAATACAAATATGACGGCACACTTTGGGACGACGGACGCGGAAGTTCATTCATCGGTGACGGTTTGGCATCCTGCCTTTATAACTTCCCCGATTTGAAAGAGAATGACGAAAGAAGCCGAATGATTATATTCGTAACAGATAATGAGTTAAACGAACTCACCGGCACTTCCTTCGTAACCGTAGAGGACGCTGCCGCACTCTGTGCAGCAAATGATGTTAAAGTATTTGCGGTTACGCCGGAAGACATTGTAGATGAACAAAGTTTCCGCCAGGCAATCGTTAATACCGGCGGTAAGCACTACGAAGTGACCTCTAAGAAGGTATTCGACGAATTGGTTTCCGATATCCGACTGACCGGTACCGCGGTAATGACCGATACCAAAATCATTGTGACCGACAAGCCGGAAGTACTCTTTGTATTTATGCTGATTTTTATCGGAACCTATTTTATATTCAGCAGAAAGGTTAAGCTATGACTGTAAATCCTATTATCCCGATTTGGCTTATGGCAATTATATGCATAGCACTTGCTTTTTTTAGACGAAAAGGGACTTTAAATTATATAAGACAGCTCGCAATTATCGTACTGCTTTTTATCATTAATCTGCGTATTATGGTGCCGGACTACGATGCCGAAACCATCAAGCGCAAAATCGACGTACTCTTCGTAGTAGACAATACCATCAGTATGCAGGCTGAGGACTACGGCAGTGATAAAAGCCCCCGAATGGAAGCGGTAAGAAGCGACTGCGCCTACATTATGGAGAAACTTCCCGGTGCGCAGTTTTCCGTAATTTCCTTTGATAACAATGTAACAACACTTATTCCTTATACTATTGATACAACAAACATTACCCAGGCTTTTAACAGCTTACAGGGTCAGGCGACCTTATATGCCACAGGTACAGGTTTTGAAGATGTGTTGAATTATATGGAAACCGCCCTTGACCGCGAAAGCGATAATGTTCAGATTGTATTCTTTATCAGTGACGGTGAAATCACCCAGGAAGCGGATTTGAAATCACATCCCAAGTTAAAGGATTTCATCGACGGCGGCGCGGTTCTTGGCTATGGTACCGAAAAGGGCGGACCAATGCATGCGGTAGCATTCTTCGGTGATGAAGAAGTCGAAGAACTTTACTACTACGATGAGAATTTCGACCAGCAAACAGCGCTTTCCGTTATTGATGAAGAAAACCTGCAAAGCATCGCTTCCGATATGGGCGTAGATTACGTTCATATGACGAGCCAGTCTCAGATTAATCAGACCATTAATAAGGTCTTACACCAAATTGAGATGGCAGGCGACGAACAGGAAGGCGATAACATTACAGGTTATTCAGATACATTCTTTTATGTATTGATTATTTTAATTCCGTTACTTGTTTTCGACTTTATTTATTACAAGAGAAAGGTAAGTTTTTAAACTATGAACTCTGCAAAAACAATAAGAAAAATAATTGCAGCCGTTTTTATCCTATTGGTTGTCTTATGCTGCTTTCTCTTCTTCCGGTATATTTACTTTTACAACCAGGGAAATGACCGCTACGAGCGTTTGGATTACACCGGTGCAATCGAGTCTTATCAGCATGCATTGGACGCGAATCCACCTCATTTCAAGGAATGCTCCGTACGCGTGAATCTGGCTCTTGCCATGATTTATAATATGGGGCCGAATTGGGCTGAGCCAGAGAATGTTGACAGCAGTATTCAGACACTGCTGGAAGCCAGAGATATTCTTCTGGAAGACGGTTGCGCAACAGAGGAAGGCGACGGACACAGTGAGCCGGCACAGCAGTTAAAAGAAGAAATTGACAAATTACTGGAACAGTTACAACAACCACCGCAATCCAATCCTGACAATTCTGAAACCGAAAGCAATGGTGGCGCGGGTGCCCCTCCTCCCATTGACGAAGAAACCGAGCAGGGCATCAAAGATGAGATGCAAAACATCCAGAATGACTCTTTCAACGAACGTCAGGAAGAACAACAGATGATGGAAGATTGGGATGCGGATATGAATTTTGATTATGATATGAAAATTTGGTAAAACAATTGATGTGACCTAAATGATAAAAGACACCTGAGTCGATATAATTCGACAACGGTGTCTTTTATCATTTCTTATAACTACTGATCACAGGCATTTCCGTATCTTACTACGCTGATTACCTCTTCCCAATTATCCAGTACATATCTGCCGATTATCGGGTCATACATAGTTCCCAAATTCTTCTCAATTTCATTATAACAATACTCGAAACTTAACGCCTTTCGATAGCATCTGTTAGAAGTCATGGCATCAATACTGTCACAAATAGCCAGAATTCTTGCGCCCACCGGAATTTCTGCGCCCTTAGCGCCCGTAGGATATCCCTTGCCGTCATATCGCTCATGATGCATTAAAACAATATTGGATAATTCACTCAAACGATGGGACTTATTTAAAATATCTGCGCCGATCTGCGGATGTTTCTTGATACGTTCGAACTCTTCGTCCGACAATCGTCCTTCCTTGTTTAAAACCGCGTCCGGCACCCCAATTTTACCGATATCATGCAAATGCCCTGCAATGTGTATCTTCTCGGTATCATGGTCCTTAAGTCCCATAAGGCGACACACCACCAGCGCCATATCACTGACTCTGTGAGAGTGGCCTGCGGTATACGGGTCCTTAGCGTCTAACGCCGATGCGATACACTCCACAATCTCATGAAAATCTATTTCATTGGAACAAAAATCACACTCATGCATCTTTATTTCCTCATTCCTTCTTGATGTGGTGAATGCCTAATCTTTTTTGTATCCGGCTTTCACCATTTAAAATACTATAATTGACAGCACATTTAATCATTCTTTTTATACGAAATCAATGGTAAAACATTTCCACCCAAAAACAAAACCCCCGCACCAAGGCGAAGGCTCTGTCTTTGAGATTATGATTTAAGTATGTTGGTCAACCAAGTTAATCTTTGGTTTGTTCATCACCGGTACCGCAATTGCAAGCGCCTTGACGCTTCTTTGCACATTCACCGGCGTGGGGACACCCCACACAAACCGCTCCTTTTTTCTTCTCTTTTATTATGTATGCCACTGCTCCGCCTATAATCAGAAGGATAACTGCTACGATAATAAAATTCTCCATACCATACCTCATTATAAAATTCTTTTACACGATTTATATTATGCTGCTTTCTTTAAATCATACTCTTTTTTCATCTTACGTTCTGTATTGATGATAAGAAGAACAATGATTGCTACGATTGCAACTACCGCGATAAGGCCGGTGAAGAATCCTGCGCCCAAAGCACCTGTTGTAATCAAAGTACCCACCTGATATACAAGATAGCCGATGGTATAACCGGTAGCAAACTGTAACATAATACCGCCAAAGAGCCACTTCTTATCCTTGATTTCAGAGTTCATGGCACCCATAGCTGCGAAGCAGGGCGGTGTATAAAGGTTGAACATAAGGTAAGCAAGGGCTGCAACCTTAGTAAGACCCATAGCAACCGCAACTTCGTTTGCGCCGCCTGTCAATGCCAATTCTTCTGTATCGATGAAGTTTGTTAATGCATAGCAAACTGCCAATGTACCAACAACGTTTTCTTTTGCAATGAAACCTGTGATTGCTGCCGCAGCCAACTGCCAAGCCGCAAAACCAACGATAGGAACCAAAAGGTATGCTGCAGGTGTTGCGATGGTTGCAAGAATGGAAGTATTTTCCATACCTTCTTCCACCAACCCAAACTGCCAGTTGAAGCTCTGCATAATCTGAACGACTGCATTACATACAAGGATAACGGTACCCGCTTTTACAATGTATGCCCAACCACGTGAACACATAGAACGGAACGCGGTTTTGAAACTGGGGAATTTATATTCCGGTAACTCAATAATAAAATAGGAGTTCTTCAGTTTATGACCGGCAATTTTATTGACAAGCAAGGCACCGATTAAAATCAGAAGAATACCTGTAAAATACATCAACACGCCAACCCACTTTGCATCCGAGAAAAAGGCGCCTGCAAACAATGCAATAACAGGAAGCTTTGCCCCGCAAGGCATAAAAGGTGTTAACATTGCGGTTGCCCTGCGTTCTCTTTCATTACGGATAGTACGGCAGGCCATAACGCCCGGAATAGAACATCCCGTACCGATTACCATAGGGATAACAGACTTGCCTGAAAGACCTACCTTCTTAAAAATAGGATCCAGCACAACGGTTGCTCTTGCCATATAACCGCAATCTTCCAATAATGCAATAAGGAAATACATCACCATTACCAGGGGAAGGAACCCAACTACGGCACCTACGCCACCGATAATACCGTCAACCAAAAGGGACTGTAAGAAAGGATGCGCATTTACTACAAGACCTGCTACCCATTCCTGAAATACTTCAATCCAGCCAACCAACCAATCGGCAATCCAAGTACCTACAGTCGATTGTGAAATAAAAAACACCATCCACATCACAACTGTAAAAACAGGAATTCCTAACAAAGGGTGCGTGATAAATTGATCGAATTTATCCTGCTTATTAAATTGATTGGTATGTACTTTTCTTTTTTCTACTTCTTTTACAATGTTGTTTACGAACTCGAAGCGCTTTCTGTCTTCCGCTTCTACCGCATCTTTATCTGTCAAATCATCAATTGTTTGACTATAGGGTGCCTTTTGTTCCTTGCCGGCGCTGTCAACAGCCGCCTGAATTACTTCCGCCAAGCCATTGTGCTCACCTGAAACGGTGGATACCGTTTCAAAAACAGGGCAACCAAGCTTCTTTGCCAAAGCATCTTCATCGATTTCATTTCCCTTTTTATCATTTACATCACTTTTATTCAATGCGACGACTACAGGGATTCCAAGCTCCATAAGCTGGGTTGTAAAAAACAAACTACGGCTCAAATTCGTGGCATCCACGATATTTACGATTACGTCCGGATTCTCGGTTTGAATATAATCACGGGTGATACTTTCTTCCGAAGTAAACGGCGACATGGAATATGCACCGGGCAAATCCACGGCAATCAGTTCGTTCTCACCCTCATATATACTTCTTTTTATAGGACTTTCTTTTTTATCTACGGTTACACCCGCCCAGTTTCCCACACTTTCTTTACTGCCGGTAAGGGCATTGTACATTGTGGTTTTACCACTGTTTGGATTACCTGCCAAAGCGATTCTCATGCGATGATCTCCTGTTCGATTATATATCTTAATAATTATTTCACCTTAATTGCATCCGCTAATCTGCGGTCAATATGATATCGTCCATCCTTGATCGAAACCACACAACCTCTTCTCTTGCGGGTGATTACGGTTATGGGTTCTCCGCTGTAGCAGCCGAGTGAAAAAAGAAAAGAGTTCAATTCTTCATCATCGGTTTCGATTGCATCAACAATATATTCTTCTTCTAACTTAACTTCGTTCAGATTCATAAAATGCTCCTGTCTTTCGGTTAGTTTGTGCTAACTCCCTATAATTTAATACCATATTCCGGGCAGTTTGTAAAGGGGTTTTTACGCATAAAATGGATATTTTTACCATATTTTATGATATTTTTATCATATTTATGTTATCAAGTTAGTTTTTGCTAACTCCCATAAAGATATATGATATGCGTAAAGAGTCTATTGTTAAAACCCGGCATGTATGGTTGAATTTTTCGTGTTTTTATGGTATTCTGTGACAAAGATGTAAAGGGGTTTACGACTATGAATTTATTAGAATCCGGCGAGATGTATTTGGAAACAATTTATACTTTGTCAAAGCAAAGCGACTTCGTACGCTCCATTGACATTTGTGAAGAGATGGGGTTCTCTAAGCCCAGCGTCAGCCGTGCAATGAAATTACTGAAAACGGACGGCTATATTGAGATGGAAGGCAGCGGTCGCATTACCTTAACACAGAAAGGGTTAGATATAGCAACCAAGATTTATGACAGACATACCATGCTTACGGAATTCTTTACAAAGCTTGGCGTCAGCGAAGAAACGGCCGTAGATGATGCTTGCAAGATTGAGCATGTCATCAGTGACGAATCTATGGAAGCAATTAAAAAGTTTATTGAGAACTAGAATAGCTTCGAAAATTTTATAGCTTATAATTTAAATAAAATCAAAACAGGCAATCCGCACGAAACGGATTGCCTTTCTTTCTATAAATCATATATTATAATTTCTATGCGCATCTTTCCTATCTAACCGATACGCTTGTGGAATTCACCTGTCCTGAAGTGGATACGATCAAACCGATATCCGAAACAGTCTTACCGCTGTCGATGGTGCCGTTAAAAGATTCCGGCGTAATAATCAGCTTATTGCCTTCTACCTTACCAACCGCACACCAAATCTGGTCGATGGTTGCCGACTGGCCCAAATCAATTTCCACGGTCCAACCGCTTACGGAAGAAGTTCCCTTATTCTCAATGGTAAGATTCAACTGCGTACACTGCTTATTACCGCTACTCCAACTGTTTGCGGCCGTTACGCTGGCATATAAGTTATTACCACTACCGCTTCCGCTTGGCAGTGCAGTCTGCTGGTTATTGTTCGATTGATTATTATTTGCCTGGTTATTGCCGGCATTGTTGTTTCCGGCACCGCTATTGCCTGATGTGGCCGGTGCCTGACCGTTTAATAAACCTGCGCCGTGGTCAGAGTGTTCATTTAACACAGCCACATACCATTTACCGGACTCTGACAACTCATCATAGGTCCAACCTGATTTCTTCTGGCAACCGCTGGAAATCAACGAAGACGACTCTGCTTTATTGGATAAATTCCATGCTACGAAACCTACATTGTTCTGGTCTAATAAATCAATCCAAACATTTGCCTGGTCAATATTGTTACGTCCGTTACCGGAAGCATCACAGATACTAAACTCTGAAATAATGACAGGGATTCCTTTGTTAATTGCCGTGGTCATTCGGTTACGGATATCATCACGATGTGTCTCTGCATAAAAGTGAACCGCATACACAATATTATCATATTCTGTAATAGGGTCATTTGCGGCATCATCCACATACTGACACCAATTAGGCGTTCCCACAATAATGATTGCATCCGGATCATTGGCACGGATTACCGGAATTACTTCCAACGCATAGCTTTTTACCTGGCTCCAGCTTGTACCGCCGTTCGGCTCGTTACAGATTTCGTAAATAACATTGTCCTGATCCTTAAATTCCTTCGACATTTCATCAAAGAATGCAATAGAATCACTTTTATACTTATTAGGATCCAAATCGTGAAGAATGTGCCAGTCCACAATCACATACATGCCTAATTCCGTTGCATAATTTACACCATCTTTTACTAGTGTCTTCAACTGGTCCTTATTACCGCCTTCGCAATATCCGCCATTTTCGGCAGTATACATGGCAAGACGAATTGTATTTGCGCCCCAGTCATCACGAATGGAAAGGAACGCATCTTTATTCACGTAGTCAGGGAACCAGGCAAGTCCGTGGGTACTTACGCCCGCAATCTGAAAAGGCTCACCATTTGCATCCACAATATTGGTACCCTCCACCTTCAATGCACCGTGCATTTCAAAAGGCGTACCGTCTGCTGCCACAGTGGTTTCTTCTAAGCTCGCATCCTCTGAATCTTCTTTTTCTTCATCGGAATCCGTTTCCGATGTCTCCTCCGAAGTGCTGTTCTCTTCGCTTACAACCTCCGATACACCGGAATCATCTCCCGAAACAATCTCAGCAACGCCTGTGGCACTTTTACATGCAATCAACGCAAACATTGCTACCGCTATTATTGTTATAATCCATAATTTAACTGATCTTTTCATTTTATCCTCATATATTTCCATAAAATACTGCAAGTATTTTAAAGTGTATCACAACCGAACATTTCCTACAAGTGCCCTTTAGTCATCAATATCGAAATTCTCTAATACGGATTTCTTCGCAACCGGCCTTGTATCGCCGTGTTTTACCATCATCATTGTCAGGAATGCCAACACTGAAAAAACACAGGCATAGGGGAACAAGGTAATATAGCTTACCTTCTGCAGAAGAATGCCCGATAATACCGGTGTTAAAATCTGCGCTGCCATGGAGAATACATAATAATAACCCGTATATTTTCCCACATCGCCGTCGTTTGCAATCTCCACAACCATAGGGAATGAGTTGACATTAATCGCACCCCATGACACACCTATAATTACAAAACCAAGATTAATCATAAAATGATACTGCAGAAAGAATCCTACATAAAAGAACCCGATAAACAATCCCACGATTCCCATAAGGATACTCTTTTTACGGCCGATTTTACTTGCAAGGAAGCCCAAGGGAATATAACTTATAACCGCCGCAACGGTTGCCACCATAAGGCAATCTGCGTATCCGCCGTTCTCCAGCGCCCATACTTCTGTCGCATAACGCGAAAACGCACTTGTAACCGCATTGTACGCCATGTACCAGAATGCCACAGACAGAAGAAGGAAGATAAGACTCTTCTTTTTCGGCTTGCTAAGCTTTCTCTTCACACCGTCTGCCGGTGCTTCTTCCTCCGCATCCTGCATAAGCTCGGGATGGGCCTTCTCAAGCTCGCGGGCTTCATTGCCCCACTTCTTTTCATTTACGGTAAGCATCATCACGCAGATGCTGATAATCATAAAAATAATAACCGACCAGAACAGCGCCGTATAATCCGGAGTTTTACCGTCACCCACCACAAGTCCCGTCATCAAAAGGGCATAAATGGCACCAACGGTACCCATCAAATTAATAATGGCATTCCCCTTACTACGCAACGGTCTCGGGGTTACATCCGGCATCAGCGCTACCGCCGGTGAACGGAAGAATGCCATAAAAAGCAAAACCAGTCCCGTAGAAATCAAAAACAGCGGAAGATTCCTTGTATTATCACCAATGGGCATAAAAGCAATTGCTACCACGGTAAGCGCAGTCCCGATTAAGATGAAAGGTTTACGCTTGCCCCATTTGCTGTCTACCTTGTCGGACAAAGTACCAAACAACGGTAATAAAAACAACGCCAGCACATTATCGGCCGCCATAACCGCACCTGTAATGATTTCATTCATTCCAAAGCTGTGCTTTAGAATCAACGGTACAATATTGTCATAGGTCTGCCAGAAGGAATAAATTGCCATAAAAGCAAGACCGGTCAGAATCGTTCGCCTATAATTCAGTTTCATACTAACCTCCATCGAAAAACATTGCGTTTTTCTATAAAAAAGAGTACCATAAAAGAAGAAAAAAAGAAACTTTTTTGTCCATTTTATGATTTTTTAAGAAATGGGCCTTACGGAGGAAATATGAAGATTTACATCATTTACATCGTAGGCATTCTCATTGCTTACATAGTGGGTAGCATCAGCACTTCCCTGATTGTTTCCAAAATCAAAAATAAGGACTTACGTGCCGGCGGTTCGAAGAACTTAGGTGCCTCCAATACAACCCTTTTACTGGGATGGAAATACGGCTTAATTGTAGGCGTTTGCGATATTTTAAAAGGAACTATCGTGGTTTTGCTCGCGAAGTGGATTTTCCCGGAATATATTTATCTTCCCTTTTGCGTGGCTACAGCAGCTGTGCTTGGACACATCTTCCCCTTTTATCTCAAAGGCAAGGGCGGCAAGGGCTTTGCAACGTATATGGGTATTATTTTAGGTTTGGATTGGCGTTTCTTTATCATTATCGGTATCAGTGTTATTTTAATTACCCTTATTACTGATTATCTTGCGTTGGGCACTTTTACCACCGTAATTACGTTCCCTGTTTGGTTGTTTTTTATGACACCTATAAAATGGGCGTTTCTCATACCGGTTATTGCTTCGCTGATTATCATCGTGAAACATTTTGAGAATATTAAGCGTATGATTAAGAAGGAAGAACTTGGCTTGAGGGCTTCTTTTAAGAAAAAGAAGGCATCGTAAAGTATGCTAATATTAAATCTATAATGTAAAACAAAAACGTCTCAGCTACGCGGCAGAATTACCGTTCACTGAGACGTTATTTTTATTCGTTTTACTCCAACACACCCTTGGTGGTGGTTCCTACATGGCAAAGCGCAATTGCGCCGGGACCGGTGTGAGCACCGATTACAGGACCGATATCGCTGATTACGATTTCGGTATTGGGGTACTCTGCCTTAATCATATCCGCAAGGTGATTTGCGTCATCAAAACAATCACTGTGAGAAATGAATACATAAGGTAACTCCTCAAACTTCTGAACCTTCTTTAGCATGCTGAACAGCTCATTGATGGAAGTCTTACGGCCTCTTACCTTACCGATATTGGAAAGCTTACCGTTCTCATCCACAATGATAATGGGTTTAAACTGCAAAACCGTACCGGCAACCGCAGATGCTGCGCTGATACGTCCGCCGCGTTTTAAGAAGAATAAGTCATTTACGGTTACATGATGATGCACACGTCCCATAACTGCCCGAACTGCTTCCAAAGTTTCTTCGAGGCTCTTACCTTCTTCACGAAGCTTTGCTGCATAATATACTACAAGTCCCTGTCCCATAGATGCACACAAAGTATCGGTATAAAGAATCTTTCTGTCAGGATACTTCTCCTTCAATTCCTCAAGCACCAACGCACCGTTGCTGTATGTAACAGAAAGCCCTGATGAGAATCCTAAATATAAAATATCCTTGCCGCCTTCCAGTGCCGCTGTCATATTCTCTTCAAAATGTCCCAATGTAACCGCTGAAGTTTTGGCATTGGCACCATTTCTTAACTGATCATAAAAATCTTTAATATCAATATCTCTGTTCAATACAGGAGGCTTATCATCAATAATTACCTCTAACTGCATTACCTTTAAATCAAACTGCTCAATCACCGCTTTGGGAAGATCACAGGACGAATCTGTAAAAATCTCAAAATTTGCCATCATACTTACTCCTTGCTATTGTTTTTCTCCATATAACAGTTTAACCGCAATACGTAGTATAAAGCAAATTATATTTTTATAAATTAAATTAGGACTTTCTAAAATAATTATAAAGTTATATCGTCATCAAATACTCCACATCAAAGCGCACAATTGCCGCCTGGATGCTTTGCATCTTCTCTTCCAGCTCCTTAGGAACCTTATAACCGCTTAATTCTGCTGCCAAATCGTCCAAGGCTGAAATATCCATATCCTCGGCCGCCTTACGAATTTGGTTCACCAACGCCTCCCATTGTACGTGACCGATTTCTTCTGCGCCGTCTTCATCACTTCCGCCAAAGACATTCAGAATCTCTTTATAAGACAACCACTTTTCCGTAAAAATCGGCATCATAGCGTCGATAGGTTCTTTTTGATTGCTTCTGGCCGCATCTTCCATTACTTTGGCCGTTCCTGCCAGCGGAATGATTCCCACTGTAGCCGCCGAATTCTTCATACTGTGAATCTTCGTACAGTAATTTTTAAATCCGTCCGGTTCTTCGATTCTCTCGTACAGGCGCTGCAATTCCGCAGCATCCGCTTCCAGCGACATTCTGAAAAAGCCCAGGGTCTGAATCATATCTTCCCTGCTGTTAAAATGCTTCTCGGCATATCCCCAGTCAAGACCGTTTACAATCGGCAGTTCTTCTTCCCCTATTTCTTTTACTTCTTCCTGTTCCACAGACCGAATCAAATCTTTCTTCAAAAGGGTTTTAATCACCTTCTCAAGCTTGTGGTAATCAAGGGGCTTGGAAAGGTACGCGCGGAATCCCTCTTTGATAATATAGCGGTCTTTGGAACCAATAACCGCATTAGCGGTAACTACCACCACGGGCGTCTTTTTACAAGGATAATCTTCTATCTCCTTCATTGCCTGATAGGTTTCCAAACCATCCATTTCCGGCATCATATGGTCCATAAAAATGATATCGTAGTACTTCTGGCGAACCATAAGGAGACACTCTTTACCACTAGCCGCCTCATCCACCTGTATCTTGGTCTTGGATAAAAGCGCCTTAAATACCTTACGGTTCATCTTGTTGTCATCTACCACAAGAACATGGGCCTCCGGGGCTTCAAACATAGGCACATACTTATAATCTTCCGGCTGTTCCTTTTCCGCATTCTTCTTTACTTCTTTAATCGTCTCAGGCTCTACAATACCCTGCTGCAATGCGAAAGAAAATGTCGAACCTTTTCCGTATTCACTGTCCACCTTCATTTTACTGCCCATCTCAGCAAGCAAACGGAAGGTAATGGGCAGCCCCAAACCACTGCCCTCAATATTACGGTTTTTATTCACATCAAATCGCTCGTAGGGAATCATAATGCGGTCAATATCTTCCCGCTTAATTCCCAGTCCCGTGTCTTTTACTTCAAAAAGAATTAGTGCCTGCTGTTCGTTGCTTTCCGGCAACAAGCTTATATGCATGGATACACAGCCTTCCGCTGTATATTTGAAGGCATTACCAAGCAAATTCACAAGCACCTGTTTAATATGAATGTCATCGCCGTATAGCTTGTCCGGAATCTCCTGATCAATTTCTACATAAAAGTCAAGATTCTTCTCTTTTGCCTTAAAATCCATCATTCCCGTAACTTCATCCAGCATAGTGCTGAAACTGTATTCCACAGGCACAATGGCCATTTTACCGGCCTCAATCTTGGTAATATCCAGAATTTCATTGATAATGGTTAAAAGGGACTTCGTCGCACTCTGCACGTCAGAAGCGTATTCCTTCACTTTGGCAGGATCATCTTCCCTAAGAATCATCTCTGTCATACCCACCATAGAGTTAATGGGTGTACGGATTTCGTGAGACATATTTGCAAGAAAGTCAGTCTTTGCACGATTAGCTACATCTGCGCGCTGTGTCTCTTTTTTCAGCAAATCCACAAGAATTGCATCAGGATTCTCAACCATAAGATAAAAGCTTAAATTAAGTAAAGTAATTCCCAGGCAGGAAATCAAGGCCGTAGGAACAAAGGCCTGATAGACTGCAATCACAGCCTCACTCAGCATTACTACCAGCATAGCACGGCTTTTTCTTTTCGGAAGAAGTCGTCCGTATCGAAATAACATAACAATGATTAAAAGTACATAAATACCAATGCTAATGTATATATTAATCGGCCCCGGACCGTAAGAATAGTTTCCTTCCGGCGTCTCCTTGTAATAAATCGGAAGAAAAAGCATACACAAAAAAGAGATGATAAGCGGTATGTAGACCCATCGCATCTTCTGGTACCGTTCACCAATCTCTTCTATAATTACAGTTTCAATATATTTATATACAACAAAAAAAATCGCCAACATAAGCGCCATAAAACCCTGATGCACCAAGCGGTTCAACCAAGGCGCAACAGTATCCATGTTATTTACGGTAATAACAGAACAAACGTCCATAATCAGCTGACAAAAAGAAAGAATCAAAAGTGCGGAATACCACTTATGCGAACGAGTCTTTTCTTTGGCCGATACAAAATAAAATACCGCAATAAAGAATACGATAACACAGCATATTATCTGGGTTTTACACATTATCATATTTACTATCCCCTCAGCGCGTTTTCAATAACTCCCATCATATTCATAGCATTTACCGGCTTTAAAATATAACCTGCCGGTCTTAAGCTTAACAACTGCTGTACAATATCAGCATCTGCTGCACTGGTCAAAAAAACAATAGGGATATTCTTGTATTCTTCCTTCTCCTTAATCTGGATATACAAATCCCTGCCGTTAATTTCAGGCATATCATAATCCAAAAGAATTAAGTTAGGTTTCCTCTTCTCCATAGCGATATAAGCCTGCATTGCAGACGCAGCCACGGATACGGAATATCTTTCGTCCAAAAGAACCTTCATATTTCTTAACACCAATGCATTGTCATCAATAATTAAAATATGTGCACTGTTGGTTTTATAAAAAGTATATGTATTTGCCATCTTTAGCCCCCGATTCAGTGTGCAACACTTATCAAAATCGTTTCCCCACTAAATCCTATTATAACAAAAGTATCAGAAAAGTAAAATACATATTTTAGGATTGTACCATTTGACGAATAATCGGAATACCGATGGATATATCCGTCTCTGTTTCGTCGCCCACTTCCGCGTGAAAACGGAAGAACAGGCTTTTTTCCCCGCCTGCGCTGTAAGGCAATGCAAAAGCCAAAGTATAGGAATTCTCACTGACTGAAGTATGCTCGCCCCAAAAGGTAGAAGACGCTAAAGACTGAAGTTCTGAATCCGGCATATAAATTCCATAGTAACTGCTGTAATAATCACTCACCAGTGACGGTTGCATCTCTGCCACAGCCTTGATTTCCGGCTCCATATACATCAATTCCTTATTAACGGTTTTGGAATCAAAATAAAAATCCGTACCGCTTACGAGTGCACCATTGCTCTGAGACGGATTGATATCATTTTCGCGCAGACGCACATAGTAAATGGTGTTTGTCTCCGAATCCACCAGCAATTCCATCCGACTGTTTAACTCCGGAAAATCAAACTCCATATACCAAAACATCAGAATTACACCGCTGTGATACTCATCGCTATAGACAATATAACAATCGCAAACGTCAAGAGAAGTTGCATTCAAAGTCTCCGTTATGTATCCGAAAGTGGTAGGAAACAACTCTGCCAAATTCGTCATATAGCCCTGTACCTTCACATGGTACAGTAACTCATTCAATTCGTTTACATCGATACTGTTAGCAATTTGCGAGATTGTAATATTTCCATATCCCACACCGGCCAATCTGCTCATTCTTGTATTAATATCCCGGGGATACGCTGTATCCGTTGCAAGTACTTCATAGGTATCGCGACTCATCACATCAACCGTTGTCATCTGCCTGTAATCCTGAATAATGAAAATTGCCTGTGGCAGAACCATTGCAATACTGATAATCAGAATCAATCCAAGCACTCCCCAGACTGAACTTTTTTTCTTTCGCTTCATACTTCCTCCTGCGGTTTCGGGAACAATAGCTGTACTACACACCCTTCGCCGATTTTACTGTGAATATGCATTTCTGCGTTATGCAGGCTGATGATTTTCTGGCACAAAGCCATACCTATACCTGCTCCGCCCTCTTTGCGTGAACGGGATTTATCCACCATATAAAAGGCTTCCGTAATGCGGCTGATTTCCTCCTCCGGAATGCCCCTTCCGTTGTCCGAAACCTTAATTTCATAACTGTCGTTTGCCAGTCTCACACCGCTTAATTTTACCGTTCCGCCCTCTTCCACGGCTTTTACCGCATTATCCAACAAATTGTAAAATACGGATAATATCAAATCCTTGTCTGCATATAACCACCCTTTTTCCATGGTAATCTTGTAATGAATCTTTTTGTTCTCAAACACGGGTCGCATGGTTGTTTTAATATTCTCTTCCAATTCCTTGGTGGAAATTGCCTTGGTTTTGATAGGATTTTTATCTACCTCGGCAAGTTCCAAAAGTTTATGGGACAGGCTTTCCAAACGCTTTCCCTGAGAATAAATATAATAATATGCTTCACTTCGCTCCTCTTCCGTCATATCCACGGTATTTAACATATCTGCGTATCCGATGATGGACGTAAGCGGGGTTTTTAACTCATGGGCAAAAGCCGTGGTAAAGCTTTCCTTCTGCTTTGCCTCCAATTCCTTTTGATGCATATGGTCCACGATCGCATCGGTCATTTGGTTAAAATTCTCCGCCAGAGTACCGATTTCATCGTTGGATTTTACCTCGCAACGTTTCTCGAAATTACCGCCGGTAATCTGATTTACCACAGTGTTAAGGTTACGGATCGGCTTGGTAATATAGCGGGATAAAAGGAAAATAATCGTACTTCCCACCAAAAGAAGAATTCCCAAGGAAATACAATATCTGACAACCAAATCCTGTCGTTCCTGATATATCGATGTAATGTTTCGGCACATTCCAAGGTAGATGCCGTCCTCACTTACATCTGATTTACAGACGGTAATAATATAATACTCTTCTCCTATCTTTTCGATGGCAACTGCGTAATTTCCCATCTCACGGTAGACCGTCACACCACCTTTTTGCTCTTCCACATAGATAGGACTTTCATTCGGCAGATACATCATTGCCTCTTCCTGCAACTCTATCTCCGCCACATAGGTATACTCATACTGCTGAGAGTAGATATCCATTTTGGCCTCACTGTTTATTACCTGCGGATGTAAGCGGTTACCCACCTTTCTGATTGCATCGGCAAGTCCGCTGTTGATGCCCGCGTTACAATAATAGTCGCTCTTATCATCCCAGACCAAACAAAGACTCCCGTTTCGCTCAATACCAAAAGCAATGTTTTCCATTACATTGCGGGTAGCGTAATCCACACCATAGCTTTCCATAGGCGCATAGGCACTCTCAAACATCAGCTGGAACATACTGCTTTCCGCATTGGCGCGGTCCTTCTCCCTTGCAATCGCCTTGGTAAAATAAGACGAAAGCATCCAGATGCCGAACACCGTAAAAATTACGGTCAGCAGGGCTGTCATTATTAAAAACAGTTTATTTGCAAATTTCATTCTTTAATCTCCGTCAGAAATACGTTTCTCAAAAGGATAATCCTTGTTTTCGGGAATTTACTTCGTTTTCAACCCTTCATACTATACTTTCAAACGATATCCCACTTTGTACACCGCAACGATTTTATCTTCCCACTTCAGTTTCTTTTTCAGTCGTTGCACGTGCAAGTCCACCGTGCGGCTCTGCTCGCCGTATTCACCGCCCCAAACGCTCTCATAAATAGCATCACGATACAGGGCAATGTTTCTGTTTTGCACAAATAAAAGAAGCAAGTCAAACTCTTTCATTGTAAGCGCGATTTCCTCGTCTCCTTTTCGCACGGACCGGGAAGTTTCGTTGATGACAATGTCGTGTACCTCAATAACCTGTTGCGACTTGTTGTATCGCCGTAAAACCGCTTCCACTCTTGCCAACAACTCCACAATTTCAAAAGGTTTCGGCAAATAATCGTCAGCACCCATACGAAGTCCCTTAACCTTATGCTCCGTACTTCCCAAAGCAGTCAGAAATATCACCGGAAAATTAAGTTTCTTCGCATAGTCCAGCAACTCGTAACCATCGATGCCAGGAAGCATTATATCCAAAAGCACCAGATCAAAGCTTTCATTCATCATATAATCTGCTGCCTCCATACCATTCTGCGCCCAGACACAGGCGTAGCCGGCTTTGGTCAAATTCACTTTTACAAGATTTGCAATGGGTTCTTCGTCTTCGGCGATGAGTATTTTTAACATAGTGTTTCCTCTCCGGTTTCGTTCTTCGTACCTTTATCATCAGGCATTTATGAAGTCAACGTTTTACCTCTCATTCAGTATATCACTTTTCTGCATAAAAGAAGTCTTTTTCATCCTAATTCTGCTATAAAAATGTATCAAGGTTGTATCAGGTTTTTATAAATTAAATCAATTGGAACTAAATTAAAAAGCCCTTGCAAGGAACCGACCTCCACCCGAATCTCGGGCATCTGTCGTTTCCGCAAGGGCCTTAATAAATCATATTAAAATATTATATAAAATCATATTGCTTCTAAAACTCCGTAGCACAATTAAAACGTGTATTTCTTTACCTGTGCGCTGAGTTTCTCGGAACGCTCGGAATTCTGACGGGAAGTCTCGCTTAAGTTCTCAAAACTTTCAGCAATCACACCGGTAGAGCGTGCAAGGTCATTTGCCTCTTCTGCCGTTGTAAAAATAGTGGTTGCAATATTCTGAACATCAGCATTGATACCTGCAATGTTCTGCGAAATATATGCGCTTTGATTTCCAATTTCAGTCATCTGAGTACCAATGGTTTCCGTAGTTGCTCCGTATTCTTCGCCCAAGGCTGCAAAGGAATCATAGTCTGCAGCAACATCTTCGGATACAAATCGAACCATTTCTTCCAAGACAGCAGTAAGCTCGCCTACCGCGGACTGCACCTGACCGTTAATTTCATTAATTTCCGCAACCGCACGGTCAATCTGATCACTTAAGTTCTCAACTTCTGTTGCAACTACCGCAAAACCACGACCTGCATCACCGGCTCTTGCTGCTTCAATCTGTGCATTTAAACTTAACATTCTGGTCTGATTTGCAATAAGACCGATTTCTTCCGCAATCTGTTTTACACGCATAATCTGCTGTGCATCTTCACCGGCCTGCTCCATTCTGCCCTGCAACTCGCTGATGGAATTCATTGCATTCTGACGATTGGCAACCGCCCGTGCGGAAGTCACCTGTGCATTGGAATTAGCCTGCTGTACCATCCGGCAAATAGCGTCTACATTCCTTGCAAAAGCAGCCACCTGCTCTGCACTTTCGGAAAGACTTTCTGAAAGAATTTTACTGGACGTAGCACTTTTCTCCATATTGACGCTGATATCTTCAATTTCAGTGTTCATACCTGACATAATGCGGGTATTTTCGTCCACTGTGGTTTTTAGCTCATCACCGGTAACCAGAATTTCTTCCGTTGAAGTCGCTACTTCTTTTACAAGCTCGCGAATCTGGCGAATAAATGCATTCATATTGCCTGCAATTACTTCCAATTCATCGCCGCTGTAGATATCTATTTCCTTGGTTAAGTCACCGGAACCGCCGGACAACTCTTTTACCTTATAATTCAACTTCTTCATTCCGCGTTTGAACTTGCCCATCAAAAGGCCCAAAAGAAGAAGACTTACCGCATAGGTTCCAACAAATACAATGATAACCAGGTTACGAAGCGCCGTAATCTGCTCATCAATCCAATTAGCACTGATATCAACACCAACCGCACCTACAACAGTATCGCCGTCAAAAACCGGACTGTATGCAGACACGTGGCTACCCCACTCGTCCGTAAACGGTTCATCATCCGCTGCCGTAACCGCTTCAGAGAAAGCAATAACAAGCCCCTCCGTTGCCTCACATTCATCACCGATAGCCGCCGGTTCTTCCGGGTCGGAATCTACAACAAAAATAAACTGTTCTTCACCCACCTGACGTAAGGTATATATGTATTCGATTTCTGCATTATCTCTAAACAATGCCAATTCATCAATAATTGTATTGTAAGCATCGCTTCCTTCATCACCGGACTGAATATCTTTTAACAAATCTCCGCTGACGTTCATTGCCGCACACTGGGCAATGTTTTTTACATTGGTTTGAATCTGCCCGAATAACGCAGATTCCGAACGCTTGTAAGCCGCAATACCCAGCACTGCATTGCCCGCAAGCAACAGGATTGCAAGCCAAATAAACAACTGGTTAAAAATACTGATTTTACGTACTTTCATAGTCCCCTCTCCTTTACACTGTATTTCCCGATAATAAATTATATGATTCCGCTTTCCCCTATGGAATCTATAAAAGTAATTATACTACAGTTGCTTTATATTGAAAAGAAAAAAGGGGAAATTAATTTGTTTAAATGACCATATACGTCTCTATAAGTATTACACATATTCTTCTGCATTGTCAGCAAATATCCTACACCAATACATTATTCTTCGACTCAAAAGCGATAACCAAATTCATATTCATCCCTTCTGCCAATCGCCTCAATGTAGATACGGACGGATTTGCCAGACCTCTTTCAATTCTACTGATATCTGCCTGATAGATACCTGTCTTCTCTGCTAATTCTTTCTGTGTCATCCCGGTTGCTTCTCTAGCCGCAGACAAATGATATGCCAAAAGTCTATTTACATCCGGCTCCTCTTTATTTGGCATCTCAACTAAAACGCCCTCTTCCCATAAAGTTTGCGCATCTATGTCCAAGTCATCATTCCAAGATACACCATAACCACCGACATCTACCCTAACGGCACCGAATAATTTGGGATTATCTTTCAGGACCTGAAACTGCGGAAACACATCTAACATATAATCCATATTATATTTCTTCACATCACCGCCCATAAATTCTACTTCCAGTGAAAAATCATCTTTTACAACAGCCGAAACAATCTTATTCATCATAATTATCTCTCCTTATTCAATCGGATCCAGCATAGCAAACTTCTGCGTCTTCCACATCTCCAATAACTGTTCTTTATAGTAAACGATAAAATTCGTCACAAAACTTCTCATCTTTTTATCTAAATCGCCTTCGAACATCTCACCGTTCTCCAAAGAAAATAGCCCAACCGAATCTCCATATTGTGCATGAATATGCGGCGGATTATGTTCCTTTTGTCTTAAGTACATTCTAAGAATAATTCCCCGAAATCTTGATATTACAGGCAACCGGTCACCTCCTTTTTTATATTTTTAGGATATAGGATATATCCTATATTGTCAAGTGTAAAAATCATAAAAATGAATTAACAAAAACTCCCGGAATCGTTGGCTTCCGAGAGTTTTCTAATGATGAATATCAATAATATTCTACTGCAAATTGCTTTGATCTATTCACTTGTATAATAAAAAGTAAATTCATATTCGTTATTATAAAAATCAATAATGGTAAAAGACACTTCCAAATTTTCATATCCTTCGCCTATGACTAAACCATAGGAATAATCGTATCTTGTATCAATTGGATTTGCCTCGGTTGTTCCGGATACAACTTTTTTTATTTTAACAGGACTATAAATAAATACAGCACTATTATTTCCCACAACAGAATCACCGTCGGAATAAACCTGTATTGTCCCAGATTCAATATCAAATATAATTACTTTAGGTTCAGAAACCTCGACCGCCTTCATTGAATCAATTACTTCCGGCATATTTTCATAAGTTCCGGACATAATCTCTTCAATTTTTTCTTCATCTGTACGCTCATCTACCTCTGAAAAATCTACATTCTCTTCACTGTCACTTATCGTTTCCACAGAAAAATCTTCCGAAGTTTTTTCATTTTCTTCGGATATCATTTCCGTACTTATAGACTCTGATATCTCATTATCTGTTATACATCCTGTCAAAACAAGTGCATTTAAAATTAACATAACAACCCAAAACAACTTTTTTTTCATTCATTTTTCCACCTTTCTCTGATATATAATTTTTCTTCTTTTATCCTACTTTATCATACTTAATACTACTTTTCAATATTTTATCGCACATAATGGTATGTTACATATAAGAAGGCAGGTGATAAAAATGAAACCCTTAAAAACAAAAGTCAGCATTACTTTAGATGAGGATATCGTTGAAAAACTCAAGAACTTGGCAGAAGCAGATGACCGTTCTTTCAGCCAATATATTAATATGATTTTAAAAGAACACGTAAATAAGAACACAAACAACAAAAAAACCGGAGATGCAAATTAATGCATTTCCGGTTTTTAAAATATACATTCAATTCAAACTATACAATTGCACTTTCTTTTGACAAAGACTATACAATACCCTGTGCAGTCATAGCATCAACAACCTTTAAGAAGCCTGCGATGTTAGCACCTGCAACATAGTTGCCTTCCATACCGTACTGCTTAGCAGCTGCATCAAGGTTACGGAAGATGTTAACCATGATTCCCTGAAGTTTCTCGTCAACTTCTTCGAAAGTCCAGCTGAGTCTTTCAGAGTTCTGGCTCATTTCAAGTGCTGATGTAGCAACACCACCTGCATTTGCAGCCTTACCGGGTGCAAAAATTACGCCGTTTGCCTGAAGATATTCAGTTGCTTCGATTGAAGTAGGCATGTTAGCACCTTCTGCAACAACCTTAACGCCGTTAGCAACAAGGTTCTTAGCATCTTCAAGAAGCAATTCGTTCTGTGTAGCACAAGGAAGAGCGATGTCAACCTTAACAGTCCACTGGTTTGTGCCTTCAGCCTTCTTGTCATGATATTCTGCAGAAGGTCTTGCAGCAGCATATTCTGTTAATCTTGCTCTCTTCACTTCTTTTACTTCTTTCAAAAGTTCGATATCGATTCCTTCGGGATCGTAAATCCAACCTGTAGAGTCAGATACGGTTACAACCTTAGCGCCCATCTGTGTAGCCTTTTCAGCTGCGTAGATTGCTACGTTACCTGAACCTGAAACTGCAACAGTCTGGCCTGCGATATCCATGTTGTTAGCCTTTAACATTTCCTTAGTGAAGTATAATAAGCCGTAACCTGTAGCTTCCTTTCTTGCAAGGGAACCACCGTAAGAAAGTCCCTTACCTGTAAGTACACCTTCGTATACGTTGCGGATTCTCTTGTACTGTCCGTACATGTAACCGATTTCTCTTGCACCTGTACCGATGTCACCTGCGGGAACGTCAGTATCAGCACCGATATGCTTGCAAAGCTCTGTCATAAAGCTCTGGCAGAATGCCATAATTTCTCTGTCTGACTTGCCCTTGGGATCGAAGTCAGAACCACCCTTACCACCACCGATGGGAAGGCCTGTTAAAGAGTTCTTAAATACCTGTTCAAAACCTAAGAATTTGATAATACCTAAGTTTACGGAAGGATGTAAACGAATACCTCCCTTGTAAGGTCCGATAGCACTGTTAAACTGTACTCTGAATGCGTTGTTTACCTGAACCTGTCCCTTATCATCAACCCAGGGTACTCTGAAAAGAATCTGTCTTTCAGGTGTAACCATTCTTTCAAGAAGAGCATCTCTTCTGTATGCTTCTTCATTTGCTTCCACTACAACACGAAGAGATTCAAGAACCTCTTTTACTGCCTGATGGAACTCAGGCTGTGCGGGGTTTTTCTCAACGACCATAGCAATGACTTCATCAACGTATGACATTCTAGTGTCCTCCTTATATAAAAATAAATAAAATGCCTTTAATCCACGGCTATTATATAACAACCCCTTGTGCAAATGCAATATTTTTTTGCTTTTTTTGATTAAAGTGCTAAAATCATCCCTTTTATGTACGCAAGCCGGAAGAGGAGAGTTCCGGCCTGCCAGAAACGTACAACACTATAATGAATGTCAGGTAACGCCAAAGCAGTCACCTTTGGAAATAAGCATTTTATGGTAAAACGTCCATGGGATTCACAGGGACCCCATCCTTTGTCATTTTCATATAAAGGTTACTGCCTTCACTGCTATAATATACACTGGGCTCTGCCACGGTTCCTAAGAAAGTGCCTGTTTCCACCACGTCCCCCGCCTTAACGGCGATATTATTCATCTGACCGTAGGTAAGTTCATAACCTTCTCCAATGTCTAAAACAATTGCATTTCCCACTTCCTTATTGTTGTATATCTCTTTTACAATGCCGTTTGCGGAAGAGATGACATTTGTTCCGACTTCTGCCTTAATTACCAGTGCCGGGTTATAACGATACTGTCCAAGTGTCTTAAAATAAACCGTCTTATCCATACTGTAGTTCATAATCAAATCACCGTACAGCGGCCAGGTGAGTGCCTGCTCTGCCGGGAAATTATAATTTGCGATAATCACCTGCTCTGCGCCCGCTTCCTGCGTCTGCACCTCATCGCCTTCGGAATGCACTGCATCCTCTTCCAAAGCAGCATCTTCTGCTATGTTAATATTATTTTCGCCAGCTTCCTCGGCAGTTACTTTCTCATTCGTATTTCCGGCAAGTTCAGCCTCTACGCCCGGAGAATCCACTTCCCAGAAGTCAGGGTCTGCATCCAAATCATCCGCTACAATCAAATCCTGCTGATTTACGCCAAGATTCTGTGCAATTTCACTGGTTTTATCCGCTACGCTTTGGCCGTCCAGTTCGCTTAAGTCTACGCGATATTCACCATTGTCCTTGCTTTGCTCTCTCACATAGACACCCGCCATGGTCAAAGCTGTCAACACAAATGCAGATGCGGAAATCATAATTATTTTTTCTTTTCCAAAATTATTCTTTTTTCTTCTCATAGGAACCTCGTTTCCGTGTCATAAAAACACTTAAGATAAAGGTATTTTTTCCGTTTTGGAAACGATTATACATAATAAAAGAAAAAAGCTACGCGTGAATCTCTTCTCGGTTTTCTTTTCGAATTTCAATGCCCGGATAATAATATTGTAAAATTTCTCCAAAGTTTCGTCCTTTTCCGGCCAAAGCATCTGCACCATATATGCTTAACCCGAAACCATGACCTTTTCCCCGCACATATAAAATATAAAAATCTTCTTTTTTATCATATTCAAAACAAGCGGAAGGAAGGCCGTACTTCCTACAAAACTCTTCACCGGATAGTTCCTTACCTTTTACTTTAACGGCCAAGGCATATCCCAAACGGTCCTGTGATAAAATTGTGAAATCCTCGCCCAGAATCTCCCCTTCAATTTTCATTGTCACATAATATCCGTTCGCATACATATCTTCCGCAGAGGACACGGACTTCACATAGGGCAGGTATGGCGCAAGAATTTCACCATCTCGCGTTTCTCCTGCGCTTATCTTATGAAAGGGCACCTCCACAATCTCTCCGCCATAAAAAATAACGATACCTTCCGTGGTTTTCACCGCGTCCTGATATCGTTGTATATTATTTTCGTATTCTACACCCCAGAGAATCCGAAGTTGTGCATCCGTATAAAAGCTTTCTCTTGCCACCGGCCGTTCTTCCGTAATTGCGCACACGGCATTGCTTCGCAAAATAACCGCCACTGCTTTCAGGGTTTCATCCCTATATTCGGGTTCCGTGCTTCTTGCAAGTGCACCGACCAAATATGACTCCAGGCAAATACTCACCGTTCTGCCATCCACATCTACCTGAATTGTTTGTTCAATTCCACCGACGTCTTCATTCATTGCCGGCTGAATTCCGTTTATCGCCAAATGCAATATATAAGGTAAAATAAAAATGAAAAAGGAAACTGCACCGACCAGAATCATACGTTCTTTCAATACCGCTTCCTTTTCCAACTTTTTCAATTTTATCCTTCTTTCCAAATCCACATATTATTAATTAACTCGCATTCGCTACACTAAGGTAGCTATCTGTCTGTCAACACTATAATATATGCAATTGGTGTCCGTTACATTACTGATAAATCACTCCTGTAACAAACATATAATCTTTAGTCGTTTATCCCTACTTCGAATGAACCCCAAGCCTCTAAGAAACGTCCGTCACAATGTCGACTTCGCCCTATTGTTGCTCCTGCTACAGAATTCACAGAAATGTCACTTTCTTTGTTATTGGTTACAACAGAAACCTCAACAGTTGAAAGTGACACCGCTCCATCGGCCCCTTAAAAAATTGACCTCCACCCGAAGCGGATTATCGACTTAACAAAGTCGCATCCATGTCTAATAGTATGTATCCCCTTGAACACATCCGCTACCTTGTTGCGTTTAGATTTTGTAAGCTTAAGATAACACACTTTTTTATAAAAATAAATAGGTTTTTACCAATAATAAACAGATTGACACGAAATAAAATACCTCCAGAACCCAGTTGCTTTGCAACTGCCGTAGCACGTTGTGCTACTCTATGGTTCTGTCGGTAAAGCACTGGAAAAAGAAAATGCCTGCTTCGCAGGCGCTTTCTTTTTCCTTATGTGCTTTAAATTCTATTGTAGTTAATCAAGCAGCCCTTCAGAATAATTTCGCGCTCTTCGTTGGTTAATTCGCCAACCTTAAGTTCGAATTCTGTGGTCTTACCGTCAGCAATTGTGTAAGCCTTGATGATCTCAGTCTTATCTTCGATTGCCTTGCGGATACCGGGTACATAGATGTAATCCAGGTTCTTGAAAGGAAGCTCGCCTTCGGGAATTAAGAAGGGAAGCATACCCCAGTTAATCAAGTTGGAACGATATCTCTTGGTCGCATATTCGTTGGCAATGTTTGCCCAGCCTCCAAGTACCTTCTGGCAGCTTGCAGCCTGCTCACGAGCAGAACCGTCACCGGGTTTTACTGCGAAGATTGTACTACCGATACCGATGTTCTTCTTCTCCACGCCGGGGAAGTTTGCTTCAATGGTATCGTATACTGCTTTTAATTCAGCAACTTCTTCTACAGGACACTTGCCGTCTTCTCTTGCCTTCTCAGCCTTCTGCACTTCCTTGGCTCTGCCAACGTAAGCAGGGTCTTTTCTGGAAAGTGTAAATTCAGCCAAGCCCAAAGGATTGGAACGGAAGGATGAAGTTTCTCCGGAAGGAATTAACTCATCGGTTGTGGTTACGGGGTCGTGAATTTCAGATACTACCTTAAGAAGTAAGTCGTCTGTTAATTCACACATTGCAGGCCAGTCCTTAATGTTGGGACCAAACTTAATATCCACGCTAGGATCAGCCACACCCTTGGAATCGTATACACGATTTGCATAAA
This sequence comes from uncultured Lachnospiraceae bacterium, assembly GCA_964591945.1. Lineage (GTDB taxonomy): Bacteria > Bacillota > Clostridia > Lachnospirales > Lachnospiraceae > UBA3766. The sequence continues at coordinate 3,927 of CAZQBM010000010.1, read as the reverse complement.
TGCTGCTGTCAAAGTAGTATTTGTACTTGCTTAAATCACCGTCAAATTCAGCCGCAGAAGTAAGGATACCCTTGTTAGCCGCTGTTGCAGCGATAGAACGTGCATCCATAAGGGCAACAGAAGAAATCTGGCCGTTCTGAAGCTTAGAACCTTCACGGTTCGGGAAGTTACGGGTTGAGTGTCTGATACTTAATGCATTGTTTGCAGGTGTATCTCCGGCACCAAAGCAAGGTCCGCAGAATGCAGTCTTCATAATAGCACCGGACTGCATAATGGTTGCTGCGCAACCGTTTTTCACTAATTCCATATATACGGGCATAGATGCGGGATATACGCTTAAAGTAAATTCGTCGGAACCGATAAATTTGCCTTTTAAAATGTCCGCAGCCGCGCAGATGTTCTCAAATCCGCCGCCGGCACAACCTGCGATAATACCCTGATCTACGTAAAGCTTTCCGTTACGAACCTTATCTTTTAAGGTGTAATCCACAGCGCCGTCAAGGCTTACTGCCGCACGCTTCTCAACATCATCTAAAATATCCATAAGGTTAGCATTTAACTCATCGATGGTATAAGTGTTGCTGGGATGGAAAGGCATAGCAATCATAGGCTTGATAGCAGATAAGTCAACAGTGATTACGCCGTCATAGTATGCCACCGCTCCGGGATTTAACTCCTTGTATTCTTCCTTACGTCCGTGAATCTCGTAGAATTCTTCCACCTGGGCATCTGTCTGCCAGATAGATGAAAGACAGGTTGTTTCAGTAGTCATTACGTCAATACCGATACGGAAGTCAGGTGTTAATGATGCAACACCGGGGCCTACGAATTCCATTACTTTATTTTTAACATAACCGTTTGCAAATACTGCACCGATAATTGCAAGGGCAACGTCCTGAGGACCAACACCCTTCGCAGGCGCGCCTGTCATATAAACTGCTACAACGCCGGGCATGTTAATGTCATATGTCTGATTTAAAAGCTGTTTTACAAGCTCGGGACCGCCTTCACCCATAGCCATGGTACCCAATGCACCGTAACGTGTATGTGAGTCGGAACCAAGAATCATCTTGCCGCCGCCTGCCATCATTTCTCGGGCAAACTGATGGATAACTGCCTGATGAGGGGGTACATAAACACCGCCGTACTTCTTTGCACAAGAAAGACCAAACATGTGGTCATCTTCATTGATCGTACCGCCTACCGCACAAAGTGAATTGTGGCAGTTGGTAAGTACGTAAGGAATGGGGAACTTTTCAAGTCCTGACGCTCTTGCGGTCTGGATAATACCTACGAAAGTAATATCGTGGGATGTAAGCTTATCGAATTTGATTTTTAACTTATCCATATTACCTGAAGTATTATGGCTTTCTAAAATTCCATAAGCGATGGTTTCTTTTCTTGCTTCTGCCTCGGTTACATTCTTACCGGTTTTCTGTGCAATGATTGCTGCCGCATCGGCATTGTCATACACAAGCTCGGTACCGTTAATAAGATATGCACCGCTGTTGCTTAACTGAATCATTCTGAGTCCTCCTCTTTTATTTCATCACCGGTTATGTGTAAAACAATTCCGCTTCGCACAAAACCCGCGTTACCTACAATTTGAATTACCGGTTTCTCGCCGTCTATATAATCTTTATCATAAAAGTGAACATGCCCTGCTAAAACCGCTATTACCGGGCTGTCCTCTGCTGTTGTCGCCTCTATAAAAGCCGTCGACTCCTCTGATGGATAAATACCGCCATAGTTTCCTGCACCTATTACTACGGGCGAATCCCATAATATTTCATCTTTTGCCAGTAATTGCTGTGTTGCATATGGTACATGAATCATTACAATAACAGGTTTTCCTTGCGCCAGAATCTCCTCATACCGTTCCAATGACTCCGGATTGATTTGACCTGAACTGTTATCCACGGATACCACCAGAAAATCTCCCATATCCAGTACCTGAATGATACCATCTTCGGTAATCATCGGCTGCAGAGTGGGGATATATTCTGTTTTAGCCTTTTCAGTCATATATTCCCATGGGTAAGTCCAATCGTGATTACCTAATGTATAGAGATATGGCATCTCAAGCCCGGAAAGATTTTCATTTAAGAATTCCACATTGGAAGATGACGGATAATCAATGATATCTCCGCCAAACAATACAGCATCCACTTCCCGTTCATTAGCATATTCCATCCAATAAGGAAACTGCTCCGTTGCCGAAACCCCTGCCGCATCCGCAAAAATAGGAAATCTTACTTCCGCATTAGCAGTTACCTGCGCATCATCATCTTCCGACTGCACAATCACATGAGTATCTGTAATAAAAAGCAATTCATACTCTTTTTCCAAGCCCTCAATCACAAGATATTCTTCCCTGACATGGTCCGGTTGAATAAAATCCACGGTATTTACTTGTTTTTTATAAAGCTTTGCTACTAATAAGCAAAGCAATATGCACATTACTGCAATGCCCAGTAATATGCATATTGTCTTCGATTTGTTTTTCATTATTTCTTTAATACAACCTTATCAAGCTTCCATATTTCATCAACATACTGCTGGATGGTTCTGTCAGAAGTAAACTTACCTGAGCAAGCAACGTTTAAAATAGCACTTTCTGCCCAACCTGCTTCATCCTTGTATGCTTCTTCTACTTTTCTTTGAGCTGCCGCATAAGACTTGAAGTCCTTCAAAATGAAGTATGTGTCAGCCTTAGAAGTACTTTCGGTATTAAGAAGTGAGTTGTAAAGATGACGGAATCTCTCTGTATCATCGGGAGAATAAGTTCCGTTGATTAACTGCATCAATACCTTACGTACGTCCTGATCGTTGTTGAAGATTTCCATAGGATTATAGCCGCCGTTGTTTTCAAAGTTGATAACTTCGTCTGAAGAAAGACCGAAGATAAATGCATGGTCTTCACCAACTTCTTCAACGATTTCAACGTTAGCACCATCCATGGTTCCTAATGTAAGGGCACCGTTTAACATAAACTTCATGTTACCTGTACCGGATGCTTCCTTGGATGCAGTGGAAATCTGTTCAGAAACGTCTGCTGCCGCAAAAATCCACTCTGCGTTAGATACACGGTAGTTTTCGATAAATACAACCTTAATCTTGCCGTTAATTGACTTATCATTGTTGATTACATCAGCAACTGCGTTGATTAACTTGATTGTAAGCTTCGCATTACGGTATCCTGCTGCTGCCTTAGCACCGAAAATGAATGTTCTGGGATAGAATTCCATATCGGGATGTTCTTTTAATTCGTTGTAAAGGTACATTACATGAAGGATGTTGAGCAACTGTCTCTTGTACTCATGTAATCTCTTAACCTGTACGTCGAAGATAGAACGAGGATCTACTTCAATACCATTGTGCTCTAAAATGTATTTTGCAAGGCGAACCTTGTTCTGATATTTAATGTTCATGAACTCAGCCTGAGCCTTTTTGTCTTTGGCATAAACCTTAAGACCTTCCATCTTGGGAAGATCAACAATCCATTCGTCACCGATGTGATCTGTTACCCAGTCTGCAAGAAGGGGATTTCCGTGAAGAAGGAATCTTCTCTGTGTAATACCGTTGGTCTTGTTGTTGAACTTCTCAGGCATCATCTCATAGAAATCTCTTAATTCCTGGTTCTTTAAGATTTCGGTGTGAAGTCTTGCAACACCGTTTACAGAGTAGCCTGCAACGATTGCAAGGTGAGCCATTTTAACCTGACCGTCATAAATGATAGCCATTTTACGGATTTTATCCTGGTTTCCGGGATATTTCGCTTCGATATCACAGATAAATCTACGGTTAATTTCTTCAATAATCTGATAAATTCTGGGAAGAAGGCGGCTGAATAATTCGATAGGCCACTTCTCCAAAGCTTCAGACATAATAGTATGGTTGGTATAAGCACAGGTTTTGGTTGTTACC
>CAZQBM010000009.1:43511-47061 GCA_964591945.1 uncultured Lachnospiraceae bacterium | reverse complement strand
ATGTCCATACACCCCGAGAAATCGGTATACAACTGAATTGCATAGCAACCCATAGCACTATGGGTTGCTATGCAATTCAGTTGTATACCGATTTCTCGGGGTGTATGGACATTGTAATCGGTGCAGCAAGAATGTATGGCATTGTGTTGCCGGAGAATTTCCAGGCACCATTCTTTTCGCAGACTGTGGCAGAATTCTGGCGTCGTTGGCACATTACCCTGGGCGCATGGTTTAAGGATTACGTAATGTATCCTGTATTGAAAACTAAGACCTTTGTCAATATGGGTAAAAGTCTTAAAAAGAAATTTGGTAAAAAAGCAGGCAAAAAGATTCCTTCGTATTTGTCGATTCTATTGGTTTGGTTTTTGCTTGGTTTGTGGCATGGCGGAATTCTTTATTTCTTCGTGGCTTCGGCGGCGATTCCTTGCTTCTATCTGATTGTAGGCGATTTTTTTGAGCCACAGTTCAAGAAGTTAAAAGAACTGCTTCGCATCAAAGATACAAACCTCGTATTTCGTGTATTCCAGAGTGTGCGAACCACGTTCTTAATCTGCATTTGCTGGGTGTTTATATGCACGGAAAGTGTGACAGACGGTGTAAAAGCGCTGGGATGTATTTTTAAGAATATGCTACAGAATCCTAACATTAGGGGGCTTTTGTCAGAAGCGGGCATTGGTATGGGTAAGCTTCTGGTGCTTCTAGTGTGTGTTGTGGCGTTGTTTGTAGTGGATTATTTTATCTATAGGAAGAAGTCCGTGACGCAGTGGTTGGAGAATCGTTTCTTCCTAATTCGCTGGGGCTTTCTGTATGCGGTGTTGTTGTTGATTTTGCTTTACGGAATGGTGGGCACATCCTCATTTATTTATTTTCAGTTTTAGGATAAAAGCCGATGCCGCAAGGCGTTGTGTGTGGGAGAACATATATGAAATCAAACAAAAAGAAATGGATGGGGCTGATTGCGTTTCTCTTGCTCTTTCTGTTGCTTTTGACAGGGACAAATTACATAGTGGACCCGGGAAATCAATTCCATTATTTCTATGATGATTTGACGGAAGCGATTCTGAATGGTGATTCGGTGCAGATTCTCAGTAATAATAGTGATGAACGGGAGATTTGTAAATTACTGATTGAGCAGATGCCAAAGGATGTGGATTGTGTGGCATTGGGACCCAGTCTTGCGTTGACCATACAGCAGGATATGACGGGTGAGGAGAGTTTTTATAACCTTGCGATGTCGGCTGCGGATTACTATGATTTTATGGCGACGGCAGGCCTTATGGAGGCTAATGGTGTAAAACCCGAGCGTATTATTATTTGTTTTGATTCCAGGCTTTTTGACGAGGAAGTCATTGCAGGAGACAGCAGACACGATAAGCTGATGGATTATGCCTTGTATATGGAGGGCATTTTACAGGGGCAGGAAATGAGCGTGCCTGATGGTACTGCAACCGGTTTACAGAGAGATTATAGTCAGTTGTTTTCGGTGTCTTATTTCCAGTATGCGGTAGAATTCTTAAAGCAAAACGGCTTAGGGGCAGCGTTTGGTCCCCGTTGGCAGGTTGTAGGTGAAGAGTGTGCGGAGTCAAGATATTTAGCGGATTACAGCATTCAATACGGGGCTGGTCAGGAAGCTGTTACGGAAGAAGCAGTTGTGGAACATGCCCGCACCTATTGGATGGAAGCGAATGTGACGCCCGGCGCGCATATTTCCGAAGAGAAGAAAGAGAACTTTGAACTTTTAATAAAACATTACAGAGAGCAGGGGATTGAAGTAGATTTATATCTTTGCCCTTTTGCACCTTCTCTTTGGGGACGTATTAGCGGTGAGCAGTATCCGATTCTTCCTGAAATGGAAGCGTACGCGAATGAACTTGCTGAACAGTATGGTGTACGGGTAATTGGTTCTTATGACCCGACGGTGGTCGGCGTGACAGACGCAGATTATTATGACTGTCGTCATTTACGTCACAGTGCAATGGAGAAGTATTTTGATTTTACGGAGTAAAAATTTGAAATAGGAACAAGCGGCGAGGGGAATGTTTCTCAAACCGAAAAAGGTGAATATATTATGAAATATTTAATTGCATCAGACATACATGGATCGTTAAAATACGCTGAGAGCCTTTTTAAGGCCTTTGAAAGTGAACAAGCGGATAAAATACTGTTGTTAGGTGATTTGCTTTACCACGGCCCCAGAAACGATTTGCCGGAGGGATATAATCCGAAGGCAGTGATTGAACTTTTAAATAAATACAGGGACCGCATACTATGCGTACGTGGTAACTGTGATACGGAAGTGGACCAGATGGTTTTGGATTTTCCGGTTATGGCAGACTATGCAATTCTGTCTATGGATGGTGTAACCATATACGCAACCCACGGTCACGTATATGGCGAGAACAATCCGCCGAAGTTAGCCGATGGTGAGATTCTTCTTTGTGGGCATACCCATGTGCCTAAGTGCGTGAAGAAAGACGGATTTGTCTATATGAATCCGGGCTCTGTGTCTATTCCCAAAGAGGATAGCTGGCATGGTTATATGATGTGGGAAGGTACCACATTTACCTGGAAGGATATGGAAGGTAATGTGAAGCTGGAGTATACATGTTAGTTTATATCAGATATAAGAGAAGTTTTAAGGAGTAAAGGCGTAATTTCTTAGATGGAATTGCGCTTTTTTGAGTGGTTAGGAACGGAAGGAGGATACGAACGGTAAATTCGCATTTGCTATTGTAAAAAATGCACGAAAGAAAATGAAAACGTTGTGCAAAAGCCACAATGAATGTACGTATATTCTTAAAAATAATTGACTTTACGAATGTAAGAGAATATGCTGAAAACATGAAAAAAACGTTACTTCTTTATCCCACAATTTTCATAAGTACGGTATTGATATGCTTGCTGTTTTTGTTGACGACGGCAATGATTCCGCAGGAGGCGGTTTCGGCAAATGCATTGAAGAGTGCTGAATATTTTTATAACGAAGCATTGTTTGAGAATAAGGTGGGAAAGTTTGAAAATTTTAAAATAGACAATTACGCGGATTGTATTTCGACAGGAATTGCCTGGCATCTGGGTGAAGGCGGTAACTATCGCGCCGTAATTTCGGCAGATTACAACAGTTTGCCGGATGAAAATGTGAATGTGTCCTTTTATCGGGAAATGCAGGGCGAAGATGTGGAGACGGAGAATTATTCCAGATATTGGCATGGTTCGGCAGGCGTTATCCGTCTTATGCTTTTATTCACGGATATTAAGATAATCCGCTACATGATTGCCGGGGGTGGAATTCTGTTGAATCTGGCATTGGTTACCGTGTTAATCCGTAAGAAGCAGGTTGTGTTGGGTGTTGCTTATATGGTCGCATTCCTTTTGGTAAACGGGGTGTTTGCGCTGACCTGCATAGAATATGCTTTTATCTTTCTTTTAGTACCGGCGGCAACGATAATTTTGATTCAATGTAAGAAAATGCAACAAAGACAAAATGCCCAAGCGGCGTTCCTGGCAATCGGTATGCTGACAGCCTATTTTGATTTCCTGACTACCGAAA
>CAZQBM010000009.1:0-43501 GCA_964591945.1 uncultured Lachnospiraceae bacterium | reverse complement strand
AAACTTTGACTTTTACGGTGCCCTTTGCCATGTACTATCTCGTGGTAAAAGAATCGAAGGAACAGCAGACAGAGCGAAAGGTGCAAAGAAAAAAAGACTGGTTCTTTTTATTTAAAAGCGGTATTTGCTGGTGCGCGGGATATGTAGGAATGTTTCTGGCGAAATGGGGCTTGTCGGCGGTGACACTTGGCAAAGATATCTTCCTTGACTCTGCAAGTCATGCAATGGAGCGAGTGAGCGGTGATGTCAGTATTACTTTAAATATGGCAGATGAAAAAGCTGATTTAGGGCAGCGTTTGTTGGGAATTTTCCAGAGAAATGCAGGGTGCCTGTATTGGGGAACGGAAAATATGACAATCGGCAGGGTAGTGCTTATTACCCTGATTGCGGTAGTCGCGGCAGGAAGCTTTTGGTATATGACAAGGAACGGTAGTTATACATATGATAAAATATGGATATTGGCAGTTGTTGCTTTTATTCCCGTAATAAGGTTTCTGGTAGTATCCAATCATACCTACATTCATTATTTTTTTACATACAGGGCATTATTGGTGACGGTGATGATTGCATTGTATATTGTATATGAAACTACGGTTTTATCCGGACGAAAGGGAAAAAGCAGGAGGAAAAAATATGGAAGGAAGAATTGATTATAAGAAACGGCGAAAAGGGTTGTTAGCAGCTGTGATTAGTATGACTTTGCTGGTAGGGTTGTTGTACCCACCCATGGTGGCCAAAGCGGCGCCGAACAATACAGTTTATGTAATCGGTGCAGACACTTCAATTCTTGTAGGATATGGTGACAGTGTTGGTTTTAACGGCGGCGTATACGGGCAAATTTATTTGAACAACCAATGGAACCAAAAAGTGTTTCCGGGTAATGGCGGAGTTGATATAACAATTGAGAATGCAGGTGAATGTTCGGGAACGTATGGTACCGATGCTACATATACGATTGAATATTCCGGCGGATTGTGCGTAAAGGAAACGATTGACTTTTACAGCTATGATCAAGTAGAGGATATGATGGAGCAGCAAAACGGTGAATTTCCTGCTGGTGCAAATGTTGATGCAAGTAACAGTTTTGCAATCGTTAAACTTAAGACGGTCAGCGGATGCAAGGTTACATATATGGATGAAAACGGCACGGTGGTTCATACGGACTACGTTGTTACAGATGCAAACAGTCCTGTGAGCGGAACTGCAACTACGGTATGGGGCGGACTGACCAAGGAAAATGCTGAGTTGATGGGGTGGGATTTTTCGCCCGGTTCCCATTCAATTGCATTTGAAGTGGGTGATAGTCTGATGGACAGAAGCGGTTCAATGTCCCTATATCCCGTATGGGCTGTGTTACCTGAAGACGAGCCTGAGCCCAAACCGGCGACTCCGGCACCGGCACCTAAGAGTGCGGGTATAGTGAATGTAAGTATGAACGGCTATACTTTTGGCGGAAATTCCTCAAATCCTATGATTGTTTCTTCTACCAATGATGTTTCCAAAGCGACGGTTACATACAAAGCGGTAGGGGCATCGGATGCAACTTACAGCACACAAAAACCTACGGCAGTGGGTGATTATTTGGTAAGAGTTTCATTACCTGAAAATGACAACTATGGCCAGGCTGTGGGAACTGCAAATTTCAGAATCAGTTATTTACCTGTGCCTACGCCTGCATATGAGTTGGATGGTACGAAAGGTGACAATGGCTGGTATAAATCCGAGGTGGAAATAACGCCACCTGACGGTTATGAAATGTCTGTGGGAAATCGTGAGCATTTCACAACAGAAAGCTATACAGTGGATGAGGAAACCTCGAATCTTCGTATTTATCTGAGAAAAATTACAACCGGTGAAATGACTGACGTGATTTCCATTGCAAATCTTCGTGTGGATGCGGATGCACCGGCGTTTACTGAAATGCAGGATGGTGAGGAATACTACGAGGATTTGGTTACGATTGATTTTACTGATCAACATTTCAAGACGGTTACCGTCAATGGCGAGGTTATGGAAGTAGTCGCTGATGAAAATGGTGGGTACAGCTTTGCGGTGGAAACAGGAATGCGCAGAATGAGTTATGTAATTGTGCTAAAAGATGAGGCCGGTAATGAGACGAAGGTTTCTATGATTTTTGGCCCTGCCTGGCTTAAAGACGGTATTGTCGGTGAAGGAGACTACTATTTGGAGACCGGAGAAGAGTATCATTTCCCGACCGGAAGCGGTTGGGTGAAATCGGGGGATACTACGGTGTATGCCGGCGGTTCAAGCTTTTATGCAAGTTCGGAAGGTGAAGTAACCTTCGGCAAGGAATAGGGGGAAGACAGATGACAGGAAAGAAAAAGTTAATCATCGGCGGAAGTGCCGCGATAGCTGTAATTGCAATTGTTGTCGTTGCCCTGCTTATGATTTTTAACAAAGAGGATGCGTACCGCGTAATTAAGGTGCTTGAGATTGAAGGAACAGCGTCGGTAGAACGTGAGAATGTAGGAGAGCTTCAGGTGTATTCGGGAATGGCCCTGCAAAGCGGAGATAAAATCAGCGTGGCTTCCAACAGTATGCTGGTGCTGCAGATGGATGACGATAAGTACGCCTATGTGGAGCAGAATTCGATTCTCACTATGGTTGCGGAAGGTACTTCCCGTGACAGTAAAACGATGATTCAGTTAGACAGAGGTGCAATTACCTGTCAGCTTGAAAATAAACTCAGCGAGAGTTCATCCTACGAAGTGCAGACCCAGAACTCTGTTATGGCGGTTCGTGGTACTGTATTCCGTGTGGGAATTTATGAGCCGGAGAAACCGGAACTTGCAGGGGAAGAAGTCCAGGCGCCTATTGTACAGTTGGCGGTTATGGATGGGGATGTTCTGGTTACACTTATTCATCCGAACGGTCAGCGTGGTGAGGAGAGAATGGTGTCTGCCGGCGAGAGCGCGGCAATCGGAAACGACAGTACGGACAGTTTCTTCTTAAGCGGAGCGGATCTTGAAGATTTGCCTTTGTCTACCAACAACAGACAGTTTCTAGAGGCTTTACAGGATATTTTAGACAGAGGTGATACATTATCCATTACCCGGGAAGAATTGGAACAATTCATTGAAGAATTGGATGCGAATGCAACCTATAACGTTTACTTTTATGCAAATGGCAAGTTGTTTGGTGTTCAATCGGTACAGACAGGACAGACTGCACAGAAACCCAGCTTGTCGCCTACGGCTTCCGGTATATGGAATATTGATTTCACCAAAGAAATCACGGGTGATACCGATGTTTATTGGGTAGCGGAGTAAAAGATACTATACAATCCAATATTATAAAAAGAATGTGTGTGTTTTGTTGTTGGCAAAGCGGGCGCATTCTTTTTTTATAGAATTAAGTTTTATATGATGAATATTTATATTTTACATCTGGACAAAAAACACGAACAAATATTCGAAAAAAAGTATTGCAAAACAGAACAAATGTTCGTATAATGTATTTGTGACTAAATTAAGAAATGAAAGACGGAATGAGCGGTGTAATACTGTAGGAATACATTGTAAGGGCGAAGTTAGGGAAGTGAAATATGTATACAATACGAACAGGAATGACAACAGAAGAGAAATTAGAAATTTTGGCGGATGCGGCCAAGTATGATGTGGCATGTACGTCAAGCGGAGTGGACCGTAAGGGGCAGAAGGGGATGCTTGGGAATTGTTCAGCGCCCGGAATCTGTCATACGTTTGCGTCGGATGGAAGATGTATTTCTTTGCTTAAAATACTGATGACTAATCATTGTATATATGATTGCAAATATTGCATTAATCGATGTTCCAATGATGTGCCGCGAGCTGCTTTTACGCCGGAAGAAATTTGTGAACTGACGATTGAATTTTATAAGAGAAACTATATAGAGGGACTGTTTTTGAGTTCCGGAGTTGTGAAGAGTCCGGGGCATACTATGGAGTTAATGTGTCGTGTATTGTATAAGTTGCGCACGGAGTATAAGTTTAACGGCTATATACATATTAAGGCGATTCCGGGAGTGCCGGATGAGTTGATTGCCAAGGCAGGATATCTGGCGGATCGCGTCAGTATTAATATGGAATTTGCGGCAGAGGACAGTCTTAAGAAGTTTGCACCCAATAAGAATTTTAAGACAATTATGAATCCTATGGAGAAGATTTCGGATACCATTGCGCTACATAGGATTGCGTGCGGGAAAGATGCGAGAATGGAACGGAGTACGGGGAACCGGTACCTTGAGAACAGCATTTTTAATGTGAAAAGATTGGAAGAACGCGGATTTGGCAGGAAAGAACTGCCTGTAAGCTTCGTAAATGGTGATTTAAGGCGTTCTTTTGCGCCGGCAGGACAAAGTACCCAGATGATTATCGGAGCCGGAAATGAGACGGATTACGAGCTTTTACAGACAACCCAGAAGTTGTATCAGAATTATGATTTGAAGAGAGTGTTCTATTCGGCTTATGTGCCTTTAAATGAAGATTCGGCCTTGCCAGCCATTGGGACGCCGGTGCCGTTATTACGGGAGCACCGTTTGTACCAGGCAGACTGGTTACTTCGGTATTACGGTTTTCAGGCGGATGAGTTGCTAACGGAAGAGAAGCCTGATTTTAATGAACAGCTGGATCCGAAATGTGATTGGGCATTAAGGCACTTGGAACTGTTTCCGATTGAGATTATGAAGGCTTCCTTTGAGTCACTTTTACGTGTGCCGGGAATCGGTCCCACCAGTGCAAAACGCATTGTGCAGTCGCGCAGGTACGGAACCTTGAATTATGAGCAATTGAAGAAGATGGGAGTTGTATTGAAGCGGGCGCATTATTTTATCACCTGTGGCGGCAAGATGATGTACAAGGTGCCGATTGAGGAGCAGTACATTACGAAGGAACTTACGGTGGTGAACCGCAAGGAGAATTGGGAAATCGTGCACAGGAACCAATATCACCAGATGTCTTTGTTTGATGATTATGCAATTGGGTAAAAGGGTGGAAGTCTTTATACAAGCGCTTGAATGTTTTTTTATGATTGTGAGTTGTGTTTGTGGAATAAGAGGTAAATATGTACGTATATACGTGTAAAAGCGATTATGATTCTATGTTGTCCTGCATATATGAGGCTTGGGCGAGCGGCATGGGACATAAGAATGTGAAGTTATGTGTAGAGCCTGTTGAACAGTTTGGTTTATTTGATGAATATATTCATATAGATGCGGATGAAAGTAAGGCTGAAAAGGTCAGCGGTGCTGTTTGGCATAAGATATCGCCACAGGTATATTGGGAGATGTCATATGCACTTTTATCCTTCGAAGAAGATGCCTTGGATATCGTGTATCGGTTATTGATTTTGGGATTTCATTTTGGACCGAAGGTCTTGGATATGGTACAGTATCGCGAGGTTATAAGGTTTCGGGAAATCCGTAAACTGGTAAGCAGGGAGGCACATTCTTTTCGGGAGTTTCTGCGGTTTTACTGCGTGAATGATAAGTTATACGTGGCACATTTTGAGCCAAGAAGTCGGGTGCTTATGCCGGTGGCAAGTTATTTTAAGGAGCGTATGCCGTCGGAGAACTGGATGATTATTGATGATACCCATAGAGAGGCGATTGTACATCCGAAAGATGAGGAGTGCTATTTGCGTATTCTGACAGAAGAGGAAACAAAGGCACTGTTGGCTACGGAGCAGGAGGATTATTATTCTCGGTTGTGGCGGAATTATTTTCGGACAATGGGGATTAGCCAAAGGGAGAATCGTGCCTGCCAAAATAATCATTTTCCGTTGTGGATGCGTAAGCATGTTACGGAGTTCCGGGAAACGGGAGCGTAAGTATGTTACAGGGTTACGGGAATCGGACACGTACGCGCCAAAGAATCCCACGTGGATTAGGCAATAAAAACTGCGGTTCCGGGGAACCGCAGTAAGAATTGTTTTATTCGCTTTCGGGAATTGTGTGAATAACACGATTTCTTCCGTGAGATTTTGCATAATATAATTTTTCGTCAGCAGATTGTACGTTTTCTGCAGTGGTTAATTCGGGATTTAGCGCGCTAACGCCAAAACTCATAGTCACCTTGATGTCAAGGTCTTCGAAGTGACATACAGATGCTTCGATGGTCTGACGGCAGTGTTCGGCAAATTCTACAGCCTGCATCATATCCTTGCCGGGAAGTAGCATAATGAATTCTTCGCCGCCCCAGCGGAATACGCCATCATCAATGCCAACAAGGCTTAAATATGTATTGGCAACATGCTTTAATACTGCGTCTCCTGCGTTATGTCCCCAGGTGTCATTGACACGTTTGAAGTGGTCAATATCGCATATAATAATTGACGCGTTCTTCTTGGAAAGAATCGGTACAATGCATTTCTCGTAGTGTGTATACAAACCGCGACGATTTTTTAAACCTGTCAGCTGATCTTCTGTAGCTTCGCTGTAAAGCAGATGGGATTCCAATGTTCTTCCGCAAAAGGCAGTTGCAAGTTTAATACGTTTAATATCTGCTTCAGTGAAAGCAGAATCGTTACCATTTTCATCCAATTTGTTCACGGCCTGATACGCACCGATGACCTTGCCTTCCGAGTTGGTAACCGGTACGGTGAGAATGGATTTGGTTACATAGCCGGAACTTTTATCTACGTCACTGTTGAAACGGGGATCGTTGTAAGGGTCATTAATTACCAACAATTCGTTGTTCATAATGGATGCGCCTACCAAACCGGTGTTTTCGGGAATGGTAATTTTGCTGATATCCAAAGCGGCCAAAGTCCAAATCTGATGATTTTTTTTATCCCAGAACCAAAAACTTGCTCGGTCTGAATTCACCAGGGTTTTACCCAAATCGGTGAGAAGGTGTAAGGTTTGGGAAAGTTCCTTTTCTTCAAAAAGGCGTTCCATGTAGTAAAATATCTTTTCAAGTAATTCGTCTGATGACAATGCTTTCTTTGTTGTATCCATATTTTCCCCTTTCTAAAATATGTTGAACCTATAGCAATATCTGTGTCTGAAACCGACCGGATAAATTATATCATAAAAGCGTTTGCGTGAAAAGAAAAGAATGACACTTATGGTAATTTATGCTATTATTTGGAATAGAAAAATAGGCATATTGTCATAGAATTTAAGAAATGAAAAGTAATTGGATGTTAAGATAAAAGAGGAGATTTGCATGAAGAAAAATTTAGTTCTTGCAATTGAGATTTTATTAATCGGTTTACTAACATTTGCGTTTTGTTATACGGACGTTTTTTATTCGTTGGATTCTTTGTATAAAGATAAATTATATCAGCAGCCAAGAGCTGTGGATCCGACAATTAAGATCATAGCCATAGATGAGAAAACGATGGAAGCCTTGGGACCTTTTGGCACCTGGCCCAGAAGTACCTATGCTGAGATTTTGGATGTTTTGGGCGAGTATCCTGCGGTAGTAGGCTTTGATATTATGCTGATGGGAACTATGGATGAGGAAGATGACGCTGTTTTCTTAAATGCATTAAAGGAACGGGACAATGTGGTTCTGGCAGCACATCTTGTATACGATACGCAGGTGGAAATGTTGCCGAATGGAGAATTTGATGTGGATCATATGCATGTGTCGCAGGTGGAAGTGCCTTATACAGGAGATGTGACACCGATAGGTTATGCCAATACTTCGCCGGATTCCGATGGTATAATCCGTTCTTATCTGCCGGTAACGCAGGTGAAGAGTGCAGATGGAACTGTGACGGAGTATACATCGTTATCTTACCAAATTTATTTAGAGTATTGCGAGAGTATTAATATGACGCCAATATCACCGGTTACGGATGATAATGGAGTGCAGTGGATTTATTATGCAGGCAAACCTTATGAGTATGAAAGCATTTCCCTGATTGATGTGCTGGAAGGGAAAGTGGATGCCAGAGTTTTTACGGATTGTATTGTGTTGGTAGGTGCTTATGCAACAGGTCTTCAGGATCAGTTTACCGTGCCCAACAGCAATAATCAGATGTTTGGAGTGGAGATTAATGCAAACCTGATTCAAAGCTTCCTGGATGAGCAATTTCCTTTGCCGGCCAATCGTTTGGGTGTTTCAGTTGCGTTTGCTTTGATTGCGATGACTATGTTTGTGGGTTTCTCTAAATTGCATTTGAAATGGGGAACCATAATTTTTATATTGGCAGAAGCTGCTACGGTAATTAGCGGTATTTTTCTCTTTACGAAGGCAGGTATCAGTATTCCGGGATTTTATCTGGCTTTGATGCTGGCATTTGCTTATGTTGTTGCCTTGGCAGGCGGTTATCTTTATGAGTGGGCAAAAAGAAGAAAAATTGCTTCTGTATTCCGCAAATATGTGGCACCTCAGGTGGTGGACGATATTATGAAATCCGGTCGGTATAAGGTAGAACTCGGCGGTGAAAGCAGGGATATTGCGGTTTTGTTTGTGGATATCCGCGGTTTTACACCTTTGTCCGAAAGCATGAAACCGGCAGAGGTTGTGGAAATTTTGAACGAATATTTGAATTTGACCACTACCGCTATTTTTAAAAACAGCGGTACTTTGGACAAATTCATTGGTGATGCTACAATGGCTGTATTTAATGCGCCTTTCGATTTGGAAGATTATGAATACAAGGCGGTGTGTGCGGCTTGGGATATTGTCGCCGGTGCGAAAGAACTTGAGCAGAAGTGCTTGGAGCGTTTCGGTAAGAGCGTGGCGTTTGGTGTGGGTGTCAATTGTGGCGAAGCCGTAGTGGGTAATATCGGTTGTAATTTCCGTATGGATTACACGGCAATCGGCGATACCGTAAATACGGCGGCGCGTTTGGAGTCTAATGCAAAGCGTGGGCAAGTGCTTATAAGCGAGGATATTTATCAAAGGGTTAAAGACCGTGTAATAGTTCGGGAAATAGGCGAGATACCATTAAAAGGTAAATCGCAGGGCGTATGTGTTTATGAACTTCTTGGAGTGGGCTGTGATACTGTGGAGAAAAACGAAGACAAACGCAAAGAGGCTGGAACTGTAGAAAGTGATGAGAAGAAAAACGCAGATGCTGCGGAAGAAAAGAATAAGTAACACAATCGGGAATTTATTAACAGGCAGGAAAAACTATGAATATTCTCTCTGCAGAAAAGATTAGAGAAAAATTAAAATCAGAATATAAGGAAATAGGCATATCTGTTTTTGAATGTATCGACTCTACCAATGATGAGGCAAAAAGACAGTGGAAAAAGATCAAAACAGCACCGGCAATTTTTGTCAGTGATAAGCAGACCGCCGGAAGAGGACGAAGAGGCAGAAGTTTCTATTCGCCGGAGGGGACAGGAATCTATATGTCGCTGCTTTTACAACCTGAGAGTGGTCTGGAAGATGCGGTGCACATTACGACGGCAACTGCGGTGGTGGTGGCTAAGGCACTTAAGCAGTATTTAGGTGCAGAAGTCGGAATTAAGTGGGTGAACGATTTATATTTTAAAAATAAAAAAGTTTGTGGTATACTGACTGAGGCTGTAATGGAGGCGAATCCTGCGGAAACGCCGGCTGTGGTTGTGGGAATCGGTATCAATTTAAGTACGGAAGTATTCCCGGAAGAATTACAGGGAATTGCAGGCGGATTTGGTGTAGAGGCAGATGCAGTAGAACGCAATGAACTGGTGGCGAGCATTGTCAATGGTTTGCTTGATTTCGCAAAGGATTTGAAAGATTGTTCTTTCGTGGACGAGTATCGCGAAATGTCCGTTGTGCTTGGTAAGGAAATTCGCTATAATGAAGGCGATGCGCTGATTCGGGCAAGAGCGTTGGATATTGATTCGGAAGGCGGGTTAATGGTCGAATTAGCGGACGGAAGTGTAAAAGTGCTTAAAACCGGAGAAATCACGGTTCGTTTGGAAGAATAGCTTTTATAGAGCCGGGAATGAATTTTTAATGAAAGAAAATGTAAAGAGGATATTGTTGTGAAGATTATTTTTATTAGACATGCAGAGCCTGATTATTCAATTGACTCGCTTACGGAGAAGGGCTGGAGAGAAGCGGAGATTTTATCGGAAAGAGTAAAGAATTGGAAGGTGGACAGGTTCTTTGTATCGCCGATGGGGCGTGCAAAGGATACGGCGTCTTTATCGCTTAAGAAATGCGGACGTGAGGCGGAAGAACTGCCTTGGTTGCAGGAATTTTATTATCGCGTAAAGAGTCCTTTTAATGGCGAGGATATTATTGCCTGGGATTTTATGCCGTCTTATTTCTCGAAGCAGGAAGAATTGCACGATAAGAATAGGTGGTATGAAACGGAACTTATGAAATCCGGCAATATGGGAGAGCATTACCGTGAAGTATGCGAAGGCTTTGATGCAATTTTAAAAGAATACGGTTATGAGAGAGAAGAAGGCGGAATGTATCGTGTCAAAGAAAGCAGTGATGCGACGTTAGTGTTCTTCTGTCATCTTGGTGTGAGTTTCGTTATTATGAGCCACTTGCTTGGTATTGCACCACCTGTTCTTTGGCAGGGATTTTTTGTAGCGCCTACGGCGGTGACCGTGCTTGGTTGCGAAGAGCGTACCAGGGGTGAAGCGGCTTTCCGTGTACAGATTATGGGTGATACCAGACATCTGTCTGAGGCGGGCGAACCGATTTCGGCTTCAGGATATTTTACGGATACATTCCAATTGTAGGCGGAAATATTAGTGGTATTGAGTATAATGGCATTGATTTGATGTAAGACATAGATAAAAAGAAAAGAGGAAATAAATTATGATGAATCCGGCAAAATTATTATCATTTAAGAAGGACTGGGAAGCATTTGCTGGCAGACACCCTAGATTTGTGCAGTTCCTTATGACGATTATGCAGAACGGTATGGGTGAAGGAAGTATCATTGATGTGACCGTAACCTTACCGGATGGAAGAACTTATCAGTCAAATATGAAGATTACACAGGAAGATGTGGAATTTATTAAGGGTATCGGCGGTTCGATGTAAGCCGGCAATGTTTGTTCGGACATAAAGAGGTTAGTTTACAGCCAATTTTATACATAAAATGCATATTCTGTAGCAGAAATTACCATACTGATATTATCTTTGGAGAGAAAGGTGAAACAGTATGAGTAAACAAGTCGGAATGAGCAGTACACAGTTATCGGAGCCGGTTTATATCAGGGAATGGGCTTCGGCAGTCGGTAAAAAAGAAGGGGAAGGACCGTTGGGACAGTTGTTTGACTTTGTGGGCGGTGATGACCTTCTTGGAAATAAAACCTGGGAAGAAGCGGAAAGTGCTTTTCAAAAGAAAGCAGTTTCCCTTTTGTTTGAGAAGGACAGTGAAGCGTATAATCGGGTACGCTTTATTTTGGCCGGAGACTTGCTGGGGCAGGAGATTGCATCTTCCTTCGGATTAAAAGATTTTCGGTTTCCGATGTTTGGTTTATATGGGGCGTGTTCTACCTGCGGAGAGTCGTTAAGTTTAGGTTCCATGTTGGTTGACGGGGGATTTGCAGAGCAAGTGGTATGTGTGACGTCGAGTCACTTTGCCAGTGCAGAAAAAGAGTTTCGCTATCCGCTTGATTATGGTAGTCAGCGACCGCCTTGCTCCACATGGACTGTGACCGGAAGCGGCGCATACTTGTTAAGCAGGGAAAAAGGTAATCCGGGGGATTGTGTTATGGACCGGTCTGCATCTAATTCGCTACGAAAATGTGTGATTGAACGCAAATATGAAGTGGCAATTACTGCAGTTACGACCGGTAAAATTATTGATTACGGTATTAAGGATTCTATGAATATGGGTGCGTGTATGGCACCGGCGGCTTGTGATACTATTTATCGCCATTTGAAAGATTTCGAACGTGACCCCGAATATTATGATAAAATTGTTACCGGTGACTTGGGAATGGTTGGACAGACGATTCTTTTAGACTTGTTAAAGCAAAAAGGTTTTGATATCAGCGAACGCCATATGGATTGCGGTATTGAGATTTTTAACAGTGAAGAGCAGGGGACCAATGCGGGTGGCAGTGGTTGCGGTTGTGCAGCCAGTGTATTGGCGGCGTACCTTTTACCTAGGATTGCAAGCGGTGAATGGAAGCGCATATTATTTCTTCCGACAGGCGCATTGCTTAGCAAAGTAAGTTTTAATGAGGGAAAGAGTATTCCCGGTATTGCACACGCGGTGGTAATTGAACGGATGTAAAATGGTATATGAGATAAATGGGACATGACTCCCAAGAATAATTATTCCTTATATGATAAAATTATAAAAGCATTTTGATAAAATAATCGAGGTACAATAAGATGAAAAAGTGGTTAGGAAGCGGTATGCTTCTTCTTACGGCAATAATATGGGGCGTGGCTTTTGTGGCACAAAGTGTAGGCATGGATTATGTGGAGCCGTTTACCTTTAATTTTGCACGTTATATGATCGGCTCCGTTGTATTGTTACCATTTCTAAGACTTGGAAATCCGTCGATGGGAAAGAAAGGTGCGAGTGAAGAAACTTCAAAGAAGGATCAAGAAGAACAGAAGGATGAAATAAAGGCGAAGCAGAAGGCTGTTATCAAGAAATCAATCATCGGAGGTATCGGTTGCGGTTTTCTCCTTTGCATTGCAAGTATGCTTCAGCAGTTTGGTATCATGTATACTAATGTGGTGGGGAAGGCAGGTTTTATTACTGCACTCTACATTATTTTAGTTCCGGTGTTGGGCATCTTCCTGCGTAAAAAGACCAAACCTTTGGTGTGGTTGTGTGTTGTGATTTCGGTAGTTGGTCTCTATCTTTTATGCGTATCCGACGGATATCGTTTAGAGTTGGCAGACCTTTTGCTGCTGGCATGTGCGTTGTTCTTTGCTTTTCACATTATTTTTATCGATTATATATCACCGGGATCGAACGGAGTGCTGGTATCCTGCGTACAGTTTTTTGTGGCCGGAGTTTGCTGTATGTTGGCGATGTTTCTTTTTGAAACGCCGAGTTTTACAGGTGTGCTGAAAGCATATATACCAATTCTTTATACCGGCGTATTATCCTGCGGTGTGGCTTATACCTTTCAGATTCTCGGGCAGAAATATGTGGAGCCCACCCGTGCATCTTTGATACTTTGTTTGGAATCGGTTGTGTCAGTGTTGGCGGGATGGTTGCTTCTGAGTCAGGCTTTAAGTATTCGGGAGTTAATTGGTTGTGTTGTTATGTTTGTAGCAATCATTCTTGCACAGTTTGTGCAGAAGGAAGAGCCGGCATCTGATATGAATAATTAGGACAAATTGGTGTAAACTAGGAGATGTAATACTATATTTATAAGAAAGCGCTATGGGCATATAAAATTCTGTCATCTTGAGAGATAATTAAAATATATATGCACGGATTACAGAGAGTACATATTCACCTTACAAGGTGTGTATGTACTTTTTTATTTCTCAAGAATGTGTTTCGTTTGCATAAAACACACTGAAAACCACAGAATAGGAGACTGATTATGAAAGATAAAATTTTCGGCATATTGCAACGCGTGGGGCGTTCTTTTATGCTTCCCATTGCAATTTTGCCGGCGGCAGGTTTGTTGCTTGGATTCGGCGGCTCTTTTAGTAATTATACGACTTTGGAGACTTATGGACTGGTTGGCATTATGGGACCGGGAACCATATTAAACGCGATATTTATTGTAATGCGTGATGCAGGGGACATTGTATTCGCTAATTTGCCGATTATATTTGCAATCGGCGTAGCTATTGGTATGGCGAAACAGGAAAAGGCGGTAGCGGCGCTTGCGGCGGCAATTGCGTTTCTGATTATGCATGCATCTATTGGTGCGTTGATTACCATAAACGGTGGACCGGAAAATATGTTAAGCGGTGCAACAGCGTCGGTATGTGGTATTACGTCGTT
Source organism: uncultured Lachnospiraceae bacterium (assembly GCA_964591945.1). Classification (GTDB taxonomy): domain Bacteria; phylum Bacillota; class Clostridia; order Lachnospirales; family Lachnospiraceae; genus UBA3766. Next base: position 29,656 of record CAZQBM010000009.1, on the reverse strand, counting down.
ACAGATGGGAGTGTTCGGCGGTATTCTTGTAGGTCTTGGAGTTGCGGTACTTCATAACCGTTTCTACAAAATTGAATTGCCGCAGGTTTTATCTTTCTTTGGCGGTACCCGGTTTGTGCCGATTATCAGTGCACTTGTATATACCCTTGTGGGTATTTTGATGTTTTTTGTATGGCCCTTTATCCAGAGCGGAATTTATGCGGTGGGAGATTTGGTGCTTCGCTCTGGGTATTTCGGAACCTGGATTTACGGTTTGATGGAGCGATTGTTAATTCCTTTCGGCTTGCATCATGTCTTTTATCTGCCATTTTGGCAGACTGCTCTTGGCGGTACTATGGAAATTGATGGGCAACTTATTGAAGGTGCGCAGAATATTTATTTTGCCCAGCTTGCATCACCGGATGTAACGAAGTTTGCGGTGTCTGCCACACGTTTTATGTCAGGTAAATTCCCGCTGATGATTTTTGGCTTGCCCGGTGCAGCACTTGCCATGTATCACACTGCCCGTCCCGAAAATCGGAAAAAGGTCGGTGGTTTGTTATTATCGGCAGCTTTAACGTCTATGTTGACCGGTATTACAGAGCCCTTGGAATTCACGTTTCTGTTTGTAGCACCTTTGCTGTACGGTATTCATTGTGTTTTTGCCGGATTGGCTTATATGCTGATGCATGTATTTGAGGTTGGTGTTGGTATGACGTTCTCGGGAGGATTAATCGATTTATTTTTATTTGGTATTTTACAGGGAAATGCCAAGACGAACTGGATTTGGATTGTGGTAGTGGGTATTTTTTACTTTATCGTGTATTACTTTTTGTTCCGTTTTCTTATTCAAAAATTGAATTATAAAACTCCCGGTAGAGGTGAGGAAGATGATGATATTAAGTTGTATACAAGAAAAGATGTGGATGGACGGAACGCAAAGAATAAAAGCGCGACAGGAGATGGGGAAAATGTAGCCAACAACGGAAATAACAGCGTTTCACATTCTGCTGCATCTTTGCTTTCAAGAGATATTTGTCTCGGACTTGGTGGTGTAAAAAATATCGTAGACATTGATTGTTGTGCTACCAGACTTCGTTGTACAGTGCATGCAGTTGACAAGGTAAATGACGCATTGCTAAAGCAGACAGGGGCAGCTGGTGTTATCCACAAGGGTAATGGCGTACAAGTCATATACGGGCCACGGGTAAGTGTAATCAAGTCAGATTTGGAAGAATATATGGAACAGTTTCCGGAAGGGGAAAAAATAGAAGTGCGTCATAGTGAGGAACTCGAAAAAGAAGCGATGTATGCTGAGAGACAGGATATAAAAGGAAAGAGTAATGGTTGCAGTAGGGTGATTTATGCGGATCAAAATGCAGATGAGAAAATGGGTGGCGGTAAGGAACGAAGAATCACCAGATCCGTTGTGGTTTGCAGTCCGATTACCGGAATTGCTGCTGAATTATCAGAAGTACCGGATGAGGCCTTTGCAAATAAAATTATAGGTGACGGTATGGCAATTACACCATCTGACGGTAATATTTATGCACCGGAAGACGGGGAAGTAGTTTTCGTTTATGATACCAAACATGCAATCGGATTTTTGTCCTATACCGGAATCCCTTTGCTTCTTCACATCGGTATTGATACGGTTAAGTTAAACGGCCAGGGCTTTGAAGTGTTGGTGGAAAGCGGACAAAAAGTCAAGAAGGGTGAACTTCTGATGAAGGTTGCATTGTCATATATTCAGGCCAATGCACCAAGCACAATGTCGCCGGTGATTTTATCCGAAATGAATCCGAATCAGGAAATCAGGGTTTTAAAAACGGGTAAAATTGAAGCCGGAGAAGAACTTTTTGCGGTGGATTTTTATGAGTAGAGGTGAAAAGATATGATATATGTGAAAGCATTTATAATCGGCGGACTTATATGTATGCTTTGCCAGATTCTTTTAGAAAAGACCAAAATGTTGCCTGGTCGTGTTATGGTATTATTGGTTTGTGTAGGCGCTGCGTTGAGTTTTGTCGGTGTGTATGAGCCGTTTCTGGAATTTGCCGGTGCGGGAGCCTCGGTCCCCTTACTCGGTTTCGGACACGTTCTTATGAAAGGAGTAAAAGAAGCCGTTGATGAGAACGGCTTCCTTGGAATTTTTCAGGGGGGATTAAAAGCAGGCGCGCTTGGTACCAGCGCGGCATTGATTTTTGGCTATATTGCCAGCTTAATTTTTAATCCGAAGAGCAGGAGTTAAATTCATTAATTCTTTTTCTGTCACCGAAACTTAAAGGCACTTTGGAATGGTCGCTCAGTAACACGTAAGTTCTTTCAATTTTCTCAATATGGTTATAATTGACTACGTATTTCTTACCTAAAAGGAGAAAACAGTCAAAAGGTTGAAGTACGGGAATGAGTTCCTGAAGCGTGCCTAACTGCATAATGACGCGACCGCTTTTTAATACAATTTTGGTGCGATAACCGTCGGGATATGCATAGATGAAATCATCTTCATAGATGTAATAAGTATTTAGGTCGTCTCTGACTTCAATTGTCGGAGCGGCCTTCTTTTTTATGGCATCAACTTTGTTGATTATATCGGTCAATTCTTCGGGCTTAAAAGGTTTACTGATATATAAAAGTTCTACCGGAGGCTTGGCATAATCTTCATAACGAATGTTTGAAGTGCAAAGCACGATAGGTGCTACAACGCCCATATCACGCAATAAAATTGCTGTTTCCATACCATGGGGAGGAAGCTGTGTCATATCAATAAAAAACAAGTCGTAAATCATAGGCGACTTGGTCAATGCATCTACGTTTCCGTAGGAGTCAATATAAAGAATTCCTGCTGTATTTTTTCGGCGGTCCGACTCACGCTGGAGTAAACGTTCCAAGTGCTTTCGATCCGCAATGTTGTCATCACAAATTGCTATATGCATGGTTTTTCCTCTGTTTTTCCTTTTTTTGATATAAAATAAACTGTCCCCTAATCATTTTATATCGGATCAATTATAAAAGTTTAATGTCTCCCGTCAAGAAGAACAGTAAAGCAATTAAAATAATCTGTGCAATGAGTATCGCGGGCATCCCCAAGGTAAAAGAGCGGTGCTTTGTTTTGTGACGGAAAGTATACATTCCCGCAATCGCACCGATGCTTCCGCCTACGCCCGCAAGAATAAAGAGGGTGGCTTCCGGAATTCTCCACGCACGTTTCTTAGCTTTGCGCTTATCAATGGCCATCGCAACAAAAGCGATGATGTTAATAATAACCACATAAGAAATGAGCCAGTAGATTGTTTCCATAAAGCCACCCTGTAAATTCTAAAACACTTAAACTTTAAGTTACCTGATTCGTATCTTTCGTAACGAGTTCAACAAATCCTTATTTCTTTAATTCGCCAACTTCCTGCATCTTCAATGCACGTACCTTGCAAGAGAGACCGAAGAGATTGATAAATCCTTCTGCGTCGTGGTGGTCGTACATGTCACCTGTTGTGAAAGAAGCAATGCTTTCGTTGTACAATGTGTAAGGAGATGTAGTACCTGCCTTAATGATGTTACCCTTGTACAATTTGAATTTCACTTCACCGGTTACATACTGCTGTGTAGATTCGATAAATGCCTGAAGTGCTTCACGAATCGGTGTGAACCATTTGCCTTCATATACGATATCAGCAAATTTGTTGCCGAGGTCTTTCTTCAAAGTATATGTATCTCTGTCGAGAATGAGTTCTTCCAACTGCTGATGTGCTTCGTAAAGAATGGTTCCGCCCGGTGTTTCATATACACCACGGGACTTCATACCAACGACACGGTTTTCTACGATATCAACAATACCGATACCGTGCTTTCCGCCGAGCTTGTTTAATTCACGGATGATGTCTGAAACCTTCATAGCCTTGCCGTTGATAGCGGTAGGAACACCCTTGTCAAAAGAAAGTGTTACGTATTCGCCTTCATCGGGAGCCTTCTCGGGAGTTGTGCCGAGAACTAAAAGGTGATCGAAGTTAGGTTCGTTAGCGGGATCTTCCAATTCAAGACCTTCATGGCTGATGTGCCAGATGTTACGGTCACGGCTGTAGCTGCTGTCAGCTGAGAAAGGAAGGTGGATGCCGTGTGCTTCACAGTATTCAATTTCTGATTCACGAGAATCCATTGTCCACTTATCGTTACGCCATGCAGCGATAATCTTTAAATCGGGAGCAAGTGCTTTGATACCAAGTTCGAAACGAATCTGGTCGTTACCCTTACCGGTTGCACCGTGGCAGATAGCAGTAGCGCCTTCTTTACGTGCGATTTCAACCAATCTCTTAGCAATAACAGGTCTCGCCATAGATGTACCGAGAAGGTACTTATTTTCATAAACTGCGTGTGCCTGTACACAGGGAACGATGTATTCGTCACAGAATTCATCGATTACGTCTTCGATGTAGAGCTTCTCTGCACCGCTTAACTTTGCACGTTCCTCAAGCCCGTCAAGTTCGCTTTCCTGACCGCAGTCGATACATACGCAGATAACTTCGTAGTCAAAATTCTCTTTTAACCAGGGAATAATGGCTGTGGTATCCAGACCACCGGAATATGCCAAAACAACTTTTTCTTTCATTTTTTTATCCTCCTGAAAATTATAATTCGCATTCAACAAACCTAATATACAACACTATTTTGCGAAAAGCAAGGCTAATTTTAAAAGTTTTTGCATAAAAATGCATAAAATAATGTATAAAATGCAAAATTATGCATAATATGCAAGAAATGCGAATATTTTTATAAAAAAAGCTAGACTTTTTCAAAAATAGTGATATGATAACAATGATATACTGGAAAAAGTACTCTTTTTACGGATGTATAAAATGTATTTTTATGCATTACGGAGTTTGGAGGAGACATGGAAGATAAGGATAAGGTAGTCATTCGTGTGATGACGCCGGAGGATTACGATCAGATAAAAGCATTATGGTTAAGCATCAAAGGCTTTGTAATAAGAAGCGTAGATGATTCCAGGGAGGGCGTTGAGATTTTCCTGCGACGAAATCCTACCACCAGTGCGGTTGCGGAAGTGGATGGTAAAATCGTTGGCGGAATTCTCTGCGGACACGACGGTCGACGAGGTTGCATGTATCATGTATGTGTGCATGAGGACTACCGAATGCGCGGCATCGGTAAGCAGATGGTGGTATTCTGTATGGATGCATTGCGACGCGAGAAGATTAATAAGGTTTCGTTGATTGCTTTTACAAGGAACGATATCGGTAATCGCTTCTGGAACCAAATCGGCTGGACCAAAAGAGAAGATTTGAATTATTATGATTTTACTTTGAATAAAGAAAATATTGAGAAGTTTAATCAGTAAAATTAATCAGTAAAAGAAGTTTTATATTATACATAAAATACAAGGAATCTATTTGATTAAGTAATTCGGAACGGAGGAAATTATGGAAATAATCAAAGGCGGTGTGACCGCGGCAAAAGGGTTTGAGGCAGCAGGCGTTGAGGCTGCAATTAAATATAAGAACAGGAAAGATATGGCACTTGTTTACAGTAAGGCACCTTGTAAGGCAGCAGGTACTTTTACAACCAATGTAGTAAAAGCTGCGCCCGTATTGTGGGATAAGGATATTGTTGACAACTCTCCCGCAGTGCATGCGGTTGTGGTAAATGCGGGTATTGCAAACGCTTGTACCGGTAAGCAGGGTTATGCATATTGTAAGGAAACAGCAGAGGTGGCTTCCAAGGCATTGAACGTACCTGAAGATTCAGTGCTGGTAGCTTCCACCGGCGTAATTGGTATGCAGCTTCCCATGGACCGCATTGCGGCAGGCGTTGAGAAACTTGCCGGTGCCAAGGAGGCAGGCCTTGAAGCGGGGCTTATGGCAGCAGAAGCTATTATGACCACGGATACTGTGTCAAAAGAGGTGGCAGTATCTTTTGATATAGACGGTGTGACTGTTACTATGGGCGGTATGTGTAAGGGTAGCGGTATGATTCACCCTAATATGTGTACCATGTTAGGTTTTGTAACTACTGACGTAGCAATCAGCAAGGAACTTCTTACCAAGGCACTAAAAGAAGATGTAGTGGATACGTTTAATATGATTTCCGTAGACGGTGATACTTCCACCAACGATACGCTTCTTGTACTTGCAAACGGCTGTGCAGGTAACGCAGAAATCACTGCAGAAGATGAAAACTATGCGAAGTTTAAAGAAGCACTTCACTATGTAAATATGACACTTGCCAAGAAAATGGCAGGCGACGGCGAGGGTGCAACCGCACTTTTTGAGACCAATGTAATCAATGCCAGAACTAAGGAAGATGCAAGAATCCTTGCGAAGTCCGTCATCTGCTCAAGTCTTACCAAGGCGGCGATTTTCGGACATGATGCAAACTGGGGAAGAATCCTTTGTGCACTTGGCTATTCCGGCGCGCAGTTTGATCCTGAGCAGTTGGAACTTTTCTTTGAAGGCGGCGGAAAGCGTATTCAGATATACAAAGACGGCGTTGCAACCGACTATAGTGAAGAAGAGGCAACCGTGATTTTATCCCAACCCGAAGTGACCGTTGTGGTGGATATGAAGTGTGGCAAAGAAGAAGCTACAGCTTGGGGTTGTGATTTGAGCTATGATTATGTTAAAATTAACGCGGACTATCGTTCATAGAAAGGCAAGGTAAAAGCAATGGAAAAAGATATGGAACAGTTATTGGCGAAGGCGAACGTCTTAATCGAAGCCCTTCCCTATATTCAGAAATACAATCGTAAAATCATTGTTGTAAAATACGGCGGAAGTGCCATGACAGATGTGGAATTACAGAAGAAGGTAATCGCTGATGTTACCCTTTTGAAATTGGTTGGTTTTAAGCCGATTATCGTACACGGCGGCGGTAAGGAGATCAGTCGTTGGGTAGACAAGGTAGGAAAGACCCCTGAATTCGTAAACGGTCTTCGTGTGACAGATGCAGAAACTATGGAAATCGCAGAAATGGTACTTGGCAAGGTAAACAAGAGTCTTGTTTCAATGGTACAGGAACTGGGGGTTAAGGCAGTTGGTATCAGCGGTAAAGACGGCGGACTTTTAAAAGTTGACAAAAAGTATTCCGACGGTAAGGATATTGGTTTTGTAGGCGATATCAAGTCTGTGGATACCAAGATTTTATACGATTTATTAGAGAAGGATTTCCTTCCTATCGTGGCTCCTATTGGTTTGGATGACAACTTCCAGAGCTACAACATCAATGCGGATGATGCAGCTTGTGAAATCGCCAAAGCTGTAGGCGCAGAGAAATTGGCGTTCTTAACCGATATCGAAGGCTTGTATCGTGATATCAATGATAAGAGTACTTTTATTTCAAGAATCAGTGCGTCACAGGCTCATGAATTGATTAACAGCGGTATTATCGGCGGCGGTATGTTACCTAAGTTGAATAACTGTACATCCGCAATTGAAAGCGGCGTAAGCAGAGTACATATTTTGGACGGTCGTATGCCCCACTGTCTCTTGCTTGAAATCTTTACTAAGAAAGGTATCGGTACTGCGATTATTGCAGATGAAGATCCTTTGAATTACGAGAATTAATTGAGCGAAAGCGAATAGACTCTATGGCAGACGCAAATTTGATATTTGCGTCGCCACTTCGTGATGAATCGCTCGGAAATGAGGAATATTATGCAGAATATGATTAACGAAGCAGAGTCCGTTCTGCTTCATACCTATAATCGTTTTCAGGTGGTTTTTGACCACGGTGAAGGTGTTTGTTTATATGATACAAACGGCAAGGAGTATTTGGACTTTGTATCGGGAATCGGCGTATTTGCATTGGGTTATAACAACAAAGAGTACAACGATGCTTTAAAAGCGCAGATTGATAAAATTACGCATACATCAAATTATTACTATAACGAGCCTGCCATTGCGGCAGCCAAGGCTTTGACCAAGGCAGCGAAACTTGATCGCGTATTTTTCACAAACAGCGGTGCGGAAGCAGTGGAAGGTGCCATCAAAGCAGCAAGAAAATATGCCTATAACAAGGATGGGCAGACAGACCATGAAATCATTGCCTTGGAGCATTCTTTCCACGGCAGAACCATGGGTGCTTTGTCCGTAACGGGAACCCCGAAATACCGTGAAGCATTTCAGCCTATGATTGGTAATATTAAGTTTGCTCAAATCAATGATTTTGACAGCATTTTGGCACAGGTAACAGATAAAACCTGCGCGATTATCATGGAAACCGTACAGGGTGAAGGCGGTATTACTCCCGCAACAGAGGACTTTTTAAAGAAGGTACGCGCACTCTGTGATGAAAAGGATCTTTTGTTGATTTTAGATGAAGTACAGTGTGGTATGGGCAGAACAGGCTATATGTTTGCATGGCAGAAGTTTGGCATCCGTCCGGACATTATGACTACAGCCAAGGCACTTGGCAGCGGTGTACCCGTGGGCGCATTCCTTATGACACAGAAGGTGGCCGACAGTTCATTAGTGGCAGGTGACCACGGCAGTACTTACGGCGGTAATCCCTTGGTTGGCGCAGCAATCACCAAAGTATTTGAAATTTTTGAAAAAGAAGATATCTGCGGACATGTACAGAAAGTCGGTGCATATCTTGAAACTGAATTGGATAAAATAGCAGCAAAGTATGATGTGGTGGAATTGCGCAGAGGTGCAGGTCTCATGCAGGGCCTTGTATGCAAGGAACCGGTTGCGGCAATCATAAATACTGCATTAGAAAAAGGACTTGTTTTAATTAACGCAGGAACCAATATCATTCGTTTCCTTCCACCTCTTACCATTACAGAGGCTGATGTGGACCGCATGATTGCCATCCTGGATGAGTCATTTGCAGCGAATGCATAAGTAAAAAGGAACATAAGAAATATGTCAAAAAAAGTACTATCCATTATTTTGCTCTGTTGCGTTGTGCTTCTGGCAGTAAGTGCAGGAGTTTACGTACCGAGGGCAAAAGATAACCATCTTGGAGATACGAAAGTTCATAATATAACCGTATGGTATACGGATGAAGCGATGGCTGCATATTTGAATGAGGCAGCAATTGCATACCAGGAGCAGACCGGTGTTGCAGTAAGTTTAAAAATGGTTTCCGGTTTGGAATATCTGGAAGGCATTCAGGAGGCGTCCTTACACAGTTCGGAAGGACCGGATGCTTATATTGTAAACAGTGATTCCCTTGAGAAAGCAAGACTTGCAGGACTTGCCACACCGATGGACGATCCAAACGGTGTGTTGAATACCGATAACTATCCGCAGATTGCGTTGAATGCAGTAACCTATCATGATAAAATTCTCGGCTATCCGTTCACTTACGAAACAGCAGCATTCTTTTATAACGATACTTATTTAACCGAAATGGCGCGAAAAGCAATTGAAGCTGAAGCAAATAAGGCTGAAGGCGAAGAGGCTATGGAGGAGCTGGAAGAAGGCGCAGAGCCGGATTCTGAAGTGACGGCGGATGAAATTGAGGAAAGCGCAGAAATTACGGAGGAGCAGGTGCTTGCAAAGAAGGAAGAAATTCTGCCTACGTCCATGATTGAGTTGCTGGAGTTTGCCAACACCTATGATCCTGCAGAGAATATGGAAACCTTTCTTTTGTGGGATGTGGCGGATGTTATGTACAATTACGGTTTTGGCGGTGCCTATATGAATATGGGTGGTGTGCACGGCGACGACCGTGAAGAGATAGATATCTATAATACGGATGCTATGTATTGTTTGTCCGTTTATCAGGATTTTAACCAATTCTTCTCTATTGAAGCTGAAGAAGTGGATTATGAAGGCGTGGTTAGCGATTTTGTCGGCGGCAAGGTGATGTTTACCATTGGCGGAACCGGTATGCTGAATACCTTGGAGAAAGCTAAGGCAGACGGAACTTTTACAGGCGAATACGGTGTTGTATCGATTGAAATGTTGAATGCGAACCTGCAGTTTAAGCCCTTATCCGTTACTACAGTGGTTGCGGTAAACGAGTACAGTGAGAAACAGGAAGTTGCCGAGGATTTTGCACAGTTTATTACTTGTGACTATGTGGACAATTTATATGCGCGTTCCGGCAAATTGTGTGCGCATTATTTGGAAGAATATCCCGTGCCTGCCATGGCAGATATGATGACCTGTTATGAAAACAGCGTAGCCCTTCCCAAAATCGTTGAGAACAGTAATTACTGGATTCTTGCGGAGATGTGTTATACCAATATTTGGGATGGTGGTGATGTCAACACCGAATTGATGTCCTTGTCAGCTCAGGTCAAAAAGGAGATATCCGGTGAGGAAGTAAATGAACTGAAACTGGAGACGCCAGTCGTTCAGGAAAGTTATATTAAGGATGAGTAAAACAGTAGTAAAAGATGTCTGAAAATCCGGTTATAATAACAAAGAATAAAACCGATTGTTTTGAACACACTAAAGAAAAAAGTGAGGTGCAAAATGATCGGTTTTTTGATTGCAATTTTATCCGGTGCACTTATGAGTGTACAGGGAGTTTTTAATACGCAGGTGACGAAAACGGCAGGAATGTGGTTGGCCAGCAGTTTTGTGCAATTGACGGCATTGATTGTATGTGTTGCGGCATGGCTTATCAAAGAGCGGACACCTGTAACATCACTGTTTTTGGTTCAGCCGAAGTATATGTTGCTTGGCGGTGTAATTGGTGCTTTTATCACGGTTACGGTCATCAAAGCTATGGAAATGCTGGGACCGGCCAAGGCGGTTATGTTTATTGTAATATCCCAGCTGATTGTTGCCTATGTAATCGAATTGTTTGGAATGTTTGGCGTGGATAAGCAACCTTTGGAATGGCGAAAGGTGATTGGAATGGCAATTGCGATTGCAGGGGTGATTTTATTTAAGTGGTAAAAGAATTGTCGATGAAAATGCCGAAATTTTTCGGCATTTTATCTTGTAATAAGCGGGGTTTTATTTTAAACTGAAAATAGCGGTCAGTTTGAGGGACTTTTGTATAAAATACGAAAGGAAACTGACAAAATGAATAAAATAATCTGGAAAATTGCAGGGCTGATTTTGCTTGTTGCGATGCTGTGTTCGGCGTGTGCGGATACGGAGTTATTACTGGATGAAGAGGATTATGTGCAGGCAGACGAAATGACGGAAGATGCGGATATAACTGCGTTGGAAACAGGGAATGAAACAATGGCATCCGTATCGGAAACTTATGAAACAATCTGGGTTCACGTATGCGGTGCGGTAGCAACACCCGGCGTCTATGAATTGCCGGTAGGGAGTCGCATCAATGATGCGGTTTTACTAGCCGGTGGTTTTGATGAGGAAGCTGACCGGGAAACTGTAAATCTGGTGGAAGAAATAGAAGATGGACAGCAGGTGCGGATTCCTTTTATCGGGGAATGGCAAGTTAATGCAGGGAGCGGTTTGATTGATCTTAATTCGGCAGACAAGGAGCAATTGTGTCAAATTCCGGGAATCGGTGAAAGCAGGGCGGAGGCCATTATTAAGTACCGGAATGCAAAGGGCGGTTTTGAATGTCCGGAAGAATTAATGCAGGTGCCGGGCATCAAAGAGGGCATTTATGCCCGCGTCAGTCCATACATAGAATGCAGATAAAATTTTAAGATATACAGGTTAGAAGAGAAAGGCAGAGTGTAAAATGGGTAACAAAGTTTTGGTTGTGGATGATGAAAAATTAATTGTAAAAGGCTTGAAGTTCAGTTTGGAACAGGAAGGCTTCAAGGTAGATTGTGCATATGATGGTGAGGAAGCGTTACAGTTGGCGCGCAACACTGCATACGATATTATTTTATTGGATATTATGTTGCCGAAATTGTCCGGTATGGAGGTTTGCCAGCAGATTCGTGAATATTCGAATGTGCCGATTATTATGCTTACCGCTAAGGGCGATGATATGGATAAAATTATGGGCCTTGAGTACGGTGCGGACGATTACATCACCAAGCCTTTTAACGTGTTAGAGGTGAAAGCCAGAATGAAGGCAGTTATGCGTCGCTTGGATCCGCCCAAGAAGGGAAATCCGAATTTGATTGTATCCGGAGATATCCGTATGGAAAGAGATTGCAAGCGTCTGCATATCTGTGGTAAGGAAATCAATGTAACAGCGAAAGAATTCGATGTGCTGGAGCTACTGGTTACACATCCGGATGAAGTATATGACAGAGAGAAATTATTGCGTGCGGTTTGGGGAGATGACTTCCCGGGTGATGTGCGTACGGTTGACGTGCATGTAAGACGCCTTCGTGAGAAGATTGAACCCAAGGCAAGTGAGCCTAAGTATGTATGCACCAAATGGGGACAGGGATATTACTATAAAGGATGATAAAAAATGAATTTATTCGGACGAATCAAAAACGAACTGAATAAAATCACCATACTTCGAAGCCTGAGATTCAGACTGGGCCTGATACTGATGCTTGTAGGTTTGTTTTGTTGTCTGGTAATGCGTTTCGGTATTATGCAAAGTTATTTTAACAGAGCTTTGGAAGTGCGTACTTTGGATGTGCAGAACCAGATTAAAATTCTTGCAGACCACCTGATTACGTATGACTATCTTCAGGATCAGCGTTCTGATGTTGTAAATGCTGAGTTGAATATGCTGTCCAATCTGTACGATGGTCGAGTGTTGATTATTAACAACAGTTTTAACGTAATTAAAGATACTTATAATGTCAGTCAGGGTAAAACTATCATTTCGGAAGAAGTGATTCGTTGTTTTAAGGGTGAAAGTATCACGAATTATGATGATAATAACAACTACATAGAAATGACGGTACCGATTACAATGACTGTTGATGAAGAACCGAAGGTAGTGGGGGTTATTTTAACCAGTGTTTCGGCGGACAGTATCGTAACAAATCAGGAAATCCTGGACCGACAGGCGGTCCTGATTGCCATTGTTATTTTAATTATTGTATTCGGAATTGCGGTTGCTGTACCCAGGGAAGTTATGAAACCTTTTGATAAGGTGACATCAGCGATTAACGAGGTTAAGGCCGGATTTACCAATGATAAAATTGTAGCGGAAGATTATACGGAATTAGAGCATATAGCGGATGCGTTCAATCAGTTGATGGCGCGGATGAAGGTGTTGGATGATTCGCGTCAGGAATTCGTTTCCAACGTGTCTCATGAGTTAAAGACACCGCTTACCTCTGTTAAGGTACTGGCGGATTCTTTGAATACCCAGGAAGATGTTCCGGTAGAGTTGTATAAAGAGTTTATGTCGGATATCGTAAACGAAATTGACCGTGAAAATAAAATCATCAACGATTTGCTTTCACTGGTTAAATTGGATAAAACCGCTTCTGAGTTAAATATTGAAAGTGTGGATATCAATAAGTTGATGGAGTCTATTTTTAAGAGGTTGATGCCCCTTGCCAAGGAGCAGGGAATTGACTTGATTTTTGAAAGCCAGCGTCAGGTGGTTGCGGAAGTGGATGAAGTGAAATTGTCTCTTGCGATTACCAATTTAATTGAGAATGGTATCAAATATAACCGTGAGGGTGGCTGGGTGAAAGTAACACTGGATGCGGATCATCAGTTTTTCACCTTTGAAGTGGCGGATTCCGGACTTGGTATTGACGAAGAATCGCAGAAGCATATTTTTGAGCGTTTTTATCGTGTGGACAAGTCTCATTCCAGGGAAATCGGCGGAACCGGTCTTGGACTTGCAATTACGAGAAGTACAATTTTGATGCACAGAGGTTCTATCAAGGTAAGCAGTGTGCCGGATGAGGGAACTGTTTTTGCGGTAAAAGTGCCGCTGTCTTATATTCAATAATAAGTAGTGAAGAGGAATTTTATGAAAAGATGGCTTGGACTGTTTGTCATCGTGCTGATATGTGGGCTAATATGTGCCTGCAAAAACGACGGAGGCGATCCGGAACAACAGAATATAGTGCAGGTTTATTATATGAACCGCGAAGAAACGGCTATAGTTGCGGTTGATTATTCTTTGTTATCTGCGGATAAAACCGATGCAGTGGCAGAGGTTTTGAATGTAATGAAGAAAGAACCCGAAGACAATAAACTGAAGGCTTCGATTTCTTCCGGTATTGATATTTATTCCTGTAGAATCAATGAAAATAAATTGATTATTGATTTTGCCAAAACATACAAGGATATGTCGCCCACAACGGAGATTCTTGTCAGGGCAGCCATTGTGCGAACGGTGACGCAAATCGAAGGAATAGAGTTGGTCGAATTTGAAATTGAAGGCGAGCCAATGATTGATAATGCGGGTATTCTCGTAGGTGCTATGAATTCTGGACAGTTTATTGATAATGCTGGTACGGAAATCAATGATTATCAGGAAGTTACGCTTTGTTTGTATTTTGCAAACAGTGACGGTACGGCCTTAGTTCCGGTAAATCGTACGATAGAGTACAACACCAATGTTTCGTTAGAAAAGCTGGTTATGGAGCAATTAATCAGCGGTCCCGGATCGACGGAAGGTAATCCTACCATAAATCCTTCTACTAAGGTGATTAATGTAACGGTTAACGATGGTACTTGTTATGTGAATTTAGACCCGACTTTCTTAAGCCAGGTATATTCCGTAAATTCAGAGGTTACCATTTATTCCATTGTGAATTCACTGGTGGAACTGGATAACGTAAACAAGGTTCAGATTCTTGTAAACGGAGAGAGTCAAATCAGTTATCGTGAGAGTATGAACCTTAATACCACATTCGGACGAAATCTTGATTTGGTGGAAGATAAACCAAATCAGGAATAAGAAATATAGTATTTTAAACAGGAAAGTCAGAATGAGAATCCAAAGACCTTTTATGTTGTTCAGTATTCTGATTATTGTCATATGCATTGCAAAATATTATATATGTGAAGAAATATCACCGCCACGGGAACTGCCTGAGACGGCAGTTACCCTGCAGGGGCGGATTGATGCATGGGAAGTCAGAAACGAACACACAATTCTTTATTTATCAGAAATCTATTTTTACGGCGATTCTGCCAAAGAAACCAATAATTACAATTCCATAGGTGTCAGATGCTATGTGGAGGCAAAGGAAGATTTTAAACTTGGACAAACAGTGGCTGTGCAGGGCTTTTTGACGCTGCCCGAAAGTGCCCGTAATCCGGGTGAATTTGATGCAAATACATATTATAAAAGCAAGGGTTACGATTATGTAATGTATGAGGCCGAAATACGCTCTTGTGGTAAAAAATATGATTATCTGATGCAAGGTATGGATGAAGTCCGTAGGTATGCCCAAAGACAGTTGGATCGTTATCTTATGCCGGGAGATGCAGGAATTATGTCAGCAATGCTTCTTGGAGATAAAAGTCATATGGAGACAGAAATCAAGGAGTTATATCGTGAGGTAGGTATCTATCATATTTTGGCAATCAGTGGATTACATATTTCAATGATTGGCGGATGTATGTATGCACTGTTTAAAAAGATGCAGATGAAGCCGGTGATAGCAGTTATTATTAGTCTGAGTTTAATTGTTTTCTACGGTATTATGATTGGCATGCCGTCTTCGGCGTTTCGGGCAATTGTAATGTTTACATTTGGTTTGGTGGCACCGTTATTTTGCCGAAGCCATGATAAGCTAACCTCTTTGGCATTTGCGGGAGCCTGTCTGGCTGTCTGGGAGCCCTTGCTTATGTTTGATGCAGGAGTACAGCTTTCTTTTCTTGCCGTAATGGGAATTATTTTACTTTATCCTACATTTCTTGATATTCATAGGCATCATATGAAAATAGCCGATGGTCTGTGGGTCAGTTTTGCTGTTACCTATATGACGATGCCGATTATTATGCGAACTTACTATGAACTGCCGATTTATTCGCTTCTTGCAAATGTATGCGTACTTCCCTTTGTTCCGGTGTTGATTACATTTGGATTGGGAATTGTCATATTAGGGGGGATTTGGAATTTGCCGGCCAAGTTATCAGCTGCGGTAATTCATATGATTCTTTGGTTCTATGAAAGAATTTTAGCAATATTTGCGGAGCTTCCGGGAAACAGTTATATAACAGGAGCATCGGAAGTGTGGCGCATATTCATTTTTTATATTGTGTTGGGGATTATGATTTGGATTATTTTAAAAATAAAAAGAAAGCTTTTAATCCAATCCCTAAGAAGTGAAAACGATTATGCAGAAGGCAGGCAACAGGAATATGTAAGGGTGCAAAAAAGAATTTGCAGAATTATGCGAAGGATACATTTAGCACAGGTTGTGATAATGATTTTGTTGGTCGTTCTGCTTATAGCGCCCAAACAGTTTGACTGTCGTTTCACATTCTTGGATGTAGGACAAGGGGATGGTATTTGTATGGAAACCAAAGGGGAAGTTTATTTGATTGATTGCGGAAGTACATCGCAGGAAAATATCGGAAAGTATACGCTTATTCCTTTTTTGAAATACAGGGGGATTAAAGAAATTGACGGATGGTTTTTGACTCATCCGGACAAGGACCATACGAGTGCTTTTACGGAGTTGTGTGAAGATTGTGATGTGGGAGAAATAGGTGTGGAAACCCTATATATTCCTAAAGCATTGGAAGAGGAGTTCTCAGAAATTATAATATTAGCCAAACGTTGTGAAATAGAAGTAATTATGTTGGAAACAGGTAATACAGTGAATGTAGACGGTTTGACAATGACGGTGCTTTCGCCGGAGACAGAAAAGGTTTACACAGATGAAAATGCAGCATCACTGGTGCTGTATATGGAGTGTGGAAATTTTGATGCTCTTTTTATGGGAGATGCCGGTGCGGAGGCGGAAAAAATTATAATAGAGCAAGGCATTGAAGATGTTACTTTGTTGAAAGTAGGACATCATGGGTCTTCCATAGAGGCCAATACAGAAGCTTTTATTGAAACAATGCGTCCTGTCGTGTCGATTATTTCCTGTGGAGAAAATAATGTTTACGGACATCCTCATAAGCAAACAATCTACAACTTAGAAGCTGTTGGCAGCGATATATGGATTACTTCAGAAAAAGGCATGTTTGAGATTTATGCGGAACAGGATAAAATTTATATAAATCTACAGAGTTAACTATCTTTATTCTTGTTAAAACAGTTTCATATGTGGTACAATATCTATGTATTTTTGTTATTTTATACAACCAAAGAAGAAAGGGGTATGAGATGAAAAAAATCGAAGAATACGTAAGAAGTATTCCGGATTTTCCGGAAGAGGGAATTATCTTCCGCGATGTTACCAGCGTGTTGCAGGATGCCGATGGTTTGAAACTGGCAATCGATTCTATGATGGAATTATTAGATGGGGTTGAATTCGACGTGATTGTCGGTACCGAGTCCAGAGGCTTTATTTTCGGCGTGCCGATTGCGTACGAAATGGGAAAACCTTTCGTACCGGCAAGAAAGAAAGGTAAATTACCCTGTGAGACCATTTCGGTAACTTATGATTTGGAATACGGAAGTGCAGAGGTAGAAATGCACAAAGATGCCATTAAACCCGGGCAGAAAGTTGTTTTGGTGGATGATTTGATTGCGACAGGCGGAACAATTGAAGCATGTGCCAAGATGATAGAGATGCTTGGTGGTGAAGTGGTAAAAATTATCTTTTTGATGGAACTGGCCGGATTAAAAGGCCGGGACAAGTTAAAAAAGTATGATGTGGCTTCAGTCATAACATACGAGGGCAAATAGGAGGAGAAGGTATGCTCGAAAAACTATTTAAGTTAAAAGACAACAAAACAAACGTAAAAACCGAAATTATCGCCGGCGTTACAACTTTTATGACAATGGCATATATTTTGGCAGTTAACCCCAACATTCTATCCGCAGCCGGAATGGATGCAAATGCAGTATTGATTGCGACAGCGTTGGCTTCTTTTGTAGGAACCCTGTGTATGGCGTTGTTCTCTAATTATCCCTTTGCATTGGCACCCGGTATGGGCTTGAATGCATATTTTGCTTATACCGTTGTTCTTGGAATGGGTTATTCATGGCAGATTGCATTATTGGCAGTATTTGCGGAAGGTATCATTTTTATCATCCTTTCTTTAACTAATGTGCGCGAAGCGATTTTTAATGCGATTCCCATGACATTGAAATCGGCAGTTAGTGTTGGTATCGGTTTATTCGTTGCTTTCATCGGTTTGCAGGATGCGAAATTAATCGTGCATAGTGATGCAACCCTTATTACGTATCAGACATTTAAGGGAGAATTGTTCTCTTCTGTGGGTGTAGGTGCAATCCTTGCATTGATCGGTGTTTTAATTACAGCTATTCTTCTTGTAAAGAAGGTAAAAGGCGGTATCTTATTAGGTATTTTTGCAACATGGATTCTTGGTATTGTTGCTGAACTTTGCGGTATTTATGTACCCAATGCGGATGCAGGAATGTACAGCACAATCCCTTCTGCATTCATCAGCTTTGATTTGAGTTCTTTCGGTTTGACTTTCGGCCAGGTGTTTAAAGCAGATTTTGCAAGTATTGACTGGATTAACTTTATTGTGGTTATGTTCGCATTCCTTTTTGTCGATATCTTTGATACCTTGGGAACATTGATTGGTGTATCCAGCAAGGCCGATTTCTTGGATAAAGACGGAAAACTTCCCAGAATTAAGGGCGCATTATTTGCTGATTCTATTGCAACTACAGTAGGTGCAATTTTTGGTACATCTACAACCACAACTTATGTAGAAAGTGCATCAGGTGTAACCGCAGGCGGTAGAACAGGTTTGACAGCTGTTGTAACAGGTCTTTTATTCCTGTTATCTATGTTCTTCTCACCCTTGTTCCTTACCATTCCTTCTTTCGCAATTGCACCCGCGTTGATTACCGTAGGCTTCTATATGATGGGTTCTGTTGTAAAGATTAACTTTGAAGATATGTCAGAAGCAATTCCTGCATTCCTTACAATTCTGTTTATGCCTTTGGCTTACAGCATTTCAGAAGGTATTGCAGTAGGCGTTATTTCTTACACATTAATCAACTTAATTTGCGGTAAGTTTAAGAAGTTAACACCGCTTATGTATATTCTTACAGTATTGTTCATTTGTAAGTATATCTTTTTATAAAAATTCAGAGCAATGCAAATTTAGTGAAACGGCCGTGTAAGCTTGCTTACATAAGGACGATTCATTAAATTTATATGGCGAGAAGCCATACATGAGCAAAAGGAAAGCTGCGAAGCAGCGATTTTGCGAATGCATGCGCTGAATTGTTATGTGACTATTATTATTTCAGATGCCCGGAGGGAACATGTACGCGATAAACGAGGATTTAAAAACAGGAAAATATAAATCCGTATATCTTTTATATGGACCCGAAGGGTATCTTGTTAGAAGATACCGGGATAAGCTGTTAAATGCATTCTGTGGCAGCAGTAGTAAAAAAGCATTGTCTGATGATATGAATTTCAATGCTTTCATCGGCAAGGAAGTGACAGTGGGACAGGTGATTGATCTGGCAGAGACCTTGCCCTTTTTTGCAGAGCGCAGAGTGATTTTGATAGAGGATTCCGGTCTTTTTATGAAAGACGGAGACAAGCTGGCTGAGTATCTGGCTGACAAGCCAGAGACTACGGTTTTTATTTTTGTAGAAAGTGCCGCAGACAAGCGCTCTAAGTTGTATAAGGCCGTAACCAATGCGGGCCATGCGGCGGAGTTTCGTGTGCAGGATGAAGATACGTTGAAACGTTGGATTGTGTCCATTGTTCGTAAAGAGAATAAACAGATTACGGTGCGGGCGGTAGAAGCGCTTCTGGAGCGGACTGCCTCGGATATGGAACTTCTGTCTAAAGAGCTGGAGAAATTATTCTGTTATACACAGGAGAAAGATTCCATTGATTTGCCGGACGTGGAGGCAATTTGTACCACGGTAATCGGAAATCATATTTTTGATATGATTTCGGCAATGGCGAATAAAAATCAAATGGAAGCTTTGCGTTTATATTATGAATTACTGGCACTTCGCGAACCGCCGATGAAGATATTGAGTTTAATCGGCCGTCAGTTTGCGCAAATGATTATGATCAAAGATTTGCGTAACCGTGGATATGATAAAAGAAAAATATCCGAGAAGACAGAGATTAAGCCTTTTATCGTAGATAAGTATATGGGGCAGGCGGCGAAATTCAGCACCGCCACGCTTAAGGCGGCAATGGAAGATTGCGTGAACTTCGATGATGCGGTTAAGAAAGGTAATTTGAGTGAACGGATGTGCGTAGAGCTGCTTTTGGTAAAATATAGCGGTAAAAGTGAGTAAAATACAAGTCCTTTTTATTGTACTTACTGTTTGCTATCCTTACGATGTAAGAAGCAAACAGTAAGTGTGATGAGGAGGATTTTTTTATGAAAAAATATATGGATATGATTATTCCGACAGTAGTAATTGGTGTATTGGTTCTGGTATTTGCAATGTTAATTGGTACTAAGGCATATGCGAACAGCGTGGAGGTAGCAGAAAGAGAACAGCGTGAAGTAAGTGAGAGTGTATATCTTAAGTTGGTGAAAGATGAATTACAGGCAGAAGGATTCAGTAATTGCGGAGTGAATATGACAAAAGAAACCAATGAGGATGGGGAATGGGAATACACGGTAGTGGTTTATCACCGTTCTTTTGAGTGGATGGATGAGACAGATGCATTTGCATTAGAACAGAAGCTTGAGAATGCAGGCAGTGATAGCCTTGGCAAAATTTCTCTTGATTTAATGGTAAGATAAGAATGACAAATTCGCAAAAAAGAAGTATAATGAAAAAGAGTGTTGCGGCTGGAGATTTGTGGATCAAAAGTTAAGAATGCGACACTTAAGATAATAAGCAGTGAGGTGTAGAAATGAGAGAGATTCCCAAGACGGGAGAAGTTTACAGACATTTTAAGGGGAATAATTATGAGGTAATTTCTATTGCTACGGGTTCCGAAGATGGGGAATCCCAGGTAGTATATAAAGCATTATATCCTCCCTATACTGTTTATGTGCGTCCATTGGAAATGTTTATGGAACCGGTGAACAGAGAGAAATATCCCAATGCAATTCAGGAATATCGTTTTGAAAGGATTGATCCGACGCAAGAGGCTAAGGAAGAAGAAAAGAAGATTGACCCGCGTTTGATTGCTTTTCTGGAGGCAAAGGATTATCAGGGGAAATTGGATATTTTAGATGGTATAGAATATAATGTTTCGGAGCAAACCATAATTGCGATGGCGGTTTCGATGGATATTGAGTTAAACGACGGTACTGTGGAAGAGAAGTTCCGCTCTTTACGTAAGTGTATTCAAACAATGCAGATGTATGAGGGAAAAAGATTAAGATAAGTTAGAAATTATATGGGAAGAAGAGAGTGCTTCTTCCCATGTTTTGTGTGTAGATATTTTACATGTATAAGGGGGAAAACGAGTGTGCGATTATATTACATAAATATTCGCAACAGGTTTAAAAAAGTATGAAAAAAAGAGAAATAGATCATTTGCTTTCCTGGTTTTATGCAAATAAAAGAGATTTGCCCTGGCGCGAACAACCGGATGCGTATCGTGTCTGGGTATCGGAGATTATGCTGCAACAAACCCGAGTGGAAGCCGTAAAACCCTATTATAAAAGATTTTTGGAGAAGTATCCTGATGTTCTTGCTTTGGCGGATGCCAAGGAGGAGGAACTTCTAAAGTATTGGGAGGGATTAGGATATTATAACCGCGTCCGTAATATGCAAAAGGCTGCAATACAGGTCCGGGAAAATTATGGCGGGAAAATGCCGACAGAGTATGAAGTGTTAATTGAATTATCGGGAATCGGACCCTATACTGCGGGAGCGGTAGCGTCCATAGCAGGCAATAAGAAGGTTCCAGCGGTGGATGGTAATGTACTGCGCATTATGACAAGATTAAACGGTGATTATTCCAATATTTCGGAACCGTCGACTACCAAAGCGATTCGTGATGAATTAATGGAATGTATGCCGGATAAGCCGGGAGATTTTAACCAGGCCTTGATGGAACTTGGGGCTACGGTTTGTTTGCCCAACGGAGAACCGAAATGTGAAGAATGTCCATGGAAATCTGCTTGTAAGGCAAGAAAGCAGGGCATTATTTCCGAACTGCCTGTGAAGAATAAACCGCAGAAACGCAAAGTAGAAGAACGTACGTTGATTCTTTTATCGGGAAGTAAGGGAATTGCATTGCGAAAGCGTCCGGCGAAGGGATTACTGGCCGGAATGTATGAAATCCCTGCGTTGCAGGGCTATGCCGATGAAGCGGAGGTTTTGGAATATGTCAAATCTATAGGGTATCATCCGCTTCATATTCAGCAGTTGGAAGACCACATCCATATTTTTAGCCATATAGAGTGGCATATGAAAGCTTTTATGTTGCGTATTGATGAGATTTCGGATAGTATGAAGAAGGATGAACGCAACGATTTTTTCTTTGTTGAAAAAGACGAGATTATGGTAAAGTATCCGCTTCCGTCTGCCTTTGCACCTTATCGTAAGTATATTGAGCAGGAGAAGTAGAAATTTTAGAAAATTTAAGATAATATTATAAAACTATTTCGAAGGAAAATCGTGGGTAATATATTTTTTCGGAGTGTGAATATAAAATGGCAAAAAACAAAGAAATTAAAACAAACGCTATGCGAATTCTGGATTCGTTAAAAATTACATATGAAAGTTACTTTTACGAGTGTGACGAATTTATTGATGCATTAAAAATTGCTGACCAGCTTGGTCTGCCTTATGAAAAAGTGTATAAAACATTAGTGACCAGAGCAGCAAGTAAAAACTTTTATGTATTTGTAATTCCGATAGCGGAAGAACTGGATTTGAAGAAGGCTGCACGGGTTGTGGGCGAGAAGTCGGTAGAAATGATTCATGTCAAAGAAATAAATAGTATTACCGGCTATATTCGTGGCGGTTGTACGGCGATCGGTATGAAGAAAAAATATGTTACCAAAGTAGATGAGTCAGCAAAAGAATTAATGACTATGATAGTCAGCGGTGGTAAAATCGGTGTCCAACTGGAATTAAAACCGGAAGATTTATTGAAGGCGTGCGATGGTGCGTTTGCGGACTTGATCGTGAAGGCAAACTAGAAGTGTTGTAACCGGTGCAACAAGGATATGGGAGAATTAGATGAAGAAAAACAGTATGCGAACAAGAAAATTATGTTTTGCCGCATTGTTACTGGCGTGGGGATGGCTTTTGCCGTTACTGACAGGACAGAACCGTGATTTGGGAAATATGTTGAGTCTGATACATATACCTGCGTACTTGGGTGGCTTTTTATTAGGACCGTGGTATGGTTTATTATTGGGATTTCTTATTCCGTTAAGCCGTTCGGTTTTATTCGGTATGCCGGTTTTATATCCGAGAGCGCTATGTATGGCATTTGAAATGGCAGCATATGGTTTCATAAGCGGAAGTTTGTATCGGATGTTTGCCAAAAAGAAGATGCAAAAGATGGCGACGATTTATTTGTCTGTCATTCCGGCTATATTGCTTGGTCGTGTGGTGTGGGGCGTCGGAAGAGCCTTGTGCGGATTGTTCACGACAGAACCTTTTACCTGGGCGGCTTTTATCGCAGGCGGTTTTACAACTGCGTGGCCGGGAATGATTGCGCAGTTGATTTTATTGCCGGTTATCATAGTGGCTTTGGAGAAAACAAAGATGTTTGGCGAAATAAGTGATACATAGATAGGGTATATACAGTGTCGGATGAATAGGAGGTTATTTGATGAAATCAAAAGTTTATTTTTCAAGAGAAATTTCTCCGGAGAAGGTACTGGAATTGTACAAGCTTTTAGGGAAAAAATTGCCGGGAAAAGTAGCAATCAAGGTGCATTCCGGAGAAGTGGGAAATCAGAATTTCCTTACACCGGAATTCTGGAAACCAACCATTGATTATGTAGAAGGTACAGTGGTTGAATGTAATACAGCATATGAAGGTGAAAGAAATACCACAGAAAAGCATATGAAAACTTTTGAAAAGCATGGTTGGAGTAAGTATTTTGATGTGGATTTGATGGATGCAGAAGGACCTGATGCAGAACTGGATATTCCAAACGGTAAGGTAATTCAGAAAAATTACGTGGGTAAAAATATCGACCGCTATGATTCTATGCTGGTGCTGTCACATTTTAAGGGACATCCCATGGGCGGCTATGGTGGTGCAATTAAACAGTTATCCATTGGTGTGGCGTCGTCTTTTGGCAAAGCGTATATTCACGGCGCAGGTGAGCCGGAGAAAATTTGGACTGCGGATCATGATTTGTTCTTGCGCTCCATGGCGGATGCGGCAGGAAGTGTGGTGGAATATTTCAAAGGCAATGTAGTTTATGTTAATGTTATGATGAATATGTCGGTAGATTGTGATTGTTGTGCGGTTGCAGAGGACCCTTGTATGAAGGATATTGGAATTCTGGTGTCGGATGATCCGATCGCAATTGACCAGGCGTGTATCGACCTTGTATATAAATCTGATGACCCGGGCAGGGACCATCTTTTGGAACGTATTGAATCGCGTAATGGTGTGCTTACCATTGAAGCGGCAGCAGGACAAGGGTACGGAAGCAGAGTGTATGAGTTGGTTGAAGTATAGATTTGCCTGAATTGACAAAGAGAATGACAAAATATATACTAAAGATAATTTGGAAATAAGTGAGGGGAATTGTATGGACAACAATGAATTTAACGGAGTAAATCAACAGGCGCTAACTGAGCAGGGAAATGCAGGTTATCAGCAGACGCCGAGCTATCAGAATTATGGTGGCTATCAGCAGACACCGAACTATCAGAACAATGGTGGTTATCAGCAGGCACCAAACTATCAGAATTATGGTGGTTATCAGCAGACACCAAACTATCAGAATTATGGTGGTTATCAACAGATGCCCAATCAGCAGATGCCAAGTTATCAGAATAATATGGGAAATCAACAGCCGACGAAGGCACCCAATATTTTTAAACAGTTTGCATTTTCTTTTGTACCTCCTAAGTACAAAGACCTTGCCAGAGCTAAAGTGGGAAGCATGATTTGGCTGATTGTTTTATTGGTATTTTTGCTTACCGGATTTAGCTTTTTGAGTCTGGTTGCAGGATACGTATTGACCGGTGGTGTAAGCGAGATGCTGGATTTGTTCCCGTATTTTGAGATATCAGACGGTGAGTTTTACATCGACGAAACCTTCTATGTGGAAGAAGATAACTTGGTTATGTATATGACCGATGACATTGATGAATTTGATTATTATGATGTACAGTCTTTAATGGATGAAGGTTTTACTGAGATTATGCTGGTGGGCAGATATAACATTTGTCTGTATGAAGACTATGAATATCAGGAAATGTATTTTGATGAATTCGGAGATTTATCATTCACTAAGGATGATATTGCGAAGTGGACAGGACCGTTTATTTGGGTAATCATGCTTATTATATATGTTATTTGGTTCGTGTTGAGAGTATTCTGGTACTTCCTTTGTGCAGGTATATATTTGTTAATCGGTATGTTACTTGCGTTAATCTATGGTAAAAAGATTGATGCCGGACATATTTTCAAAGCAGCTGTATTTGCTAAGATTCCGATGTTTGTATTGGTGAGCTTATTTAATATGTTACCGCTTGAGGCAAGCTTCCCGGGATTTTTACGTGTGTTGGCTACACTGATTCTGTTTGGTTTCGGCGTGTGGTTTTTACCCCAGAAAAGTCAGCAGTATCGTCAGTATTAATGCGTGTTTGCAAAGCCGGAACAAGCAGCTATTACTTAAATTATATCAATAAAATTATAAAAGGTATCATTGTTTTAAACAGTGATACCTTTTTTGATATTAGTGCAAAATGTTACAAATATTAAAATGATTAAATTATAAAGTTACAGATTAACCTGAATTTGATATTCACGTATCCAGCAATCAATCTGAATTAAATAGGCCAACATCTGCGGACCGGCCATTAACTGACCGTACCAAGGGGCTCCTAAATCTTTCTCTTCATCCATAAAATGAAGGAGCGCATTTTTATCGACAAAATTATGCAAAGGACTGGCAGTATCCGTAATGATTTCACGCAGCTGGTCTTTCAGAAGCTTCTCATAAGCCGGATGATATGTTTTGGGATAAGGTGATTTCTTGCGGAAGAGCACTTCATTGGGAACAACTCCTCGAAAACCTTCGCGCAGAAGATTTTTTACCACGCCGCCGCGCATCTTCATATCCCAGGGTGCATTATAAATATATTCGGCAAGAGCACGGTCTGCAAAGGGGACGCGGGCGATTAAGTCTGCCTGAGCACTGCAACGTTCCATACGATTTAAAAGTGTAACCATAAACCAGTAAAGACTTAAGTAGCCGTTGCGTCGTTTGGCTTTGTCGGCATCGCTTTCGCTAGGGAGATAGTCAATCATTTGCAAGGTTTTATAATAGGTATCTTGGATATAATCTTTCATATCAAGGGCTTCCGAAAAGTCTTTTTTCAGAAGCTTGGTACGCGGGTCGGTAGAGGGCGTCCAGGGAAAAGTATCTGCATTGAGTAAGTCTTCGCGGTGGAACCAAGGGTAACCGCCGAATACTTCGTCGGCACATTCGCCGGTTAAAACAATGTCGGTCTCTTTTTTTACCTGTTTGCAGAAGTAGAGAAGTGATGAGTCTACATCTGCCATTGCAGGCAAGTCGTGGGCAAGTACGGAAGCGCGCAAACCTTCCACCAGTTTTTCCTGGGTACATTCCAAGTAGATATGGTCTGTATTCAATGCATTTACCATAATATCAACGTACGGACGGTCCATTGAGGGCTGGAATGAATTTGATTTAAAATATTCCGCATTGTCCTTATAGTCGAAGGAAAAGGTTTTAAAATCCACTCCGTCCTTCTTCAAATATTCCGCACCTACGGCAGTAACCACGCTGGAATCCACACCACCGGATAAAAGTGCGCCGATGCTTCCGGCATGATTGCTTTGCTTTTTGACAGCGGTGCTTACAAGTTCTAAAGTTTTAGCGATGGTGGTGTCATAAGAGTCTGTATGGGGTTTGGCTTTCATACGCCAATAGGTTTCTTTGTAAAGGCCGTAGAGGGATAAGCAGATCCATTCGCCTGGTTTTACTTCGTACACGTTATCAAAAATGCCGTTCCCGGGGCTTCTTGCGGGACCTAATGAGAAGATTTCGTTTAAACCGCGTTTGCTAAGTACAGGCTTGACGTACGGATGGGCGAGCAAAGATTTTAATTCTGTTGCAAAAATCAACGTGTTGTCTAAGTATGCATAGAAGAGTGGCTTACAACCGAAACCGTCCCTTACAAGATAAAGGCGTCTGTCATCTTCTTCTAACAGCGCAAAAGAAAATACACCGTCTAACTTCTTGAAAAATTCACTGCCGTAATGAATGAAACCGTAAAGAATGACTTCTTCGTCAGTATCCGTATCAAAAGAGAAATCAAATCCGGCAAGTTCTTTTTGCAAGGAATCTCTATTGTACAATTCGCCTGCTAATGCGATGTGGAAAGTTTTGCCAAAAAGTCTGCGTGAAAAAGGTTTAAAGACTGTCTTGGCGTCGGCAGCTTTGCTGAAATGATTATGGGCAAGACCGCAGTTTGCGGTAAGAAGCAGTGCGTCTTCCATATTGCCACGATGTAATTGCGTGCGCCACATTTTATCCAAAAGTCCGTAATAATAATCATAATTGTTTAAAAAAGAAGATTGGGTTTGATAAAAGCCCGAAAAACCGCTCATACATAATCTCCTATAAAAGAAGTGTCGCTTTATTTTATGCAAAAAAATGTGGGATGTGAATTTTTACAATTATAGAAATATAACAAAAAATGGATATGTTTTATATAGTTGAGAACTCATAGTTTTGCACAGATATGTAAATACTACAAGCAGAAGTTTTACGTAAAGGAGGAATTGTATGAGCAAGAGAGTAAGTTATATTTTTGAGATTATTGTTGCGTTGGTAATCTACTGGATTGGGTTGTCAAATATCAACGTTTTATTTATCAGCGGTCCCAGGTCTGCGGCGATTACTTTGGGTATTATAGGACTAATATTTTATATTACCAATACTATGGGATATGTGCTTCGAAATCCGTTGCATCCGATTGCGATGCTGGGAAGTGTTTTTGCAATTATTGGAACGGTGCTCTTGGTGATACAGATTTTTGGATTTCAGTTTTGGATTTTAGGAAACCCTGTCTTTGCACTGACTTATTTTGCCCTGGCAATGGTGGCCAAAGCCGTGGTGGCAATGTTTATGCCCCTGGCAAATATTTATTAAGTTTTGGCGTTCGTGCGCAATGTATAGGAAATACAAAAATCCCGCGCTTTTTTGATACATTCGAAGGTTGTAAAAAAGAATTTATCAACCCAAAGTGCACCAAAAGAGCACGGGATTTATTGTATATAAAATTGAAAAAATATCAGATTTTATTTCTTGTAATTTACGATGTCATCAATCAATGCCTTGATATTCTCGTCCATTACTTCATCTGCAAACTGGCAGGTACCTACGGCCTTGTGACCGCCACCACCGTATTTTAACATAAGGCTTCCTACATTCACGTCAGAAGTTCTGTTTAAAATACTGTAACCTACTGCGCAAGAACAGCCTTTGCCACCCTTACCGTTAACAATCCACATTGAGATGTTCTGTTCGGGATACATACTGTAAATCATAAAACGGTTGCCGGAATAGATAGGATCTACACCGCGTAAGTCGGAAACGATTAAATCGCCGATTACTTTGGTGTGTGCGGAAACCATTTCTTTGAATTTATCCGTCTGTTCAAAGTATACATCGATACGTTCTCTTACATCGGGAAGTGCAAGAATCTCTTCGGTAGTCATGGTGCGGCAGGCTTCGATTAATTTTTCCATTAACTGATAGTTAGAAATTGTGAATTCACGCCAACGTCCGAGACCTGTTCTGGGATCCATTAAGAATCCGATTAAAACCCACCCTTTAGGATTCTGGATATCATCAATGGTAAGGTTTCCTGAGTCAACCTTATCAACGGCTTCCATCATATCATCAAAATGAGAGAAGCGTTCCTTACCACCATAGTAGTCGTAAATAATACGTGCACAAGACGGCGTAATACGGCTTTCGCCCTTATACTTACCTGCTAATTCATTTCTTTCATGTTCGCTGGAATGATGGTCAAACCATAAACCGCAACCCTCTACATAAGGCACGTTTGCAAGGCAGTCATTCTCGGTAACTTCTACCAAACCGTCCTGCAAATCCTTCGGATGCGCAAACTTCCAGGAATCAATAATTCCGGCCTCTTTTAAAAGAGCGCCACAAGCCAGACCGTCAAAGTCTGAACGTGTAATAAGTCTCATATTTAAGTCCCCCTTAGCTATCATTTTTATAAAAGCTATACCATCTAAAATTATACTTCATTTCCACCTAACACGCAAGGCATATCCCCGCTATATTTGTAACTTTTCAAAGCTTTTTTGAGTTGGTAGCGGGGGAGGGGCTTTTCATAATCGTCTTGCGATTGTACGTTTCAACAAATTGCTATATGTTTCTTTTTACGATGTCTGATTGCCACTGCCTTTTCTAAACTCACCCATTGTTTGCATTGAACAAGCCGGGGCAGGTATCTTTGCAAGTAAATGCGAGATTTTCTTAGTGTACGTAGCAGACAATGCCTTATCCCGATTGCCGGGCGAAAGACAATTGTTTGAGCGAAGCGAGTTTTTGTCGAAGCCCGGCATTAAAAGCATTGTCTGCCGTAC
>CAZQBM010000008.1:0-47163 GCA_964591945.1 uncultured Lachnospiraceae bacterium | reverse complement strand
TACATATATTTTTGTTACACAATTTTATTTCGCATATATGGTGGGAATTTTTACTTTTCTCTTTTGAATTATTTTATTATTTGTTCAAAAAGAGCAATCAGTAAAATTAATTATTAAAAAAGTGCAAAATACGTAGGGTCAGTATTACTGGCTGTCGGAATCTCAGCAGTTTTCTTATTACCGGCAGTTGTATTTTTATTTAATAATTATGGCGGAAGCGGATTTTATCAATTCTTTAATGCAGGCAATGAGTGGGCAACAGGTATCTTGTTTTGAGCCGTTTTCAGGAACGATAATGGCTGAATGTTATCAGTCAGATATGTATCAGAAAGATTCAAATATTGTTATTTTTTTTGAACCGACAGAATATGATTATGGTTTAATTACATATTATATTTCTGCGGAAGAAGTTGCACGACCAATTTATTCGGAAATTATATGGGAAACTGATTCGGTAGGAATATCTACTTCTCCATATATTATGCACGGTATCGAGAATATTATTCAACAAACGGGATTGATATCGCCCCCCTACATTAAGCCTATGATTTTAGGTGAAGATCGCTATGAAATGGTTATTTTAATGAATCATGATACAGAGAAAACTTGGTTGTATAAGGATGTTGTTTTTTATGAGTATAATGAAGAAGCATTAATAAAAATTTACAATGATTTAAGTGAAGAACAATTGAAAATTAATGAATTTAAAAATGGTTATGTGAAAGGTATTGTTAATGTTTCAGGTAATAAAGATATTTTATTTACAACGATTCCTTATGATTCGGGCTGGCAAGTGAGCGTTGACAATGAAAAAGTAAAACCGTTTGCCGTTTTGGATGATGCGTTTATTGCATTGGAATTGGAGCCGGGTGTTCACGAGATAGAATTTAGATATGTTACTCCGGCTCTGAAAGCGGGTGTTGTAATCACTTGTATTAGTTTAAGTGCGTTTGTGGCTATGTTGATGTACGGCATTTTATTAAAGAAAAGTGTTAAGAAAATAAAAGGGGATTAAAATGAAAGAATATTTATCAAAAATACAACCGAAACATTATGGAATTATATCTGCATTATTGGCAATGATAGGGATATATATTATTTTTGCATTGTGTCAGTTTGTAGGTGCGGGTAAATATATTATTATGGACGCAGATATGATTATGCAGTATGTTCCATACATTAAAATGTTTGTTCGCGATTTATTGGATGGAGAGAGTATATGGTATTCGTGGAATGTATCTCTTGGAATGAATACATCTTTGGTAAATGCGTATTATGTATTGAGTCCGTTTAATATACTTTATTTGATATTTTGGGGTGTGGATGAGAACATTATTACAACGCTTATTATCGTTTTGAAAGTGGGTTTGGCAGCATATACATTTCATATGTTTTCCAGTAGAGTTTTGAAATGCACCGGTGTGGAATCAATCCTTTTTTCATTAACGTATTCGTTAAGTATGTATATGGTATTGTACGGTCGTTTATATAATTCATGGTTAGAAGGGATGTATATTCTACCGCTTATTTGCACACTTATATATGAATTGAGTGATAAAAAAAGCTACTTGAAGTTAACAGCTGCCTATGCATATATATTTGTAACACAATTTTATTTTGCATATATGGTAGGCTTTTTCAGTTTGGCCTTTTGGATATTGCTACTAGTTACGAAAGAAAAAACACAAATAAAGGAGTATATTGTAAGAACAGTAAAGTATATCGGAAGTGTGATTCTGGCAGTTGGAATATCAGCCCTCTTTATTTTCCCTGTTTTTCTTTTTATATTGAATCATTCGGCAGCGGATGCGACAGCTTTTAGTGAGCTTACTACTTCCTTACAGGATGTTTATTTTTCTTTGTTTTGGGGAAATAGAGTTCCTTTTGATAATGGATATCCCACTTTATATTGCGGATGGCCTGTGTTATTACTTGTGCCAGCTTATTTTGTGAATCGGAATATTAGCCTGAAAGAAAAAATCGGTTCCGGCGTGATGGTAATTTTGTTGGTTTTAACAATGTTAGTGGATCCTTTATACCGGTTTATGCATGCTTTTGATGCACCTGATTATTTTAATTTCAGGCATGCCTTTCTTCTTGTATTTGTTTTATGTGCAATTTCTTGTAAGCAGGCAAAATTTTTTAAAGAAATAAACATAAAATTACTTGTTGCAATTATGCTTGTTCAAATGATAGCATTTCCGGTTTTGAAGTGGCTGGTGGGAGAAGAAGCTGCATTCCCCGGAATGAGAATTGCTGTAAATATGGCAATCCCGGTTTTGTGGCTTGGATTTTGGTTTATGCAAAAGAAAAAGGGTGTGGAACCTATATTGTTGGCTCTTTGTAGCATTATTCTGGTTATGACAGAGATGATAGGTAATGGGTGGTATGGAATTGAAGATCCTGCTTCACGAACAAAAGCGGACTATGAATGTTGGAAAACCGGTCTGGTATCAGTCACAGAAGAATTAGAAAAAGACAATAGTTTTTATAGAGTGTATTATGATAATGACATGGTTGATAATTCAGATTCTTGGTTTGGATATAATGGGATTTCTGATTTCTGTTCGGCTGAAAATTTTAATTTAAGGCAATCATTAAGATTTTTAGGTATATACAGTACGCCAAGGCGGACTTGCCATTTTGGTATTACTCCGCCGATAGAAATGCTTTTGGGGGTTAAATATTATGCTGAGGGACCTAATCCTTATATGCCCTATGCTGCAGATAATACATACTTAATTGCAGAGAATCCGTATTATCTTGGTTTGGGATTTATGGCCAACGAGGAGATTGCTCAATGTCAGTACGACAGTTGGGTTGCTTTTGATAATGTCAATTTGGTTATGTCGGCATTATGTGGTGAAGGCATAGAATGTTTCAGGCCATATTCAGGTAAGGTTATGGTTAAATGTACGCAGGCGGAGATTAAACCGGAAGAAGATATGATTACGGTAAGTTATAATCCGGACGAATATACCTATGGAATGATTACTTACTATATTGAGGACGATTTAAAATTTCCGGTATATGCTCAATTTATAAATGATTATTCTTTTGCGTCAGAGAAATCGCCATATTTGTATCTGGGTAAGGAAAATAACGTATTTCAATTCGGAAAGCTTTCGATACAGTATGCAAAACCGATGGTTGAATATAATGACAGATATGAAATGTCAATTGTATTTAATAAAACAACTGCTGATGAATGGAGTTATAGGGAAGCGGTATTTTATGAATATGACGAATCTGCATTGGTACAAGCTTATAACAATCTTAGCACAAATTGTATGTCCGTTGAGGAGTATAAAGACGGATATGTCAGAGGTAATGTTATTGCGACAGAGACGAAAAGTATACTGTTTACATCAATTCCTTATGATGAAGGGTGGAAGGTGAAAGTGGATGGCCAGTCAGTTGAACCGATAGCCGTGTTAGAGAACGCTTTTATGGCTGTGGAATTAGAGCCGGGATATCATGAGTTAGAATTTGAATATCAGGCCCCGGGTATTAGGTCCGGTAGCATTATCAGTGGATTGAGTATAGTTATTTATATTTCTGCAATTTTATTTGATAAAAGAAAAAAATCAAAAAACAAAGAAAACAGCGGAACTAGTGATGATTGAGGATACATTTAATGGAAAAGTATTTGTCAAAAATTAAACCAAAGCATTATGGTATTGTTGCATTTTGCCTGACGTGTATTGCGATGTACTTGATGTTTGCGTATGAAGAAGTGTTAAGTACAGGAAGATATATAATATTAGAAGGGGATTTATTACAACAGTATGTTCCCTTTACTAAAATGTTTGTGCGGGATATTTTGCGTGGAGAGAACTTATGGTTTTCATGGAGCCTTTCCATGGGAATGAATACAGCATTGTGTTATGCATATTATGTTTTGAATCCGTTTAATTTATTGTATTTGATTCTGTATCCGGTGGATGAAACGATTGTCACAGCGATGATTATTATTTTAAAAACCGGATTGGCAGCTTTGTTTTTTCAAAAGTTTGTTAGTCGTAAATTAAAATGCATAGGTGTGGAATCCGTTATTTTTGCTTTGTTTTATGCACTGTGTTCATATAACGTAATATATAATGTTTTAAATATCGGCTGGATTGACGCTCTATATATGTTACCACTGGTTACAGGTCTTATAATAGACTATGTAAAAGAGAACAAGTGGAAAGGTCTTGTGCTGGCTTACGCATATCTATTTGTCACACAATTTTATATGGGATACATTGTTGGTATTTTTTCAGCTGTTTTTTTTGTAATAATATTGTTTTTGAATGCTAAAATAAGTATAAGACAAAAACTAATAAAGATTGGGAAATTTGCGCTTATCGCGATAGGGGCGATAGGTTTGGTTGCCATTGTTTTACTTCCTGCTTTTATCTTTTTGATTCATAATATTGTGCCCTCTGATGATACAGTAAAATTAGAATTGAATGTATTAAATATATTTAGTAATTTATTTTGGGGACAAATGCAGGGAACAGACGGGATTTATCCATATGTATATTGCGGATTACCTACTTTGTTTTTGACACCGCTGTTTTTTGGAAATAAGCAGATTAACGTGCGAAAAAAAGTCGGTTGCGGAATTATTCTTTTGTTGTTATTGGGTTGTATGCTGATTGAACCGGCATACTTGTTTATGCATGCCTTTGATGTCCCCAATGGTTTGGGATTTCGATTTTCATATTTGTTAAGTTTTGTTCTTTGTGTAATTGCATGCTATCAGTATGGAAATGCGCAGAATATTCATAAAAAGTCTGTTTTAATCGTTTTAGGTACAGAAGTTATTCTATGGATAATTGCTTTGTTTTTTCAACCGGACATTCATTATGAAGCAGCAGAGAGAATGAAAATTATAGTTATTGTTTTCAATATTGTTTTCATGATTTTATGGTGTGTGGTTTTATGGTATTGTCAAAAACAGAATTCTAAAAAAATCCTTGCGGCAGTAATATGTATTTTTTTGGCAAGTGTTGAAGCGGCATCTAACGGATATATATGTTTTAGACATGAAGGTGCGGAGAATTTGGAAAGAAACCATAATATTTATATGGATAGTATGGATATTGCCATGGATAAACTTAGTGAAGATTCGGATTTTTACAGAGTGTATTGTTTTAATAATATGAATAATAACTCTGATGCTTGGTTTGGATATAAAGGATTGACGGATTTTTGTTCGGCAGTTAATGTAGAATACCAAAATACTATGTCGCAGCTGGGGCTGATGTCAACCGGCAATATAACATATGATGTAGGTATTAATCCGATTATTAAAATGATTTTTGCAGTTAAATATGATGTAGTAGGTACTAGTCCGTATATTATGGCATTGACAATACCGGCCCCGGCGATTTATGAAAATCCAACAGCATTATCACTAGGGTATATGGTTGATAAAAAAATAATGGATTATCAATTTAAACAGGGTGATGCATTTTATAATATGGATGAGTTGTTATGTGCTATGACGAATGGCCAAATATCATGTTTTGATTATATTCCGGATGAGCGGATAACTGTAGAAGAGGAAAATGCAGACTGGAATTATGAAAACGGACTTTATGTTATAAGAAAGGCTGTTGATAATGATGATGGTGGGTATATTAAATTTATTGTTCACGCCGATAATGATAGAGCGGCATATGTACAGTTTCAAAGAGAATATACATATTGTGCCTATGAATCGCCGATTTTATTAGGTGGTGATGAGAATAGTGTATATAATAAAGGATATTTGACGGGGGCATATGCCAAGGAATTAACTAAGGTAGATGGTGGTTATGAAGTAGTGATTGAAATTGATCAAGAAGATGTGCCGGCTATCGCATATCAGCAAGCCAACTTCTGCTATTACAATCAAGACGAATTAATCAAGGCCTACGATATTCTTTCACAAAACCAAATGGTTATCCGTGAGTACGGCAATACCTATATTGACGCTTATGTTACTGTGCCGGAAGAAAGAACAGTTTTATTTACCAGCATTCCATATGATGAAGGTTGGACTGTTTATGTAGATGGCGTGGAAACACAAACACATGCTGTAGTAGGGGATGCATTTCTTGCATTGGAATTAGAACCGGGATATCATGATTTGGAGTTTGAATATGAGGCACCCGGTGCCCGAATGGGAATGACGGTATCCGGTGTGAGCGTAGGCTTATATGCAGGATGTATCCTAATTGAATATATGATAAAAAGAAAGAGAAAAGCGAAGGAAGGAAAGATAGAACCCGATGTCGAAGATAGAACAGAGTAAAATCAGAAATTTTTGTATCGTTGCCCATATTGACCATGGTAAATCAACCCTGGCTGACCGTATTATTGAGCAAACCGGACTTTTGACCAGTCGTGAAATGCAGGCACAGGTTTTGGATAATATGGATTTGGAGCGCGAGCGTGGTATTACCATTAAATCTCAGGCGGTGCGAACCGTATATAAGGCGCAGGACGGCGGCGAGTATATTTTTAACCTGATTGATACCCCGGGACACGTGGACTTTAACTACGAAGTAAGCCGAAGCCTGGCTGCCTGTGACGGTGCAATTCTTGTAGTAGATGCTGCGCAGGGAATTGAGGCACAGACGCTTGCCAACGTATATTTGGCGTTAGACCATAATCTGGATGTGTTTCCTGTTATTAATAAGATTGATTTGCCCAGTGCGGATCCGCAACGTGTAAAAGATGAAATTGAGGATGTAATTGGCCTGGAAGCCCAGGATGCACCGTTGATTTCTGCAAAGAACGGCATCGGCATAGAGGATGTTTTGGAAGCAATTGTAAATAAAATTCCTTCGCCCGCCGGTGATGCGGACGCACCTCTTCAGGCCTTGATTTTTGACTCGTTGTACGATTCTTATAAGGGCGTAATCGTATTCTGCCGTGTTATGGAAGGTACGGTTCGAAAAGGGACAACCATCCAGATGATGGCGACCAAGGCAAAAGCCGATGTTGTGGAAGTCGGATATTTTGGTGCAGGACAGTTCATTCCCTGTGAGGAATTATCTGCCGGTATGGTAGGTTATATTACTGCATCCATCAAGAATGTAAAAGATACTGCTGTGGGTGATACGGTAACCGATTTTAACAGACCTTGCAAGGAACCCCTTCCGGGCTATAAAAAGGTGCGTTCTATGGTTTACTGTGGTGTATATCCTGCAGATGGTGCAAAGTATCCTGATTTGAGAGATGCGTTGGAGAAATTGCAGTTAAATGATGCAGCCCTTAATTATGAGCCTGAAACTTCCATTGCCTTAGGTTTTGGTTTCCGTTGCGGATTTTTAGGCCTTCTTCATTTGGAAATTATCCAGGAACGTTTGGAGCGAGAATATAATCTTGATTTGGTAACCACAGCGCCGGGTGTAGTCTATAAGGTGCATAAGACAGACGGCGAGATTATTGAATTAACCAATCCCAGTAACTTGCCTGACCCTTCCGAGATTGAGTTTATGGAAGAACCGATTGTGACGGCAGAAATTATGGTGACGACAGAGTACATCGGTTCCATTATGGAATTATGCCAGGAGCGTCGCGGTCGTTACCTGGGTATGGACTATATGGAAGAGACCAGAGCACTCTTAAAATATGAGTTGCCTTTGAATGAAATCATCTATGACTTCTTCGATGCTTTAAAATCACGTTCCAGAGGTTATGCATCCTTTGATTATGATTTGAAGGGATATGAACAGTCCGAGCTTGTAAAATTGGATATTCTTGTAAACAGGGAAGAAGTGGATGCTTTGTCTTTTATTGTGCATAAGGATACTGCGTATGAACGCGGTCGTAAAATGTGCGAGAAGTTAAAAGACGAAATTCCCAGACACTTGTTTGAGATTCCTATTCAGGCAGCAGTCGGAGGTAAAATCATTGCCCGCGAAACCGTTAAGGCAATGCGTAAGGACGTACTTGCCAAGTGTTATGGTGGTGATATTACCCGTAAGAAGAAGCTTCTTGAGAAACAGAAGGAAGGTAAGAAACGTATGCGTCAGGTAGGTAATGTAGAAATTCCTCAGCAGGCGTTTATGAGTGTGTTGAAGTTGGATGATAAGAAATAAGTGAATGGTGAAAAGGTGTATCATCGGGATATGCCAAAAGAAGCAGACACAAAATTATGTAAACTAAAAGAAAGGGGTGTGACATATGAATCGCAAATCATTAGGGATTTATATTCACATCCCTTTTTGTGTGCAGAAATGTTTGTACTGTGATTTTGTATCAGGGCCGGCATCGAGTGAAATAAAAAGAAATTATGTAAACTATATGCTGAAGGAAATCGAATTATGCAATTATGGGAATAAACCGGGAAGTGAATATGTTGTTGATACGATTTTTATCGGAGGCGGAACACCGTCGGTGTTGAATGCAGATTGGATTGCGGAAATTTTATGTAAACTAAAAGGGATATTTGAGATATCGGATGATTGTGAATGTACAATAGAAGTGAATCCGGGCACCGTAGATTTCACGAAATTGAAAAAGTACCGTGAATCAGGTATCAATCGCTTAAGCATCGGTTTGCAATCCTGTAACGACAATGAGTTAAAAATTCTGGGAAGGATTCATGATTTTAAGACCTTTGAGGATACGTTTCAATCGGCGAGACAGGCAGGGTTTGATAATATTAATATCGATTTAATGTCATCGATTCCCGTCCAGACGGAGAAGAGTTTTGTTCAATCCTTAGAACGGGTTATAGATTTGAATCCGGAACACATTTCGGTTTACAGTCTGATTGTGGAAGAAGGAACGCCTTTTTATGAGATGGATTTAAACTTGCCCGATGAAGATACAGAACGGCAAATTTATTATAAAACCGGAGAAATTCTAAAGGCGCACGGCTATGAGCAGTATGAAATATCAAATTATGCAAAGCCGGGAAAAGAGTGCAAACATAATATTCGTTATTGGCAATGCAATGAGTATATTGGTTTCGGCGTTGCGGCTGCATCATATTTCAATGGTGTCAGATGGAAGAATACCGAGGATATCAATTTTTATATAAAATATATACAGAGTGCCGGCGATATCAGTGATAAGCAATGTGAAGATTGTGATAATAATAAACAATATGCCGATAACAGTAATGATAAGCAACGTGCAGACAATATTGATGTTATGCAAAACAATGAGTTTTTCTGTGAAAAAGAAATTCTCACTCCGGAAGAACAGTGCGCTGAGTTTATGTTTATGGGGCTTCGCATGAATAAAGGTGTTTCTGCGGAAGAATTTTGTAGACGTTTCGACTTTACGCCGGAAGAAAAATATGGTGAAGTAATTGCAAAGCATATACAAAACGGTTTGCTTGTAAAAGAAGAAAATTGCATCCGTTTGACCGATAAGGGGCGTGATGTTTGCAATTTTGTTATGGCAGATTTTTTATAATAAAGATTGTTTTCTGATAAATGTAATAAAATGCAGATAAAAATGCCAATTTTATGCTGAAAAAACATAAAATTGCTTGCAAGGTTTGGCCCTAATCTGTATAATATTTTGTAGACGCGTGGAAAGGCACAATTGAAATCGTCCTCTCATAGAATGTGATAAAGAGTTCTTGGAGGCTTCTTTTGAAAACTTTTCAACAACCGCTTACTTCAGACGAAGAAGCCTTTTATATAAGGCTGATGCAAGAAGACAGTAACGGAGAGAAAGGGATAGAGGCACGGAATATTCTTATTGAGAGAAACCTAAGACTTGTTGCACATATTGCGAAGAAGTATCAGGGAAGCGATGAGAGTGTAGAAGATTTGATTTCGGTGGGCACCATAGGTTTAATGAAGGCAATTGCTACGTTCGATTCCACTAAGGGAAATAAATTGGCAACCTATGCGGCACGTTGTATTGAGAATGAACTTCTGATGATGTTTAGGGCGAAGAAAAAGACGTCCAGGGAAGTATCCCTGTATGAACCGATTG
This sequence comes from uncultured Lachnospiraceae bacterium, assembly GCA_964591945.1. GTDB lineage: Bacteria > Bacillota > Clostridia > Lachnospirales > Lachnospiraceae > UBA3766. The sequence goes on along the minus strand of CAZQBM010000008.1, from coordinate 37,224 downwards.
GAACGGATACGGAAGGAAACGAAATCAGTCTTTTGGATATTATGGAAAGCGAACAGGTTGATGTGGTAGAGGAGATGGACCGCATTGAGCACCTGAAGCGCTTGAGAGACTTGTTAAACGACTGTTTGACACCGCGCGAGAAAGAAATTATTTATATGCGTTACGGATTGCTGACTGAGCATGAAATGACACAACGAGAGGTTGGAATGGCCCTCGGTATTTCAAGAAGCTATGTTTCAAGAATTGAGAAGAAGGCTTTGAAGAAATTAAGAGAGAGCTTTGACCATACAAAATAGCGTACCTTTATCCTAATAAAGTACCAAATAAGAAAAGGGGAAAGAACTATGCCACGTATTGAAGAAATATTACAGGTTGCAATGGATGCCAGAGCATCCGATATTCATTTGACAGCAGGTTTACCGCCTAAAATGCGTGTAAACGGTCACTTGCTTAATATGGATTTTCCGATTATGAAGCCGGATGATACATTAGCAATTGTTGCTCAGATTATGACAGATCATCAGAAGCAGATGTTCGAAGAACGCGGTGAGTTGGATATGTCCTTCGCGGTTACCAATCTTGGACGTTACCGTGTAAATGCATTCCGTCAGAGAGGTTCTGTAGCTATGGCGCTCCGTGCCGTTAATACAGTAATTCCTTCGCCTGCGCAGTTGGGTGTTCCCAACTCGGTAGTTGAACTTTACAACCGTAAGAGAGGTCTTGTACTTGTAACAGGTCCTACCGGTTCCGGTAAGTCAACCACACTTGCTTCCATCATTGATAAAGCGAACAATAACCGTGATGCTCATATCATCACCTTGGAAGACCCTATCGAATATTTGCACTTACATAAAATGTCAATGGTTAACCAGCGAGAAATCGGCTTTGACTCTATGAGTTATGAAAGAGCCTTAAGAGCTGCCCTTCGAGAAGATCCTGATATCATTCTCGTAGGTGAAATGCGTGACTACGAAACTATTTCCGTAGCAATCACCGCAGCCGAAACAGGTCACTTGGTACTTTCTACACTGCATACCATCGGTGCTGCAAGTACAATCGACCGTATCATCGACGTTTTCCCTCCTCATCAGCAGCAGCAGATTCGTGTACAGCTTGCTAACGTATTGGAGGCAGTTATTTCCCAGCAGCTTATTCCTACCGCTGACGGTAGAGGCCGAGTTGCTGCATTTGAAGTTATGCATGCAAACCATGCGGTTCGTAACCTGATTCGTGAAGGTAAGTCACATCAGTTACAGTCAACCATGCAGACCAACCGTAAGATGGGTATGATTACCATGGACGAAGCTCTTACACAGCTTTACTTAGAAGGTAAGATTGATAAGGAAATGGTTGTTCAGTACGCACAGGATCCTGATGGTATGATCCAGAAGTTAGGTTTAAGAGGCGTATACGCACCTATGTAATTTTATACATAATGAGATTAGAGGCCGGCGAGTTTTCGCCGGTCTTTTTTTGTGTGCGTGTAGTAGAAAAGTATTTATAGGATATTGATAAAAACATATTCTTTTCATTCCCAAAACTACATTTTTAAGCTATAATATAATTAGGAGAAGTGTAATGTTTGTCCGGCAGGACATTTGTGATGTACAGGGGATTTTTTATGGGAAATGATGTGATGGACAAATTGAAAAAAATGGGGTTTATGGATATCCAGTTGCACCAGATTCAGTTGGGCTTGTCAGAGGGCCTGCCTATTGAAATTTATGCAAATCCTGCGTTTGACTGGTTCCAGATGGAAGAAATCCGAAAGGGATTGAAAGCGAAACTGGATGTTTCTTGTTATGCCAAGGTTGAGATACCCTATGAGAAGATGCGACAAATCCGTAAAGGTTTGCAAGAGGGCATTAATCTTTTGCCTTATATGGAGTGGAATGCCGGAATTTTGAAGGAATTTCGTCTTGCAAAGCTTGGAGACATTGATTTATCCACATACATTAAACAAGGATATGATGCACAGCAGCTTGCAGAGATCAGAAAGGCATTGGAAAAGGGTATCGTATTAGATGCGCATATTGAACCCGAATTCAGAGCTGCATCCATTTCCGAAATTCGCAAAGGTATGGAAAACGGTGTGGATGTATCCCTTTATGCAAAGAATACATACAGCTGGCGTAAAATGAGAGAGTTGCGTCTCGGCCTCGAGAATCAATTGGATGTATCAAAGTACAGCAGCCACTTTTATGACTGGGAGCAGATGCGTGAAATCAGACTGGGATTAAAGGCCGGTGTGGAGGTCGATGGATATTGCCTATTGAGATATTCAGCAAGTGAAATGTATAAGAAGCGCAGGGAGCTTCTTTTACAATCCCACGTCAACGGTGCAGCCTTTTATAAGCAGATGGAAGAATCAATCAGTAATATACTGTCTTCCGAAGATGCCTTGGAAGCTCACGGTTTGCGTAATCATGACGAGAGTGAAGAAAGTGTACAAACAAACGATTCTGATAAGCTGTTGCTTGGCAAAGAACATTTGACTTTGGAATTCCGCGCCGGAAATATGGAAGCATACATTACCGTAGGGGTGCCGGACGGAATTGTGGAACGTGAAGTCCTTATGGATTTTTTAAAAGAGAAAAAAGTGAAGTCCGGTATATCAGACACGGCAATTGAAATTATTTGTAAAGGTGAGTACGGACAAAGTCCGATTCTGATTGCCCAGGGCAAAATTCCATTAAAAGGCGAAGATGGTTGGTATGAATATTTCTTCCGCACGGATGTACAGAAGAAACCGAAAGTTTTGGAAGACGGTAGTGCAGATTATAAAGATATCGAATGGTTTGAAGTGGTCAAAGAAGGTCAAAGGCTAGCCTATTATCATGGGGCGGAAGACGGTATAGACGGATATGATGTACTTGGTAACGTGATAAAAGGACGAAAAGGTACGGAAAAACGTGTATTGAAGGGAAAAGGTTTTCGATTGGAAGATGACAAGAAAACATACACAGCCCTTTACAACGGTATGATTCGTTTAGAAGGCGAAGATTTGTCGGTGGTAAATCATGTGGAACTTGATGAAATTAATATGACTACCGGAAATATCTTCTTTGACGGAAGTATTCACATTCGCGGAAATGTCAGTAGCGGAATGACGGTAAAAGCAACCGGCGATATTGTCATTGATGGCAATGTGGAAGTGGCGACCATAGAAACCGAAGGAAGTGTTATGCTTAAGAAGGGTATGAATTCTTCGGGTCTTGGTGTGGTGAAAGCCGGTAAGAACGTAGTGAGCAGATTCTTTGAATCCACAAAAATTATTGCAGGCGGAAATATTGAGGTGGATAAGTGCTTAAACAGCCACTTGTATGCCAAAGGAATGATTAGCGCAACAAGAATTCTGGCAGGAGGAATTGCAAGTTCGGAATCCGGGTTTTACTTGAATAATGTAGGAAATCACGCCGGATTGAAAACTGTGTTGAAAGTACAAATCAATGAAACGGCCCGAAACGATTATCACAATATTTTATATAATATTAAAGATGTTAAGCGCCAGTTGGAAGTGCTGAATAAAACCTATAACGACCTTATGGAAAAGTACACGGCGCAGGAGCGTAGTGAAATGGAACTTTTTCAAAAGGTGGAAAATGCAGTTTTTATAAAGCAAAAGCAGTTGGATAAAATGATAGAACTTGAAATCCAGCTAAAGCGAATCATTGATAAGGAAAAACTTGTCAGTGTTGTAATCAGCGGAGATGCTTATGAGGGTACGGTAGTAGAAATCGGAAGCGGCCGTTGGGAAGCTAAAAATCACTATAATGTAACCATTAAACAACAAAACAGCGAAATAACTGTATATAACAATTAAAAGGACGGGAGGGAAAAGGAATGAGAGATAAAATTCTAATTGTAGATGATTCTAAATTTAATCGTCAGGTTTTAATTGATATATTAAAGGATTTCTATGCCGTTATTGAGGCAGAGAACGGCTTGGAAGCACTGAAAATTGTGGAAGAGCAGTTGAAAGAGATTGTTGCTGTTTTCCTTGATATTAATATGCCGGAAATGGATGGCATTGCTTTTTTGAAGATTATGACAGAGAAAGGATATTTAGGGGCCTTCCCTGTACTGATGGTTACCAGTGAACAGTCTGTAAATCAGTTGGCAGAGTGTTTTGAGTATGGTGCGGCCGATTATATTCGAAAGCCTGTAAATACGGATTTTGTAAAACAAAGATTAGAGAAATTGTTGGAACTGTATGAGCAGAAGAATGATTTTAAAGAGCGTTTGGATAAGCAGACACTCACTATGCGATCACAATATCGCCTGCTTCAGCAACAGGCTATGCAGCTAAAAAAGAATAACGAAAATATAATTAATATTCTGGGTACCATTGTGGAATATCGAAATTTGGAAGGGCGGACTCATACCACCAGGGTAAAAGGTTTTACTAAAATTCTTGGAAAACATATGATGAAGGATTATCCTGAATATGGTCTGACGGAAGATAAAATCAATGCAATAGCAACGGCAAGCGTACTTCATGATGTTGGTAAAGTAATGCTTTCGGATGCGGTTCTTTTAAAGCCCGGGAAATTAACGGGGGAAGAATTTGAATATATAAAGTCACATTCAGTTAAAGGATATGATATTGTAAACAGTATTGCGGATTTGTGGGAAGGTGAGCATATCGAATATAGCCGTGAAATTGTCAGATGGCATCACGAGAAATATGACGGTTCCGGATATCCGGACGGATTAAAAGGTGATGAGATTCCGATATCGGCCCAGTTGGTATCGGTTGCGGATTGTTATGATTCACTTATTTCCGAAAGTGTATATAAGGGGGCAATTCCTTACGAAGAGGCGTACAATATGATTCTTCAGGGCGAATGCGGAATGTTTTCATATAAGCTTCTTGAGTGTTTGCGTAAGGCCAAAGATGAAATGGAAACTTATGCAAAAAGTGTAGAAAAAAATGAAGATAAAATGTCTAATGCCGAAGATGTGTAAATAGAATGTAATAATAACTTTATCTGAGGTTACATATGAGGCAAATCAGATATTTTAGGATAATCAGAGGTCTTTTAACACTTCTTCTTTTAGCATGTGTACCGGTGCAAAGTGTATTGACGGTTCATGCCGGGGCCCCGACACTCAATTCGTCTTCTGTGATTTTGATGGAAGAAAATACGGGTCAGGTTATTTATGAAGTCAACGCCGATGAAAAGAAACCGCCTGCCAGCATTACCAAAGTTATGACAATGATTCTGGTGTTTGAGGCTATTGAGAATGGTCAAATTACTATGGCGGACGAAGTGGTCACAAGTGCTCATGCCCAGTCTATGGGCGGTTCCCAGGTTTTCCTGGAAGAGGGCGAAGTGCAGACGGTGGAGACGCTTTTAAAATGTGTTGCGGTGGCCAGCGGTAATGACGCCAGTGTATCATTGGCAGAGTACGTGGCAGGTACGGAAGAAGAGTTCGTGGTCAGAATGAACGAGAAAGCAAAAGAGTTGGGAATGGAGAATACACATTTTGTGGACTGCTGCGGGCTGACGGACTCGCCGGAGCACTATACGACGGCAAGAGACATCGCAATTATGTCGCGATATTTGATACATAATTATCCGGAGGTCTATGATTTTACAACGATTTGGATGGAAGATATTGTGCACTCCACGAATCGCGGAGATGCTGTTTTTACGTTATCAAGTACCAATAAGTTATTAAAACAATATCCATATACCACAGGCTTGAAAACCGGTTTTACAGGCAATGCGAAATATTGTATCAGCGCTACGGCAAAGAAGGAGAATATTTCGTTGATTGCAGTGGTAATGGCGGCGGAAACTTCAGATTTGCGTAATCAGGACGCAATGAATCTTTTTAATTACGGATTTTCGGTGAGCCGTTTGTATGAGGATACAAGGAGTCTTGGATGTGATAGTTTGCCGATAAAAGGTGGTATTGTTGAAACGATTCCCGTGGCTTGTAAGGAGCAGTTCTCATATCTGGATATTACGGGAATGGATTTTGCCAATGTACAACGCAAGATTATGGTACAGGAAGAAATAAAGGCGCCGATTACAATGGGGCAAAGCGTTGGTAAAATTGTATACACCTGTGACGGAAAGGAACTTGGCAGTGTTGACATCGTATCCCTCGCAAACGTGGAAAAAGCAAGTGTATTGGATTATTATGGTAAGCTTTTTGTAAAATATCTTTTGTAATCGGGAAAGATATGTTAAACTAATTGGGTATGGTTTGTTTGTTAAAACGTATTGTTGAGATGATATTCGATGATACATTATAAAACATGACCATACCTGATTTTTATTTTAACGGAGAAACTATGGGATATGTTATTTTAGGCATTATCATTGCCTTGATTTTATTCTTTTTTAGTGTGAATATTTGCGATATGAACCGCTTTGTGACGAGGGAGTATACTTTTACTTCAGATAAAGTCAGGAAAGAGGTTACTTTTGTATTTTTAAGTGATTTGCATGATAAAAAATACGGTAAAGATAATTGCAGATTATTAAAGGCAATTGATGCCGTGAAGCCTGATGTGGTTTTGGTAGGCGGGGATATGATTGTGGCAAGACCGGGCAGAACGAATCTTAATGCCAAAGCATTTATGAAGGTGCTGTCAGAGAAGTACGTGGTTTATTGTGGAATGGGAAATCATGAATACCGTTCGGATTTGTATCGTGAAGATTACGGTGAAATGTATGATGAGTACAGCAAGCCGTTAATGGAACAGGACGTGAAGTTTCTGCGTAATCAGGCGGTGGTTTTGGAAGATTACAATGTGGAAATCCGCGGTGTGGAAATTGACCGTAAATTTTATAAAAGATTTACCGTGCGCCATATGGAAGATAACTATATTGAGGAAATTCTTGGGGGAAATGACGGCAAACATTACGAGATTTTACTTGCCCACAACCCGGATTATTTTAAGCAGTATGCTTCTTATGGTGCTGATTTGACACTTGCAGGACACGTGCACGGTGGGATTGTACGTATGCCTTTTATGGGTGGAATTGCATCGCCTGCAGTGCGTTTCTTTCCAAAGTATAATGGTGGCTTATATCGGCAGGGAGAGGCCAATATGGTTGTAAGTTGCGGTCTTGGAACCCATACCTTGCCTATGCGCATTTTTAATCCTGCGGAACTGGCGGTAATTCATATAAAGCCTGCTTGCAAAGATGAGTAAAAACAGATAAAATAGAGTGGATTTGTATAAAACGGAGAATAAGTATGGCAATACCTGTTAAGTTGGAGGTGTTTGAGGGACCGTTGGACCTCCTCCTTCATTTGATTGAAAAGAATAAAGTAGACATTTATGATATTCCTATTGCAGAAATCACACAGCAGTATTTGGAGTATATCAACCAAATGCATACGGATGATATGAATGTAATGAGTGAGTTTCTTGTAATGGCAGCAACACTTCTTGATATTAAGTGTAAAATGCTTCTTCCGCCTGAAGTAAACGAGGATGGTGAGGAAGAAGATCCGAGAGCGGAATTGGTTCAGAAGTTGTTGGAATACAAAATGTATAAGTATATGTCCTATGAGTTGAAGGATATGCAGATGGGCGCAGAGAAGTACTTGTACAAGAAACCCACAATTCCGAAGGAAGTGTTGGAATATCAGGCTCCTATCGACTACGAGGAACTGGTGGGAGAGTCCACTTTACAGCTTCTGAATGAATTATTCCAAAGCATTATGAAGCGTCAGGAAGATAAAATCGACCCTGTGCGTAGTACCTTTGGTAAAATTCAAAAAGAAGAAATTGATTTGGAGCATAAGCAGTCTTATATTTTTGATTACATAGAGAAGAATCGGAAATGTAGTTTCAGACAATTGCTTGAGAAGCAGAAGAGCAAGATGGAAGTGATTGTTACCTTCTTAATTATCTTGGAATTGATTAAAGTCGGTAGTGTGGATGTAGAACAAGACGATACCTTCGGAGAGATTAACATTACCTACAAGGCACCTTTTAGCGGTGTGATTGATTTGTCTGAGACCCAAAAAGAAGAAAAGGAAGAAAATCCGTTAGCAGGAATTATGCCTGCATCGGATTCTTAAACAGAGGTGGATGTAAGTGGAAAGAGAGAGAGCACAAGCTGTCATTGAAGCGGTTTTATTTGCAATGGGTGATTCCGTAAGTATTTCGGATCTTGCAATTGCGGTAGATGAGAGTGAGAAATTTGTAAAAGAAATATTGGAAGAGATGAAAGTCTTTTATGCGGAGAGTAACCGTGGTATTCAGATTGTGGAATTGGAAGATGCGGTTCAGTTGCGTACGAAAGATGAATTTTATGAGGAGTTGATTAAGGTAGCGGCAGCGCCGAAGAAGCAGACATTAACCGATGCCTTATTGGAAACGCTTTCCATTATTGCATATAAGCAGCCGGTTACCCGTCTTGACGTAGAGAAAATCCGCGGTGTAAACAGTGATCATGGTATCAGCCGATTGGTGGAACTTGGTTTCGTTAAGGAACTTGGCCGTCTTGATGCACCGGGAAGACCTCTGCTTTTCGGAACCACAGAGCAGTTTTTGAGAAGCTTTGGTGTAACATCCATCGATGATTTGCCCGAAATGAGCAGAGATTTGCTGGAAGACTTCAAAGTTCAGGCAGAGCAGGAAATTCAGCTGAAACTTGATATCTAAAATTGGTGATTTCCGGTTTGGAAGAATTTGGTTTTGCCGCATCATATTTTGCGATAATAAAAGCACCGATTTGGTGTTTTTATTTAAAAAAATGTCATATAGTTATAGTGAGTAATTTGTGATACAAGGTGTAACTATGCGGACAATTATCAGAATGTTATTTTCTTTGTTTTTAGTTGTAATGATATGGATGAATACTTCGGTAACCGTTTGGGCCGAAGGTGAGACAGACCTTAAATTATACGCCCGTTCGGCAATTCTTGTGGATGCCGGGACAGGGCGTATTTTGTATGAAGAAAACGGGTTTGAAGTGATGCCTATGGCGAGCACCACAAAAATTATGACCTGTATTCTGGCATTGGAGTCGGGGAAGACGAAAGAGTGGGTGACAGTTTCGCGGAACGCCCAGGGACAGCCTAAGGTCCGTCTTGGTTTTAAAGAAGGTGAATCATATCGGCTGGAGGATTTGTTATATTCCTTAATGCTTGAATCGCACAATGATACAGCAGTAGCAGTTGCGGAATTTGTTGGGGGAAGTGTGGAAGACTTTGCGGATATGATGAATGTGAAAGCTGTGGAACTGGGTTGCGAGAATACCTATTTTATAACGCCAAACGGATTAGATGCCACCAAGGATGGTAAACAACACAGCAGTACGGCTTATGATATGGCGCTGATTACAGCCTATGCGTTAGAAAGTGAAGAGTTTTGTAGAATTATTTCTACATCATCGCATTCTTTTATGGAGAAAAGCGGAACCAAGCAATATACGGTCTATAACAAAGATGCTTTTTTAAATATGTATGAAGGTGCGATTGGAGTGAAAACCGGTTTTACCAATGGCGCGGGATATTGTTTTGTGGGTGCAGTAAAACAGGGGGATGCTGAATTCATATCTGTGGTGCTTGCAAGCGGATGGCCACCGAATAAAAGCTGGAAATGGGTGGATACAAAGGCTTTGATGAATTACGGCACTGAGAATTACCTTTATACCACTTATATTGGAGAAGGGCAATACGGGCCGGTACCCGTGCGGGATGGTGTGGCAGCGTCCGTTTCGGTAGAAGTGAAACGTGAAGAAATAGGATTGCTGTTGCGACAAGACGAATGTATTGTGACGGAGTATGAAATTGCCGATGATATACAGGCACCGGTGGAAGAAGGGCAGATTGTAGGGTGCGAGAGATATGTTTTAGACGACGAGGTTTTAGCGGAATTTCCGATTGTAACCGTAGAAAAAGTTGATAAAATTACCCTCCGATATTGTTTTGTTAAAATTGTAGAAAAAATATTCATTTAAAAGCAAAAAAATGTAAAATAATGCTAGATGATTTGACAGACTTATGTTATACTTCTAGAGTGTGTGGATTTTTTGCATAAAATATCAAAAAACCACCGTGAATAGTATAATTTTTATTAAAATCATAAATGGAGGTCAACAAAATGAGTACTACTTCAACAAGTGAAGCGAGACAGAGAATTAATGCTTTGCTCGACGAAAACAGTTTCGTTGAAATAGGGGCACTTGTAAGCGCAAGAGCTACTGATTTCAATTTGAAGCAGCTGGATACTCCTTCAGACGGTGTTATCACCGGCTATGGTGTTATCAATGACAGTCTTGTGTATGTTTACAGCCAGGATGCATCCGTTATTAACGGTACCATTGGTGAAATGCATGCCAAGAAAATCGCAAATCTTTATGATTTGGCTATGAAGATGGGCGCACCGGTTATCGGTCTTATCGATTCTGCCGGATTAAGATTACAGGAGGCTACAGATGCATTGAATGCCTTCGGTGAAATTTATTTGAAGCAGTCTATGGCCAGTGGCGTGATTCCTCAGATTACAGCAATCTTCGGAACATGTGGTGGCGGACTTGCAATCGTTCCTTCCTTAACAGATTTTACTTTTATGGAAGAAAAGAAAGCAAAATTATTCGTAAACTCTCCCAATGCGTTAGAGGGTAACGAAATCGGAAAATGTGATACATCTTCAGCACAGTTCCAGTCAGAAGAAAGCGGTTTGGTTGATTTTGTAGGTTCTGAAGCTGAAATTATGGGACAGATTCGTCAGCTTGTATCTCTTCTTCCCGGAAACAACGAAGAAGAAGCTGAATTCACAGAATGTACAGATGATTTGAATCGTATGTGCGGACAGGTGGAAGCAGGCGCAGGAGATACCGTTATTGCATTAAGCGACATCGCTGATGACGGAATGTTTGTTGAAGTTAAGGCAAATTACGGCAAGGATATGGTTGTTGGTTTAATGAAGTTAAACGGAATGACCGTAGGTGCTGTTGCAAACAGAAGCGAAATTTACGGTGAAGACGGTAAAGTGACAGAGAAGTTGGGTGAAGAACTTTCTGTTCGCGGATGTGAAAAGGCTGCAGATTTTATCAATTTCTGTGATGCTTTCTCAATCCCTGTATTATCTCTTACCAACGTTAAAGGCTTTAAGGCTACAAAGTGTGCTGAAAAGGGTATGGCTAAGGCTGTTGCAAAACTTACATATGCATTTGCAAACGCAACCGTTCCTAAGGTAAACGTTATTACCAAGAAGGCATTCGGTAGCGCATATGTTGCAATGAACTCCAAAGCAATCGGTGCTGATGTAACTTTTGCTTGGGACAAGGCTGAAATCGGTACTATGGATGCAAAGATTGCTGCTAAGATTATGTATGATGGCGAAGGCGCAGACGTAGTTGATGCTAAGGCAAAAGAATATGCTGCATTACAGAACAGCGCATTAAGTGCTGCGAAGAGAGGTTATGTAGATTACATTATCTCTGCTGCAGAAACAAGAAAGTATGTAATCGGTGCTTTTGAAATGCTTTACAGCAAGAGAGAAGACCGTCCTGCAAAGAAGCATGGCACAGTATAATTCGGAAAGGATAACACAACTATGAAAAAAATAATTACTTTGATTTGTTGTGTGCTTTTCTCCATGCTGCTTTTGACCGGTTGTGCAAGTTTGGAAGTAAACTTAGACGATGCTCAGACACAGCAGGTTGAAGATAATGTGAAATCATTAATCAGTCTGATTGTAGTTGAACTTCCGGCAGATGCTTCTGCAGATGCTGATTGGACAGCCAATGCCGCTTACAGTGAAGCGGATCGAGATGTGCAGTTGAACCTGTCAAAAGATATATGGGAAGAATTGCAGACAAAATGGAAAAAAGAAAACAACTTAAAACTTGAAGCGCAGTCTACCTATGAGGGAGCAATTACTTCATACCTTGCTTCGGAAGAAGAGAATGGTACACCTACCGGTTTGGTAGATGGATATGTATATGCACCTGCAGAGGACGGTTTCACCGTGACTGCCACTTTGGTAACAGACGTAAGAAACGTTGAAATGGTTGTTTTATATGATGCAGATATGTATATCACAAGCGTATCTTTTAACCCTATTTACACGTTTGGTGAAAATATGGAAAAGGCAGCGTTGAATACGCTTCTCGGTATGGGAACCGTATTTGCAATTTTAATTCTTATTATGTTGATTATTTCAAGCTTCTCGTTGATTTCTAAGTTTGAAAAAGCAGCAGCTAAGAGAAAAGAGAATAAGGCCGCAAAGAAGGCTGCAAAGGCAAAGGGTGATGCAGTAGATAATACCATTGCACAGATCATTGAGAAGGAAGAAACAGAACTTGCCGATGATTTGGAACTGGTAGCTGTTATCAGTGCTGCAATTGCTGCATATGAAGGAAACACTTCCACAGACGGCTTTGTGGTTAGAAGTATTAAGAAATCAAATAAAAGAAGCTGGAAAAGCACGCTTAATTAGGAGGAAATAAAGAATGAAAAATTATACAATTACCGTGAATGGAAACGTATATGACGTTGTTGTAGAAGAAGGCGCAGGAAGCGGTGTTGCTCCCGTTGCGGCTCCCGTAGTAAAGAAGGCAGCTCCCGTAGTTGCAGCAGCACCCGCAGCTGCTCCTGCAGCAGGTGGGGCAGGCAGCATTAAGGTAGAAGCAGGTGCAGCAGGTAAGATTTTTAAGATTGAAGCTAAAGTTGGACAGGCTGTAAAGAAGGGCGATGCTGTTGTTATTCTTGAAGCTATGAAGATGGAAATCCCTGTTGTTGCTCCCGAAGATGGTACAGTAGCAAGTATTGATGTTGCTGTAGGTGATCCTGTAGAAGCAGGTGCAGTTCTCGCTACATTGAACTAATCATTTTAGGTTGAAAATTTACAGGAGGTTTCTAAAAGATGGATTATATTATTAATACGCTGGGTAATCTGCTTGAACAGACAGCTTTCTTTAATCTGACGATTGGAAACTATATTATGATCGCGGTTGCATGCGTATTTTTATACCTTGCAATTAAGAAAGAATATGAACCGTTGCTCTTGTTGCCTATCGCTTTTGGTATGTTGCTGGTTAATATCTATCCGGATATTATGGCACCTATTGGCGAAGACGGACATGCGGGCGGATTACTTTATTACTTTTATTTAATGGATGAATGGGCAATTTTACCTTCCCTTATCTTTATGGGTGTAGGTGCGATGACTGACTTTGGTCCTTTGATTGCCAATCCTAAGAGCTTTTTGCTCGGTGCAGCGGCACAGTTTGGTATTTTCGCTGCATATTTCGGGGCATTGTTGTTTAATGAGACAGGCTTTGTAGACTTTAATGATAAAGCTGCTGCAGCAATCTCTATCATTGGTGGTGCAGATGGACCGACCTCCATTTTCCTTGCCGGTAAGCTTGGACAGACTGCATTACTCGGACCTATTGCGGTTGCGGCATATTCTTATATGTCATTGGTACCCATTATTCAGCCGCCTATTATGAAACTTTTAACAACTAAGAAGGAAAGAGCAATCAAGATGGAACAGCTTCGTCCTGTATCTAAACTTGAAAAGATTCTTTTCCCTATCGTTGTTACCATTGTTGTATGTTTGATTCTTCCTACTACAGCACCCCTTATCGGTATGCTGATGTTAGGTAACTTATTCCGTGAATCAGGCGTAGTAAGACAGTTAACGGAAACTGCATCTAATGCATTGATGTATATCGTAGTTATTTTACTTGGTACATCAGTAGGTGCAACAACAAGTGCGGAAGCGTTCTTAAAATGGGATACCATCTGTATCGTAGTTTTAGGTCTTGTTGCATTCTGCTTCGGTACGGCGGCCGGTGTTGTATTCGGTAAGATTATGTGTTGGGCAACTAAGGGTAAGGTTAATCCCCTTATCGGTTCTGCAGGTGTTTCTGCGGTTCCTATGGCAGCACGTGTATCCCAGAAGGTTGGTGCGGAAGAAGATCCTACAAACTTCTTATTGATGCACGCTATGGGTCCTAACGTTGCAGGTGTTATCGGTACTGCAGTAGCAGCCGGTACATTTATGGCTATTTTCGGAGTCATGTAATGCATTTTATTAAATAAATCAGGAGGAAAAAATAATGGATAACGCTGAAAATAAAGTGGTAAAAAAACCCATTGGAATTACAGAAACCGTTCTGCGTGATGCACATCAGTCTTTGCTTGCAACCAGAATGCCGACTGAATTCATGTTACCCATCGTTGATAAGATGGACAAAGTTGGATACCATTCCGTAGAATGCTGGGGTGGTGCAACATTCGATGCTTCTCTTAGATTCTTAAAAGAAGATCCCTGGGAGAGACTTCGTAAATTAAGAGACGGATTTAAGAATACGAAGCTTCAGATGCTTTTTAGAGGACAGAATATCTTAGGTTACCGTCACTATGCCGATGACGTGGTAGATCAGTTCGTACAGAAATCTATCTCTAACGGTATTGATATCATCAGAATTTTTGACTGTTTGAATGACTTAAGAAACCTTCAGGCAGCTGTAGATGCTACAAATAAGGCAAAACAGCAGGAAGGCCGCGGTCATGCACAGATTGCCCTTTCTTATACATTAGGTGATGCATATACATTGGATTACTGGATGAAGATGGCAAAAGACATTGAAAACATGGGTGCAGATTCTATCTGTATTAAGGATATGGCAGGTCTTTTGGTTCCTTACAAGGCAGAAGAGCTTGTTAAGGCTATGAAGAGTGCTACAAACCTTCCTATTCAGCTTCACACACACTACACCTCAGGTGTTGGTAGTATGACATACTTAAAGGCTGTAGAAGCCGGTGTAGACGTAATCGACTGTGCGATGTCACCTCTTGCATTAGGTACATCACAGCCTGCTACCGAAGTTATGGTTGAAACCTTTAAGGGAACACCCTTCGATACAGGTTACGATCAGAACCTTCTTGCAGAAATCGCTGATTACTTCAGACCTTACAGAGATGAGTGCCTTGCAAACGGTCTCCTTAATCCTAAGGTTATGGGTGTTGATATCAAGACATTGTTATATCAGGTACCCGGCGGTATGCTTTCTAACATGGTTAGTCAGTTAAAAGAGCAGAATGCAGAAGATAAGTACTATGATGTATTAAGAGAAATCCCCGAAGTTCGTAAGGATTTGGGTGAGCCTCCTTTGGTTACACCTTCCTCACAGATTGTTGGTACACAGGCTGTATTCAACGTACTTATGGGCGAAAGATACAAGATGGCTACCAAGGAAACCAAGGCTGTTCTTCGTGGTGAATACGGTCAGACTGTTAAGCCTTTCAACAAAGAAGTTCAGGATAAGGTTATTCCCGGTGAAGAAATTATCACCTGCCGTCCCGCAGATTTGCTTCCTAATGAATTAGATAAGATTGAAGCAGAAATGAAGGAATGGAAACAGCAGGATGAAGACGTATTATCATACGCTTTATTCCCTCAGGTTGCTGTTGACTTCTTTAAGTATCGTCTTGCACAGCAGGAGAAGGTAGACCTTGCCCAGGCTGATACCAAGAATGGTGCATACCCTGTATAATTAAAATAATAAATGAAACCCTTTTACCAATGAAGATCTCTTGGTAAAAGGGTTTTTTATTGTGATTTTTGTATGAGATGAAATGGAACACGATTTTTATAATATTTTATAAGATTGTTTTACTTATAGACCTTTTTAATTTAGGTAAAATATGGTATACTATATCATAGTGTAAAATTGTGTGGATTGTATGCCTTTTTATGATGTCATATACCATATTATTATAAAAGAAAAGCACATATAAAAGGTGTTATGTCAACCGATTGACGCAAGGAAGGGAATGCAAAAATGATAGAAGCAAACGTAATGGACAAAATTCTTGGTGTAAAAACAATGAGAAGTAAAGGATACAAGGCCATTGCGGAATACATAGCAGTGCATACACAGCAGGCGGCTTTTATGAATGCAGCCACTCTTGCGAAAGAGACAGGTGTCAGCGAATCGACTGTGGTACGTTTTGCATCGGCTTTGGGATATGAAGGATTTCCGGAATTTCATAAGGCATTAAGCGATTGGTTACAGGAGCAGTTAGAGCAGACCGGAGGCCCTGTGCAAATTGCTTCTAAAGCATCGGATTCGGAATTGGTGCAGAAAGTATTGGCTGCTGATATGCAGAAGATTAACGACACCATTGAGCGTGTGGATGTGACATCTTTTGATATGGCTGTGGATATGATTTTATCGGCGAAGCAGATATATGTAATGGGGCTTCGAAACAGTGAACCTGTGGCGCAGTTTCTTGCATTTTATTTGCAGATGATTCGCGGCAATGTAACGCTTCTGACAACCAGCAGTACAACTGAGTTTTTTGAACAGATGATTCGAATTGGCAAAGATGATTTATTTATCGGCATAGGTTTTCCCAGATATTCCATGCGTACTTTAAAGGCCATGGAATTTGCGAGTGACAGGAAGGCGACGATTATTGCGATTACGGACAATGAACATTCGCCGATGAAAATGTATTCTACCTGTAATTTGTTTGCCGCAACGGATTCGTCTACATTTATTGATTCCATGGTAGCGCCTATGAGTTTGATTAATGCATTGCTTACGGCAATTTGTATAAAGAAACCCAAAGAAATTCAGAAACATTTAAAGACGTTAGAGCAGACATGGAATACGTATCAGGTATATTTAAACGACGAAATTGATTTTATTGGTGAAGATCCAATTATCAAAGAGGAATAGAATGAGTAAGATAGCAGTAATTGGTGGCGGGGCTGCAGGAATGATTGCGGCAATTCGGGCTGCAGAACGCGGACAGGATGTCACCTTATATGAAAAGAATGAAAAATTAGGTAAAAAGGTTTACATAACAGGAAAAGGACGCTGTAATGTAACCAATGCCTGCGATGCGGAAGAGTTTTTTGAGCATGTTATGGGAAACGCGAAATTCTTTTACAGCGCCTTTTATGGGTTTGATAACCGTAGGGTAATGGAATTAATTGAAAAGGCCGGTTGCCCACTGAAAACAGAACGCGGGAATCGCGTGTTTCCGATATCGGACCATTCGTCAGATGTGATTAAAGCCTTGCGCCAGACAATTGAAAAATTAGGCTGTGAGATTCGTTACAATACAGCGATTAAGGAATTGCTGACGGAAGAATATATAGAAGATATTACAGCGCCGGAGTCTGCGGATATGTCATGGGAGACGCAGAATACTGGCGATGAATATTGGGAAACTAAGGCAAATAAAAAAGCGAAAAAGAAAAATAAATACGAACAGCAGATTACAGGGGTGCTTACCGCAACCGGCGAGAAAGAATGGTATGATTCGGTAATTCTTGCAACCGGCGGCGTGTCTTATCCGTCTACAGGTTCCACAGGAGACGGCCATAAATTTGCTGAGAATTTAGGCCTTAAAGTAACAGAGCTAAAGCCTTCTTTAGTGCCCTTTGAGGTAAAAGAAAAGTGGTGCGGACAACTGCAAGGCCTTGCACTTAAAAATGTGACGGCTACGTTGTGGATTGATGGGAAAAAGGTATTTTCGCAGATGGGCGAACTGCTTTTTACACATTTCGGAGTGAGTGGACCGTTGATTCTGACAGCCAGCAGTGTACTTGCACAAAAAAAGAACTACAATGATGTTAAGCTAACCATAGATTTAAAGCCGGCATTAACGGAAGAACAGTTGGATAAGCGTTTTTTGAAAGAGTTTGAAGAAGGACATAATAAACAGCTGAAAAATATTTTGCCGGCAATTTATCCGTCCAGTTTGGCGGCAATGATACCGGAATTAGCTGATGTGGACGAAACGAAACCGGCACACTCAGTAACGAGGGAAGAAAGAGAACGATTAGTGCGGACCACTAAGGCATTAAGCATTACAGTGACGGGAACCCGCGGATTTGCGGAAGCAATTATTACAAGTGGCGGCGTAGATTTGAAGGAAGTCAATCCGTCCACAATGGAATGTAAACGAATTAAAGGACTATATATTGCAGGTGAACTATTGAATTTGGATGCGCACACGGGCGGATACAACCTGCAGATAGCATGGTCGACCGGTTATTTGGCGGGAGATTGTGCGGAATAATAGGGGTAGAGTTATGAAACAAAGAAAACGTATTGCCTTATTATTGGGGCAACCGGGCGAAGACAACCAGAAGAATTTTATGACCGGATTTATGAAACAGGCTTTTTCGTATGATTATGATGTCTGTATTTTTGCCATGTATCATAAAATTCAGGAATCCAAACCGCGTGAAGTCGGGGAATCTAATATTTTCAAATTGATTCAATTTAATGCTTTTGACGCGATAGTGATTTTGGGAGATACCATTCAGACGCCGGGTGCACTTTATAATATTGAGAAGAAGTTGAAAGCATCTTATAAGGGTGTTGTTCTTTGTGTCGATAAAAGCAGCAAGTATTTTCCCACTATCAGTATGAACCATCACACACCGATTATGCAGTTGGTTTCGCATTTGATAGAGAAACATGGTATTACGGATATTGCATTTCTTACCGGTACAAAGTGGCATACACATTCTACGGAGCGTTTGCGTGCATATATCGACTGTATGAATCAGCATAATCTGACTATTGAAGAGGATTATGTTATGTATGGCGACTATTGGTATGACAGCGGTGTCAAAGCAGTGGAACGCTTGTATGAAAAGAAAGGTAAAATGCCTAGGGCTATAGCCTGTGCCAATGATTATATGGCAATTGGTGTGGCGGATTGCCTGACACGTAAAGGGTATCGTGTGCCGGAAGATGTGGCGGTAACGGGATATGGTTGTACGGAAGAAGGAAGAACCAGCCCTAAGCCTATCACTTCCGTATATACACCGTCTTGGGAGTTCGGTATTTATGCAGCTGATTGTATAAATGCGATGTTAAATCAAAAAGAATTGCCTAAATTTGATCCTGAGTATGAATTTTTTGTAGGAAGCAGTTGCGGATGCGAGAATGACAGTGTGATTCCTGTGGCGCCGGTACGTGCAGTGTGGCCGATTCATGCGACAAAGGGTATTTTACATACAAACGTTGATTATCTGTTGGAAGATATGTTGTCCCGCAATAATTTCCGCGGTTTGATGGATACTATTCAGACATATACGTATCAGATTCGTGAATTTGACAGTTTTCATATTTGTTTGAATGCTTCTTGGGATAATACGAAGAAGGATGATACAAATTTAATCAAAAATGGTTACGCAGAACAGATTATCCCTGTTTTGAAATGCGGTCCTTCCGGTAAAGGTGAAGACCAGTTGAATTTTAAGGAAGTGTTTGATGTTAAGGAAATGCTTCCCCATATGTATAAAGAGAGTGAAGTCCCTAAAGCATATATTTTTACACCTTTGTATTTCGAAGATATTTGCTTTGGCTATGCCGTAATCAGTTATGGTAATGAAGCAAAAACTTACGGTGAAAACTATTATATGTGGCTTCGAAATGTGATGTTGGGATTGGAGTATTACCGCAGAATTGCAGCACTTCGTGCCCAAAATCAGATTATCGAGGAACAGAAGATTATGGATTCGCTGACCGGCGTATTTGATTACAACGGTTTTGTAAAACATGCGAAACCCATGATTGAACGTGTCAAATCAACCCATCAGTATGTGGGTGTTTTGGCAATTGATGTTTGCGATATTGGTGATATTAATGCGAAAAAGGGACGTGAGGCCGGTGATAAGGTACTGATTGAACTGGCAAGAATGTTAAAAGAAAATGCCGGTGAAGGTGCTATGTGTTGCCGCTTGGGTAATGATGAGTTCGTGGTTGCTCAGATTTCACCGGAAGATAATTCCGATATGACACGTCGCATTAGTGAGAGACTTTTGGAAGCGTTATTTACCTACAATGCAAGTCCGGATGCAGTCGCACATATTGAGATTAACGCGGGTACCAAGACGGGATATGTGGCAAACTGGCCTGATTTAGAGAATTTAGTGAATATCGCCGTGAGCCGTAAGAATGGTAATAAGGCGAAGGCGCTACAGATGCGTATCGGTAAAAAGTTATCAGAAGAAGAATTGAATGAAGCAAAAGTGGTGGGCAATATTTTGGATCATAACTTATTTACCTATCATTTCCAGCCCATTGTAAATGCCAAAGATGGTAGTATATATGCGTATGAGGCATTAATGCGTACAAATGTGGAGCCCAGGGTTTCACCGCTGCAGGTTATTAAGTATGCTGAACATTTAGGACGTCTTTATGATGTGGAGAAAGCAACTTTCTTTAATGTAATTAATTGTATTGAGAGTAATAAAGCGTTGTTTGATGGGAAGAAAGTATTTATCAACAGTATTCCCGGTGAACAGTTAGAAGGCGTTGATGCGGAACATTTGGCTGTAAAATTACGCAAATTCAGTTCGTCTGTAGTTGTGGAGCTTACAGAGCAATCGGAAGCGGATGATATTGCATTAGAGCGCATGAAAGAAAGTTTCCATACCATCGGTGTAGAGACTGCGGTTGATGATTACGGCACGGGCTATTCGAACATTATCAATCTTTTAAGATATGCACCTAACTATGTTAAAATTGATCGTATGCTTTTGAGCGGTATTGATGAAAATCTGCAGAAACAGCATTTCGTAAAGAGTATCATCAGTTTTGCCCATGAGAATAATTTCAAGGCTTTGGCAGAAGGTGTAGAGACAACGAAGGAATTGGAAACCGTGATTGCGTTGGGCGTAGACTTAATTCAGGGTTACTATACTGCGAAGCCCAATGCGGAAATCGTACAGGAAATTTCAACGGGTATCCAGGAAGAAATCAAAGAATATTATACGAAAGCGAATTTATAAAACAAGGGGGATATAGGAATGGCTTTTAACGTAGCAATTGACGGACCTGCAGGCGCAGGGAAGAGCACCATTGCCAAAAGTGTGGCGGCTGAGCTGAATTTTATTTATGTGGATACAGGTGCAATGTATCGTGCCATTGCATTGTATTTAATCCGTAACGGAATTAAGGCGGACGAGAATGCTAAAATTTCGGAAAAATGTAAGGAGGCACAGGTTTCCATTCAGTATGTAGATGGTAAGCAGGTGGTGCTTTTAAATGGCGAAGATGTGAATCCCTATATCAGAACGGAAGAAGTGGGAAATATGGCTTCTGCAAGCTCTACCAATCCGGATGTTAGAGCGCAGCTTCTTGATTTGCAGAGAGAGCTGGCGGCGAAGAATGATGTTATTATGGATGGCCGCGATATCGGAACGAATATTTTACCGGATGCCCAGGTTAAAATTTATTTGACCGCAAGCATTGAAGTAAGGGCGAAACGCCGTTATAATGAGCTGATTGCTAAAGGATTGGAATGTGATTTAAAAGAAATTGAGAAGGATATTGCAGAACGCGATGAACGTGATATGAATCGTGAAATCGCCCCCTTAAAACAGGCGGAAGATGCGGTATTTCTTGATACTTCCGATATGGGTATTGAAGAAGTGAAAAATGCGATTATTGAGTTGATTCGTTCGAAACAGTAGGATGGTTGTTTTGTCGAAATGATATCAATAAAAAGTGTAAAAGAGGAATATTGAAATGGAAGTAAAACTGGCTAAATCCGCAGGTTTTTGCTTTGGCGTAAAACGTGCGGTAGATAAGGTTTACGAACAGATTGAAACCGGAAAAAAAATATATACCTATGGGCCAATTATTCACAATGAGGAAGTTGTAAAAGATTTGGCGAGCAGAGGCGTTTGTGTTATTGAGAATGAAGAGGAATTGCGTAATCTCAAAGAGGGTACGGTAATTATCCGTTCTCATGGTGTGGCGAAAGACATTTATCGAATCATTGAAGAGAATGGTTTGGAGTACGAAGATGCTACTTGCCCTTTTGTAAAAAGAATTCATTCCATTGTGGAAAAAGAAAGCGCTGAAGGCAAGCAAATTATCATTATCGGTAATGAAGGACATCCTGAAGTAGAAGGCATCCGCGGATGGGCGTCAACCCCTGCAATTGTGGTGGAATCTCACGAACAGGCAGAAAAAATTACATTTGAAAGTGATAAAAAAGTATGTATTGTCTCACAAACGACATTTAATTATAGGAAATTTCAAGAATTAGTTGAAATTTTTACAAAAAAAGGGTATGATGTTAGTGTTGCGAATACTATTTGCAATGCGACAGAAGTACGACAGAAAGAAGCCCGTGAAATTGCGGATGAAGCTGACGTAATGATTGTCATTGGTGGGGCTCACAGTTCAAACTCACGTAAGTTATATGAGATATGTGCGAAGGAGTGTGAGAATACTCACTTTATTCAGACACTGGAGGACTTGCATTTAGACTTACCTAAATCTGTGGAACTAGTGGGAATTACAGCAGGGGCATCAACCCCAAATAAAATTATTGAGGAGGTTCAAAATTATGTCAGAATTAACTTTTGAACAAATGCTTGAGGAATCATTAAAAACTATTCATACAGGAGAGGTAGTTGAAGGTACAGTTATCGACGTTAAGCCCGATGAGATTATTCTCAACATCGGCTACAAGTCCGACGGTATTTTACCTAAGTCTGAATATACCAATGATTCAACAATCGATTTGACAGAAGCAGTTAAGGTGGGGGACAAGCTTGATGTCAAAGTCGTTAAGGTTAACGATGGTGACGGACAGGTTGCTCTTACATACAAGAGACTGGTTGCTGACAGGGGTAGCAAGAGAATTGAAGAAGCATTTAACAATCAGGAAGTACTTACAGCTAAGGTTGCACAGCTTTTAAACGGTGGTTTATCAGTTGTTGTTGACGAAGTAAGAATTTTTATTCCTGCAAGTTTGGTATCAGACGTATACGAAAAGGATTTAAGCAAGTATGCTGATCAGGAAATCCAGTTCGTTGTTACGGAATATAATCCTAAGAAGAGAAGATACATCGGTGACCGCAAGCAGCTTATCGTTGCACAGAAGGCAAAGGCACAGGAAGAACTTCTTTCTAAGGTGAAAGAAGGCGATGTAATTGAAGGTACTGTTAAGAATGTAACAGACTTCGGTGCATTCATCGATTTAGGTGGTGTTGACGGATTACTTCATATTTCAGAAATGAGCTGGGGTAGAATCGAACATCCTAAGAAATTATTCAAGACCGGTGATGTTGTTAAGGTTATGATTAAAGAAATCAACGGAACCAAGATTGCGTTAAGCACTAAGTTTGATGATGCAAATCCTTGGAAGGATGCAGCTGAGAAATATGCAGTTGGCAACACAGTAACCGGTAAGGTTGCAAGAATGACCGAATTCGGGGCATTCGTTGAATTAGAAGCAGGTGTTGATGCACTTCTTCATGTATCACAGATTTCGAAGGAACACATTGAGAAACCTGCAGATGCATTGAAGATTGGGGATGAAGTAACAGCTAAGGTTGTTGATTTCAATGCTGAGAATCAGAAGATTAGTTTAAGCGTGAAGGCACTTCTTCCCGATGCTGAAGAAGAAGTTGCAGTTGCTGAAGAAGCTCCCGCAGAAGAATAAGATTTAAGGAAGTTTCCGAAATGGTATATGATTACGAATATTTCAAGAAACAGGTGCTTGCGTTAACAAAGATTGATTTGAACTGCTATAAAGAGAAGCAGATGAAGCGTAGAATTGATACGTTGATCAGCAGGCACAACTTGGATGGCTATGAAGCTTTTCTTGGGAAATTAAAGACTGATGCGGCTTTGTTGGAAGAGTTTGTAAATTATCTGACAATCAATGTGTCTGAATTTTATCGTAATCCTGATCAGTGGCAGATTTTAGATAAAGATGTTTTTCCGGAGTTGATTAATAAATTCGGACAACAGTTAACGATTTGGAGCGCGGCTTGTTCTACAGGTGATGAACCATATTCATTGGTTATGGCATTATCCAGACATGTTCCTTTGTCTAAGATTAAGATTTATGCTACTGACATTGATAAACAGGTAATTGCTGCTGCAAAGAATGGCATTTATGCGGAGAAGAGTATTGCAGGTGTACCTGCTGACTTAAAAGCGAAGTATTTTACAAAGGTTGGTTCTTCTTATCGAATCGCAGATGAGATAAAGGCCAGGGTTGAGTTCAAAGAACATAATTTGTTAAGAGATGCTTATCCCACCAATGTGAATTTAATTGTATGCAGAAATGTATTGATTTATTTTACAGAGGAAGCTAAAGAAGATATCTTCCGTAAATATTATAATTCATTGGCCCCCGGCGGAATCCTGTTTTTGGGAAGCACGGAGCAGATGATGAATTACAAAGAAGTTGGATATGAAAGAAAAGCATCATTCTTCTTCTCAAAACCTATGAATTAAAAATAAAGCACTTTCGGTTTGACCGGAAGTGCTTTTTGATTTTGGCAAATAAAAATCCCTACTTTATCGGTTGTCCGACAAGGTAGGGAATAGTTAGAATTTGTAACCAAAAGTATAATTTGAAATTTTATACAAAGTCTGACATTAACATTGTTTGTAAAATATGTTCCGCATACTGATTAAAAGAAGCTCTGCTTGTCTTAAACTCATCTGTTAATTCAAAGAACATATCTCTTTCACGATATCCGCGCTTATAGAACGGTGTAAACAACATTTCCCACTGAGGAAGATAGGATGCCTGCTTTCTTGTGTAGCAGTTAGCCGCGGTTGCCTGTTCACGATGATCTTTATCAACAAAGCTTGCGACTGACTTATGAATTGCGATATCTTCTTCGGGGAGATAATAGTAATCTCTGTAGTTAGAGTAGAAGTACTTCATTTCTTCCTCATAGAGGGGCACCTTAATAATACCGTTCAATTCGTTTCCTGTAAAATAGCATCCCATAGAAGCATAAGATACAGGCACGGGAAGTGGTGTCATAAAGCGTAAGTTTAGTACCAGTTCCTGACGTTTTTTGTTCTCGTAATCGTTATAGTAATTCGCCTGAACCTTCATAACACGCAAGGGCAGGTTGAACAAATCTGAAAATGCAAGAATGGCAGTTAAGTCTAACATACCTTCAACATCTTCCTGATTATGTAAAAGAATGGCATTCATCAATTCTTCGCTGTGTGAACAAACATAATCATGATAGTAGTTAATCAGTTCGCCACCGGAGAACTTGTCATCTCTTTCGATGCCAAGGAATTGTTCTAATGTTTTCTGCTTTAAATCATTTAATTTCAAGAAACTCTTGTAAGGCTTGATACGCTTATACAAGTCAACACCCTGATACACTTCAAACTTAAAAGGTATGTTGTACATTTTACATTTCTGCTGTAAATAGGGGATATCAAAGCGATTACCATTAAAGTGAATCAGGAAGGTATATCCCAAGCAAAACTCAAGAAAAGCCTGCAAAACAACCGTTTCCTCATCATAATTCTCGGCAAGCCATTGGATGGTATGCCATTCGTTCTCTTTATAATAAGCGCAACCAATCAAATAAAGATTTGAGTTCTGCGCGGTAAAACCTGTGGTCTCAATATCAAGAAAAAGAATTTCTTCCAATTTCGCCAGGTTTTCAATAGGATAATTTGGTTTTTTACTACCAAGATCTTTTACAATCGTTTTCATATTTCATCACCCTTACAATACAATTAGTATCTTCGGATTTGACACCTTTATCTGAGTATAAAAGAGACGGCAAATCCTGAAAAAATATACCGCTTATATTATACCACGAAATCCCAAAATAAAGTAGTATTTTTTTGCGAAATATAGTACATTTATAAGTAGGAAGTTTTTTGATATATATGGTCGAAAAACATCTTTTCGACTATGTTAAAATGTGAAATTTTGCAGACTGTCAACTAGAGAGAAACATATAAAAACAATAAAGTAAGAGGAACAGGTATGGTTAAATTTACTTTTACAGGCGGAATACATCCCTATGACGGCAAAGACCTTTCCAAGGATAAACCGATAAAGGAATATTTGCCCAAAGGGGATTTGGTATATCCCTTATCCCAGCATATTGGAGCTCCTGCCAAGCCGATTGTACAAAAGGGTGACTATGTATTGGTAGGACAAAAAATCGCCGAAGCGGATGGGTTTATTTCTGCGCCCATTTATGCCACGGTTTCCGGTACGGTTAAGGCAATTGAACCCAGAAGAGTTGTTACAGGTGACGGTGTTATGTCGATTGTAATTGAGAACGACGGCGAATACAAAGAGGTTATTTTTCAGCAACCTAAGCCTGTAGAGGTCCTTTTAAAAGAAGATATTTTAAAATCAATCGGAGAAGCCGGCGTAGTCGGTATGGGTGGAGCAGGATTCCCTACCCACGTGAAACTTGCACCGAAGAATCCGGAAGAAATTGATTATGTCATTATCAACTGTGCGGAGTGTGAGCCTTATCTTACCAGTGATTATCGCAGAATGGTGGAAGAGCCGGAAAAGCTGGTAGAGGGATTAAAGATTATTCTGCGCTTGTTTGATAAAGCGAGAGGTATACTTGCCGTAGAAGACAATAAACCCGATTGTATTAAAATTTTAAAAAAGCTAACAAAAGATGATGACCGCATTTCGGTATCTCCCCTGAAGACAAAATATCCACAGGGGTCAGAACGTCACTTGATTTATGCAGTCACAGGACGGGCAATCAATTCATCTAAGTTACCGGCAGATGCGGGTTGCATTGTAAACAATGTAGATACCGTAGTAGCTATTTATCACGCGGTAAAAGAAGGAAAGCCTGTAATGCATCGTATTGTAACGGTGACGGGAGATTGTATCAAAAACCCGCAAAATTATATGGTTCGAATCGGTACTTCCTATGGCGAGCTGATTGAAGAAGCCGGCGGTTTTATTAAGGAACCTAAGAAAATCATATCCGGCGGCCCAATGATGGGCTTTGCTTTATTTGATGTAAATGTGCCTGCGACCAAGACTTCTTCAGCACTTTTATGCTTGAGTGAAGATGATGTATCAACGGCAAAACAGACAGCCTGCATCAATTGCGGACGCTGTGTAGAGGTTTGCCCCGGGCGTGTGGTACCCAGCCGGTTGGCTGTTTTGGCAGACAGAGGCGAGAAGAAAGAGTTTGAGAAACTCAATGGTATGGAATGTTGCGAGTGTGGCTGTTGCAGTTATATATGTCCGGCAAAACGTCACTTGACACAGTCTATTAAGTCGATGAGACGTATGATTCTTGCGGACAGAAAGAAGAAATAGGAGGAAGGGCATGAAAGAGAGAATGGAAGTATCATCCAACCCTCATATCCGTTCAAAGGACAGCACCGATAATATTATGTTATCCGTTGTAATTGCCCTGATGCCGGCAACTCTTTTCGGTGTATGGAATTTTGGTTGGTATGCGGCAGTTGTAATTGTGGTTACGGTGATGGCGGCAGTTTTATCGGAACATATTTTTTGTAAAATATGTAAAAAGCCTACAACAATTAAAGATATGAGTGCCGTGGTAACGGGACTTTTGCTGGCGTTGAATCTGCCACCGCATTTTCCTTTGTGGATGGCAGCCGTGGGTGCAATTTTTGCAATTGTAGTGGTTAAAATGTTGTTTGGCGGATTGGGCCAGAATTTTATGAATCCTGCATTGGGTGCAAGGTGTTTTCTGATGATATCCTTTGCACGATATATGACGGATTTTACTTGTGATACATATACGAGCGCAACGCCCCTTGCAACAATGAAGGCCGGCGAAAGCGTGAATATAATGGATATGGTAATCGGAAGAATTGGAGGAACCATTGGCGAGACTTCCATGATTGCCATTGTTTTGGGTGCCTGTTTTTTGATTGCGTTAGGAATTATTGATTTGAAAATCCCTGCGATGTATATCTTAAGTTTTGCACTTTTTATTTCAGCTTTTGGCGGACATGGATTTGATGTGTCATTTATTTGTGCACATTTAGCCGGTGGCGGATTGATGCTTGGTGCATTTTTTATGGCGACGGATTATGCTACAAGACCGATTACAAAGAAAGGGCAGTACATATACGGAATTTTACTTGGTGTGTTAACCGGTATCTTCCGTCTGTTCGGTCCCGGCGCAGAAGGTGTGTCTTATGCAATTATTATCGGAAATCTTTTCGTTCCCTTGATTGAGAAGATTACCTTCCCCAAAGCCTTTGGTAAAGGAGGGGAAGCAGTATGAAAACAATGATTAAGGATACACTGATTCTATTTGCAATTACTTTGGTTGCCGGTGCATTGCTTGGCTTTGTAAACGAGTTAACGAAAGAACCCATTGCACAATATGAGGCTGATAAAAAAGCATCTGCCTGCGGTGAGGTCTTCTATGAGGTCAATGAAGACGGTGAATTGGCGCAGGTGGCTGAACTTACATTTGAAGCCTGTAGCGAAGAAGAAATTAAGAAATTAAACGAAGATATTAAAGATAAAATACAGGGAAATATCGTAATTGATGAGGTATATCGTGCATATTTAGAGCCGGCTTTAATAGAAAATGAAAATATTTCGGATATGGCAGAAGACAGCGCTGCAGGACTTGGCACTATCATATCGGAAGATAGCTTCTATGGTTACGTAATCGGCATCACAACCAAAGAGGGTTATAACGGCGAAATATCCTTTTATGTAGGTATTACCAAAGAAGGCAGACTAAAAGGTGTGTCTTTGCTTCAGATTGCGGAAACACCGGGACTTGGTATGAATGCAGAAAGCGTATTGTTGCCACAGTTTCGTGATGTGGAGGCAGGGCATTTTACGGTGGTTAAAACCGGTGCGGTAGGTCCGGATGAGATTGATGCCATAACAAGTGCAACCATTACTTCGGATGCCATTACCGGAGGTGTAAATGCTGCCTATGAGTGCTACATTCTTATGCAGGAAGGAGGGGATGCATTATGAAACAATGTATGGAACGTTTGTACAACGGTATCATCAAAGAGAACCCTACCTTCGTATTAATGCTTGGTATGTGTCCCACCCTTGCTGTAACCACGTCTGCGATAAACGGCCTTGGTATGGGTCTATCTACCATGGTGGTGCTTGCATTGAGTAATTTGATGATTTCTGCCATGCGTAAAATCATTCCCGATAAGGTTCGTATTCCTGCATATATCGTTATTATTGCGACGTTTGTAACCTTGGTGGAATTGTTGTTGCATGCATATGTGCCCTCGCTTCATGAGTCATTGGGCATTTATATCAGTTTGATTGTTGTGAACTGTATTATTTTAGGCCGTGCGGAAAGTTATGCTTCCAAAAATAAAATGATGCCGTCTTTGTTTGACGGTATCGGTATGGGCCTTGGTTTTACTTTGGCCCTTACCTTAATCGGTTTGGTACGTGAGTTTCTTGGCGCTGGAACCGTATTCGGTATTTCCGGACCGGATTTATACGGGACTTCATTGCCTGAGTTGATTGTGGGATTCATCAATCAATGGTTAGATCCGAACAGCACATCGGAAGCGGTGCAGTTGTGGAATCGCCTTTTAACCGATGAAATCAGCAGTTTTTCCCCTATGGGCATTATGGTAATGGCGCCGGGCGCATTTTTTATCCTGGCTATTTTGACTGCAATTCAGAATGTCATCAAAGAAAAGGGAAAAAAGGCCGGTAAGGATGTAAGCAAAATCCAATCCGGATGCAACAGTGATTGTATGAACTGTAAAGACAGCAGTTGTGCAAAGAATCCGGTTGATGTTGAAACCGAAGAAGTGATTTCGGAAGAAAGTGATGATTTGCAAGTTGACGGACTGATTGATGAGAGCGAGCATTTGCAGGTTGATGCCGGAAAGAACGAAGATGAATGCTTGCAAGATAATGAGAAGCAGGAAGAGAGCAACGGCTTGCAAGTTGATGAATTAAATGAGGAAAGCGATGCTGAGCAGTGCGAAGAGACTGTAGTTGAAGAAGTTAATGTCGTAGTAAACGACAACAATGAAGATGTCACAACGCAATCAACTGATGTGCATAAAGACGTGATTTCTGCTGAATCAGTTGCGGAAGAGTCTAAACCGGAAAAGAAACATAAAATGACACTTCTGGAAGCTACCCAAGAAATTGATATTGTGGAGTTGGAAGAATTATTAGGAGAAGAGGAGGATGATGCGGATGAGTGATTATATTGTTCAGTTAATCGTGATAGCCTTGGGTTCTTCTCTGGTGTCTAACGTGGTGTTAAGCCAGTTTCTTGGACTCTGCCCTTTTTTAGGAGTATCAAAGAGTGTAAAAACTGCCGCAGGCATGGGAGGCGCCGTAATTTTTGTTATCACACTTGCATCTTTGGTGGCAGGACTTTTATATGAGTTTGTATTGGAACCGCTTGGAATTACGTTTTTGAAAACCATAGTTTTTATATTGGTAATTGCAGCCTTGGTACAGTTTGTGGAACTGTTTTTGAAGAAGTATATGAAGAGTTTATACAAGTCATTAGGTGTATTTTTGCCTTTAATTACTACCAACTGCGCAGTGCTTGGTGTAGCAATCACAAACGTTAATTTGGAGTATGACCTTTTAACAAGTGTGGTGAATGGATTTGCTACCAGTGTGGGATTTGCCATTGCAATTATTATTCTTGCGGGGATTCGTGAGAAGATTGCGTTTAACGATATTCCCAAGCCTTTTCAGGGAATGCCTATCGTGCTTGTGACAGCGGGACTCATGGCAATTGCATTCTGCGGTTTTGCAGGTTTGATTTAAGCAAAGGAGGCTGTGTATGAATTATATCGGTATTTTAACAGCGGTGGCGGTGGTGGCCGGCATCGGCTTGTTTATCGGAATATTTTTGGGCATTGCATCCATTGCTTTTCGGGTAAAAACCGATGAGAGGGAAGAACAAATTATAGAAGCCCTTCCGGGCAATAATTGTGGCGGTTGCGGTTACCCGGGCTGTAGCGGTTTGGCCCATGCCATTATTAAGGGAAAGGCACCTGTAAATGCCTGTCCCGTAGGTGGCGAGAGTGTGGCCAAAGCAGTTGGACTCATTATGGGCATTGAAGCGGATGCAACGAAGAGAATGGTTGCCTTCGTAAAATGCCAGGGCGATTGTGAACAAACCCATATGGATTACAATTATACCGGTTTGCAGGATTGCCAAATGCTTGATTTTGTGCCTAACCAGGGGCCTAAAAGTTGTAATTTTGGCTGTCAGGGATACGGAAGTTGCGAACGAGTATGTCCTTTTGGCGCAATTCATGTGATAAATGGAGTTGCCGTTGTTGAGAAGGAAAAGTGTAAGGCTTGCGGTAAGTGTCTTGCGGTCTGCCCGAGAAAACTGATTGAAATGGTTCCTTACGAGGCAGAATATCTCGTTGCCTGCAGTTCCAAAGAAAAGGGATCTGAGGTGAAGAAGTCTTGCGATATTGGTTGTATCGGTTGCGGTTTGTGTAAGAAGAATTGTGAATCAGAGGCTGTAGTCGTGGATACGTTTCTTGCACATATTAATTATGATAAGTGTGTATCATGTGGTGTGTGCGCGGAAAAATGTCCGAAGAAGTGCATTGTGAAACGATAAAAGAATAATAAAAGCTATGGTATTTACTTTAACCTTAATTAAAGAAAGTGCCATAGCCTTTTTATTAATAAGAATATAGTATTTGCCCGGAATCATTAATCAGAATACATTCGGCATTGTCCAGTGTTTGAATATATTCCAATGCATCTTCCGGTCCCAGTACAAAGCAAGTGGTGCTTAAGGCATCGGCCGTAGTAGAAGAGTCACAGATGATGGTGACGCCGGTCAATCCATTTGCCACAGGATATCCTGTAGTGGCATCAAGAATATGATGATAGACAATGTTTTCATAAGTAAAATAGCGCTCATAGGTGCCGGAAGTAACCACAGAAGAATCTGTTATCTGAACAATGTCTGATGTCGTACCGGCAGGCGCGAAGGGCTGTTGAATTCCTACCGTATATGCAGTACCATCCGGTTTGTTGCCGATAGTACATACATTTCCGCCAAGATTGATTAAGGCAGAGCTAACACCTTGTGATACGAGATGTTCTTTTATTTTATCAGCGATAAAACCTTTTGCAATAAAACCTAAATCAATGGAGGATTCCGCGTCTTTTAAGGTAACAGTATTGTTCTCACCAAGTTCTACAAGCCTGTAATTCACATGTTCAAGCAAGACATTGATTTCTTCAGGTGACGGTGGCACTGTTTCGTCTGCGGATTCGGTAAAATTCCATAGGTCCATCAATGGGGCTACGGTGATATCGATTTTACCGTTCGTCAATTCGCAGTAGTATAGCGCTTGTTCCAATAAGTCATAAGTATCCGTGGAAACGCTTACCGGTTCGCCGTTGCTGTGATTGATGCGCCAGATATCACTTCCTTCCACGGTGCGGCTTAAAAGATTCTCGTACTTCTCACACAGGGCGAAGCATTCTTCTGCAAGTGCGCAATCATTTGCAGAATAAAAAGTCAAACTGATAACCGTATTAAAATAATAATCGGTATAAGTCACGGGTTGATTGCTTTTTTGACAACCCGGGATGGAAAAGAGAATCAGGCCAAGCAACAACAGGGCTAATATTCTTTTATAAGATTTGTTTCTTTTATTAAATATCATACGCAGTTTGTTTTACCTTTCATTGCGGATAGCAATATTATACTATAAAAGTGCCGTGCATAGGATATTAATTTCACAGTTGAGAAAAAGTTGGAATTATATTATGATTGATTATAATAAGGTATTATTTTAGGAGAATAAAATGCGATTAAACGATCAGTTCGAAGAAGAAAGCAGTGCAAAAGGGACAAGCTTTATGTTAACCGCTGTAATCGGTGTGGGCTTGTTTCTTGTGGTTGTTTTCGGAATCGTTTTATTTGTAAACAGAGAAGCTTTGTTCAACAACAAACCAAGTCAGGGTCAGGTTGTAACCAAACCTTCGGAAGATGCAAGTTCTGTGATCAGCGGCAGTACATTGGTATCGGATGATTTGGATATTTGGGATGATTATCCCGTAGAAGAAGAGAAAAGTGAAATCATATCAGAGATTGCTTCCGAAACACCAAGCGAAGACGATCCAAGTGAGGGCGGAACCAAAACTTTGGTAACTTTTGCAGACGGCAAAGAGCAGTGGTACAGCATCAGCAAATATCTTCCGCAGAATGAGTATGATGATACCGGTTTTGTAATGGGCAACGGACGTATGGCATATTATGTGGAAGGGAATAAGGAGTCTTATCTCGGAATTGATATTTCCAAGTACCAGGGATACATTGATTTCAATGAAGTAAAGAAAGACGGCGTGGACTTTGTTATTATTAAGCTTGGTTCCCGCGGTTACAGTACGGGGCAGTTGACCTTGGATGATTATTTCCAGGACAATATGAAACGTGCAACCGATGCAGGGCTTGAGGTTGGCGTATCCTTCAGTTCTCAGGCGATTACTGTAGATGAAGCCAAAGAAGAGGCTGCTTTTGTGTTACAGTATCTTCAAGACTATGATATCAGCTATCCTGTGATTTTTGAGATGGAGCATGTCGTAAACGATACTGCAAGAATCGATGTTTTGACCAAAGAAGATAAAACCCAGATTACCAAAGCTTTTATCGATGACATTGAAACGGCAGGATATAATGCGATGTTTTCCGGGGATAAAGCATGGTTGTTTGCGGATGTGAATTATGCGGCGCTTTCTGCTTATGATGTACGATTGGAGCAGGCGGAGGATTTACCGGACTATCCTTATCGCTTTTATATGTGGCAATACACGCAAAAAGGAACCGTGGACGGAATTTCCGGCGAGGTTCCCTTGAATATCTGTTTTATTGATTATACAATAAAATAGGTTGACATAAATCTATAATTTGTAATTTAGTATGCGGGGATTTATTTCCAGAGTGGAGTAAATTTCCGCATATTCTTTTGGTGAAATATCTTCAATGAAGTTAGGTACGAACTGCTTGTGAATGCCGTTTTTGCGTAAAAGGTCGATTGCTTTGTTGTATGCAATGGCGGCTTCGGTTTCGGTGGAGTAAGTACCTACTTTTAATTTGCCCTTTACGTGTATGCGCGTAATGTAGGTAGATTTCTGTATGCCGGGCTGCTCGAAAACACCGCGATAGCGGTTTACGATGCTGATATTGGAATAGCGGAAATCGTGTTCGTCCTTATTGATAAAATGATAATCCCTGCCGGGCACGGCGTAATTCATAATGCCGTAGCGGTTTAGGATATTCACCTGCATTCCGTAGTCCGAAACGAAGAGATGATTGCCACGGGTCATAATTTTATGGGAAGAATAGTAAAATAAATCATCTTTATCAAACTTTAAAATACAGTCGGCTGACAAATAGTAGAGAAAGAAGCTTGGGCGCAGGTAAATAGGCGTGTGAAAATAAATGCCGTTATCGCGCAGATTATGTAATATAACCCACTTCTCAAACTGAATAATATCAGCCCCGGGATAATCATCGATTTGTGTATCATTGGTTTCCAAGATGCGGCGCGCTAAAAGATAGCAGCGATGGGCATCGGATTCCGAATCGAAGCTGCCGAGACTTATGTGCTTTCCTTTATGTGTCAGGGAAGCGCGATAATATATGGAATTGTCTTTTTTGTGGGCAATCGATACCCCTGCACTTTGTTTTTTCATATTATCCTCATTTATGAGCGATTTGTCGCGAAGCGGCGACACTAATATCATAGCATAATTTTGATGGGGTTTCGACTGATATTTTGTCTCTTTTACTCGAATGGTAATTTTTTGATTTTCTGCTGCATAAAATGATACATATGCGTTTGCGGTACAAGCTGTGAAGTTTATCGCGATTTATACGTTTGGGGCAGAAGATGCCCTGAAATACAATAACAATTTCGGAAACGGAGACAATATGTATAAAAAATATGCGGTGTTATTACTGATGGTAAATGTAATTCTTGGGGTTGCTTTTATTACGGTAAAAGAGAAGGAACTGTTAATTACAGCGGGAAAGTTTTATGAGAGAGAAACGAGTGAAAACGTAAGTGTGGGTGTAAGCAATGTGGAATGCATTTCTGTTGAGCGTAATAAAACCATTATTTCCGGAAAACAGCCAATGCTTACCGTCCAATCTGTAGAAAAAGAGTATGATACAATCAGTGAAGAGGAGAAATGGATTCTTTGTAAACTTGTGGAAGCGGAAGCCGGGAGTGAAGATCGTGTCGGTAAAATTCTTGTGGCAAATGTGGTTTTAAACCGCCTGGAAGATGACAGTTTCCCGGATACTGTGGAAGGTGTTGTTTTTCAGGAAAATGACGGTGTGGCACAGTTTTCTCCGGTGGCTAACGGCAGGTATGAGAGCGCTAATCCGAAGGAAGATACCATAGAAGCTGTGGAAGCTGCATTGATGGGAGAAGATTATTCGGAGGGAGCGTTGTATTTCATGGCAAGAAAATACGCAGATTGTGAGAATGTCAAATGGTTTGATGATGCCTTGGATAAAGTGGTTACCCACGGTGGACACGAGTTTTACAAGTAACAGAATATCGTCTTAAAGTCGGTTTTAGGATTTGCATATAAAAAAGGAGTGTGATATAATCTTTAAATAAAAATGTTATTTGGTTGCAGTATGCCTATTTGTGCGAGGCTGCAAGGAAAGGTCGAAACTATGAACGTACAATACAGAAGCTCAAGAGGTGGACAGGAAGGTGTAAGTGCATCCGGAGCCATTATTAAAGGACTTGCGCAGGACGGAGGTCTTTTTGTGCCGGATCATTTCCCGAAGCTGGAAATCAGTCTTGAGGAATGTGCGAACTTAAATTATAAAGAACTTGCATATGAAGTAATGAAATTATTCCTTACTGATTTTACGGAGGAAGAATTAAGAGGCTGTATTGAAAGAGCCTATGATGAGAAATTCGATACGGAAGAAATTGCACCTTTGGCAGAAGTAGATAAGGCATATTATTTGGAGTTATTCCACGGTGCAACCATTGCATTTAAGGATATGGCATTGTCTATTTTGCCTCATTTGATGACCACAGCTGCAAAGAAGAACAATGTAGAACAGGAAATCGTAATTCTTACTGCAACTTCAGGTGATACCGGTAAGGCTGCGTTGGCAGGTTTTGCAGGCGTTGAAGGAACAAGAATTGTTGTATTTTATCCTAAGAATGGTGTATCTGCCATCCAGGAGAAGCAGATGGTTACTCAGAAGGGCGGAAATGTTAAAGTAATCGGTATTACAGGAAACTTTGACGATGCGCAGACCGGTGTTAAGAATATCTTTGGTGATAAGGAGATGGCGGATGAACTTGCCAAGGCAGGTTTTGTATTCTCATCTGCTAACTCAATTAATATCGGACGTTTGGTACCTCAGGTGGTTTATTATGTATATGCTTATGCGAAATTGGTAAAAGAAGGTCGCATCAAAGCAGGTGATGCTATTAATGTTACGGTTCCTACCGGAAACTTTGGTAACATTCTTGCCGGTTACTATGCAAAACAGATTGGTGTGCCTATTGCGAAGTTAATTTGTGCATCTAATGAGAATAAGGTTTTATTTGATTTCTTTGAGACAGGATGCTATGACAGAAATCGTGACTTTATCCTTACAACTTCACCTTCAATGGATATTTTGATTTCAAGTAATTTAGAGCGTTTGATTTATTTAATTGCAGGCAGTGATGCGGATAAAAACCGTGATTTGATGCAGAGTTTGTCTGTAAGCGGTAAATATACCATTACAGAAGATATGAAGAGCCGTTTGGCTGATTTTGAAGGCGGTTTTGCAAGTGAAGCAGATGTGGCAGAAACCATTCGTCGTATCTACGAAAAGACAGGTTATGTGATGGACACACATACTGCGGTTGCGGCAACGGTTTATGAGAATTACCGTAAAGCGTCTGCAGATGAAACTCCTACGGTTATTGTATCTACGGCTAGTCCTTTTAAATTCACAAGAAGCGTTATGGAAGCAATTGTTGGTTCCATTGACGATAAGAGTGATTTTGAATTGATTGATAAGCTTTCTGAAATCGCAAACGTGAAAGTGCCCAATGCGATTGAAGAAATAAGAATCGCGGACGTGTTACATGATACAGTATGTGACAAAGAGGATATGAAAGCACAGGTAAAGAAGTTCTTAGGCCTGTAGTTATGGAGAATGTGAATGGAAAAAGCAAAGCATATTCTAATTGTAGATGATGTAACAACAAACTTAAAATTGGCTGCGGAAGTTTTACAGGAGCATTATAAGTTATCTATGGCCAAGTCCGGCCAGCAGGCAATCCAGTTTCTGGAGAAAGCTAAGCCGGATTTGATTTTGTTGGATATCAGGATGCCTGAAATGGATGGATATCAGACTTTGGAACGCATTAAAGCGAATCCGAATACAGCTAATATTCCGGTTGTGTTTCTTACCGTAGACGATCAGCGTGAAAGTGAAATCAAAGGCCTTAAAAT
>CAZQBM010000007.1:0-48275 GCA_964591945.1 uncultured Lachnospiraceae bacterium | reverse complement strand
ATATACAATGCCCACAGGAATAATCAATAACCAGCTTGTTTTCTCATTCCCCTGCAAAATACCGAAAAGGAACAAATCCAACAAACCTCCTGAAAAGGTAAGGCCTACGGCAATATTGAGAATATGTGCAATCATATATGCAGTTCCTGCAAGAACTACCTGTACAACAAATAATGCAGGCGCCACAAATAAGAACGAAAACTCTAAGGGCTCAGTAATACCGGTAGCCATACATGCTAATGATGCAGATAAAAGAAGACCTCCTGCCGCTTTTTTCTTTTCAGGCTTTGCGCAATGATACATAGCTAACGCAGCCCCCGGAAGACCAAAAATCATAAAAATGAACTCACCGGAGAAAAATCTTGTAGCATCCGCACTAAAATGCGCAACGTTTGCAGAATCAGCAAGCTGTGCGAAGAAAATGTTCTGTCCGCCCTGAACCATCTGGCCTGCGACCTCCATAGTTCCTCCTACTGCGGTCTGCCAAAAAGGCATATAGAACACATGATGCAAGCCAAACGGAATTAACGCTCTTTTAATCAGACCGAAAATCAAGGTTCCGATATAGCCGGATCCGGTAACCAAACCGCCTAATGCAACAATTCCGTTTTGTACCATAGGCCATATAAAATACATTAAAATACCCACTAACATATAAACCACTGTGGAAATAATCGGTACAAATCTTGTGCCGCCAAAAAATGATAATGCGTTGGGAAGTTGGATTTTATAGAATTTATTATGTAAGGCAGCTACACCAAGCCCTACAATTACGCCGCCAAACACACCCATCTGCAAAGACTGAATTCCGCACGCCGTTGCAATGGTACCATCCAAAACCCCCTCTGCAAGTTCGCCCGTAGCAAGAATTTGTCCACTTAATTTTAACATAGCATTGATGGATATGTGCATCACAAAATATGCAATTACTGCTGAAAGTGCGGCAACTTCTTTCTCTTTCTTAGCCATACCGATGGCAACTCCTACCGCAAAAATCAAAGGCAGATTATCAAAAATAACATTTCCTACCGCACTCATAATAGTAAGTAACGCATGCAGAACCGTTCCATCTCCCAACATTCCTTCCAATCCATACATCACAATCGTATTTGGATTGGTAAAAGAGCTACCGATTCCCAGAAGCAAACCGGCTACGGGAAGAATCGCAATGGGTAACATGAAACTGCGTCCCACTCGTTGCAGAACACCGAAAATTTTGTCTTTCATTTTATTCGTCTCCTTTTCTTTTCAAATCCGGAATGTTATGTTTTGCTGTATCTTTTATCGGCCGATTAAATAAAAAAGACATCAACATACATAAACAAGCCTTGTTATGTATAGTTAATGCCTCAATGAGTAACACACTATAATTATAGGTTAATTTTAACAATTATACTTTGAATTGTCAAGAATACTTTCTGAATAAATGAGTAATTTCCTATTTGGTAATTTTTGGTAATTTCCTATTTATATTTTTCATATAAAAAGGGATATCTACATCAGTAAATATCCCTTTAGATTTACTATTTTATAACTGATTCAATGCTTCGAGCAATGCGTCCACATCCATACCGTGAACCATAGCTGCTTCCTCAAGAGTTTCGCCCTGTGCGGAAGGACATCCGATGCAGTGCATTCCTGCGCTCATAAGTACGGGTGCAACACCGGGGTTTGCTCTTAACATTTCACCGATTGTCATATCTTTGTTAAATTCAGCCATTTTACAATCCTCACTTTCCTTAGCATTCTGCCTTTTTTATTCTAAAACAGTTTGTCCGAATGTGCAAGATAAACTTACGGAAATCATAAAAGAATTGACTATATTTTCCGTTTTATTCCTACACCGAAATCTTCCTTTCCCGAAAGCGAAAAAATCCTTATTCTTCCTTTATTTTTATGAATTTTATCTGCCCTTTTGACTTGACTATAATGTTTTAGAGGAGTACAATTATTGATAGTCTTTAATAAACAATATGTAACTATTCAGAGCCATGCAGATTTATAAAACAGACTTTGCAAGCTTGCTTGCACAAGGATGGTTTGATAAATCTATATAGCGAGAAGCCATACATTTGCAAAAGGAAAGCTACGTAGTAGCGATTTTGCAAATGTAAGCGATGAATAGTTACAACATTTTTTATATAATATATAGGAGGATAAAACATTGAGAGAAGAATGGACAAGTTTTAAAGGCGAGTTATGGCAAAACGAAATCAATGTTAGGGACTTCATTCAGGCCAACTATGAACCCTACGACGGAGATGAGTCATTCCTTGCAGACGCAACACAGAATACAAAGGACTTATGGGATCAGGTATTAGACCTCACTAAGCAGGAAAGAGAAGCAGGCGGTGTTCTTGATATGGACACAAAGGTTGTTTCTACAATCGTTTCCCATGGCCCCGGATACTTAAATAAGGACAAAGAAACTATCGTAGGTTTCCAGACAGACAAGCCCTTTAAGCGTGGTTTACACGTATTCGGCGGTGTTCGTATGGCTGAGAAGGCTTGCGCTGATAACGGTTATACATTAGACCCTGAAGTACAGGACTTCTACACAACCTACAGAAAGACACATAACGCAGGTGTTTTCGATGCTTATACACCCGAAATGCGTGCGTGCCGTTCTAACCACATTATTACAGGTCTTCCTGATGCTTACGGACGTGGACGTATCATCGGTGACTACAGAAGAATCGCTCTTTACGGTATTGACCGTTTGATCGAAGACAAGCAGGCTCAGAAAGCTTCTTTGGTTCGTCCTATGACTGATGACGTAATTCGTCTTCGCGAAGAAATTTCAGAACAGATCCGTGCTTTGGAAGATATGAAGAAAATGGCTGCATCTTACGGATGTGACATTTCAAATCCTGCAACTAACGTACAGGAAGCTATTCAGGGTGTATACTTTGGTTACCTTGCTGCAATCAAGGAACAGAACGGTGCTGCTATGAGTATCGGACGTACTTCTACATTCCTTGATATCTATGCACAGAGAGACTTAGCAAACGGAACATTTACAGAAGAACAAATTCAGGAATTTGTTGACCACTTCATTATGAAGTTACGTCTCGTTAAATTCGCAAGAACACCTGAATACAACAGCTTATTCTCAGGCGACCCCGTATGGGCTACTGAATCATTAGCTGGTGCAGGCCTTGACGGAAGACATATGGCAACTAAGATGTCTTTCCGTTATCTTCACACTTTAGAGAACTTAGGACCCGCTCCCGAGCCCAACTTAACAGTTCTCTGGTCTGAATTATTACCGGAAGGTTTCAAGAAGTACTGTGCTAAGATTTCTATCATTACCTCTGCTATCCAGTACGAAAACGACGATATGATGCGTAAAACACATGGTGATGACTACGCTATCGCATGTTGCGTATCTTCAATGCGTGTTGGTAAGGAAATGCAGTTCTTCGGTGCTAGAGCTAACCTTGCTAAGTGCCTCCTTTACTCATTAAACGGCGGTGTTGATGAAAATACTAAGAAACAGGTTGCTCCTAAGACCTTTAAGGCTTATGAAGGCGATGTTTTAGAATATGATAAGGTAATGGAACTTTACAAAGAAATGATGTCTTGGTTAGCAGGCGTTTATGTAGATACTTTAAACTGTATCCACTATATGCATGACAAGTACTGCTACGAACGTGCACAGATGGCTCTTCATGACAGAGATGTAAGACGTTACTTTGCAACAGGTATTGCCGGTCTTTCTGTAGTTGCTGACTCACTTTCAGCTATTAAGTATGCTAAGGTTACAGCAGTTCGTGATGAAAACGGTATTATCGTAGACTATAACGTAGAAGGCGAATTCCCTAAATATGGTAATGATGACGATCGCGTAGACTCTATCGCAACAGAAATCGTTACTACATTTATGAACTATGTACGTAGCCACCACACATATCGTGATGGTTTCCCTACAACTTCAGTATTAACCATTACTTCTAACGTAGTATATGGTAAGAATACAGGTGCTACACCTGACGGACGTAAGGCAGGCGTTCCTTTCGCTCCCGGTGCTAACCCTATGCACGGAAGAGATACAAGCGGTGCAGTTGCTTCCCTTGCTTCTGTTGCTAAATTACCTTTCCTTGATGCACAGGATGGTATCTCAAATACCTTCAGCATTATTCCTAATGCACTTGGTAAGAACAGCGACCTCTTCTCTGATAATATCGACGCAGAAATCTGTGGCGATTGCGGATGTGGAGACAGCATTTGCGTTGATGGTTCCGACTCATTCCAGGTAGACAACTTAGTTTCTCTCTTGGACGGTTACGTACAGAAGGGCGGACACCACTTGAACGTTAACGTATTTAACCGCGAAACCTTAATGGATGCTATGGAACATCCTGAGAATTATCCTCAGCTTACAATCCGTGTATCCGGTTACGCAGTAAACTTCATTAAACTTACTCGTGAACAGCAGATGGATGTTATTTCCAGAACATTCCACGAGTCATTATAAGAACTAAATGAATAAAGGATATATTCACTCAATCGAAACCTTCGGCGCCGTTGACGGCCCGGGGGTTCGATTTGTAATATTCTTCCAAGGATGCCCTATGCGATGTGCATATTGCCACAATCCGGACACCTGGACACCCGGCGAAGGTGAACAGTATTCCGTTGATGAACTTTGGGAACGCTTTGAACGAAACAAAGCCTTCTATGGCAATGGTGGAGTAACCGCTACCGGTGGCGAGCCCTTGATGCAAATTGATTTTTTAATCGAACTTTTTACAAAGTTTCACGAAAACGGCATTCATACCTGTCTTGATACTTCAGGTATTTGCCACAATCCAAACAATCCTGAATGGGTAAAGAAATTAGATGCCCTTTTGAAAGTCACAGACTTAATTATGCTTGACTTAAAACACATTGATAATGAGAAGCATCGAAAACTCACAGCCCACTCTAATGAAAATATTCTCGCGTTTGCCAGATATTTATCCGACAAGGGCAAGGATTTGTGGGTACGCCATGTTTTAGTCCCCGGTGTTACGGACGATAACGAAGATTTGTACCGTTTAGGCGCATTTTTAGGCGAATTAACCTCACTTCATGCTTTGGACATTCTTCCTTATCATACAATGGGAATTCCCAAATATGAGAAGTTAGGTATTCCTTATCCTTTAGAAGGTGTTCCTGCAGCAGATAAAAACCTCGTTTTAGAGAAAAAGCAGATTGTTTTACGTGCAATTAGTGAAACAAAGCAGAGTAATTAACTATTTTTATTCAATTTTTAAAATATATCAGTGTTAGGTTGTTTATAACTACTTGATATTCAAAAATATTTGTATTAAAATAGGTATAGGCTTAAATATATAAGCATATTCGTACTATTCAAGGAGGGTTTTAACATGGCATATGTAATTGGTGATTCTTGTGTATCTTGTGGTGCTTGTGCAGCACAGTGCCCCGTAGAAGCTATCAGTGAAGGCGCTGACAAGTATGTTATCGACGCAGACGCTTGCATCGATTGCGGTGGTTGTGCAGATGCTTGTCCTGCAGAAGCTATTACAGAAGGTTAATTATCATAATTCTAATAAAGAAGGAAGCATTCACCAAAGTGAATGCTTTTTTCTTTTATTCGGAAGTTTCTCACGCAATAATTCATCAATACGGGTATAGTGAGCATTCTCGCGTTCCACACGCTGCTTCTCGCGTTCTTCTTCCCTTTCTTCCTGCATACGAAATTGATAATCCATTTCTTTCTGTACAATTTCTTTAATATCATTCCCTAATTCACGGTTATTTTCACTTACAGCCTCTGCAATCATAGCTTTTAACAACATTTGCAAACGATAAGCCTTCTCCTGCTTGTCCTCATCTACAACATTAAAATTATGTTTGGGTTTTAACTTATTAGAATTAAGAATCATCAATTGTGGTGATACATTCTTTTTTACAACCGGATTCATAGCATTCTCTTCAATCACCCCTTGTTTCTCTAAAAGGCTTCTGATTGCTTTTAACTGAAGTCCTTCTTCTTTTAATTGTTTAATATAAATAAAACGGTCAACGTCCTCTTTCGTGTAATAACGATGCCCCTGCTCGTTTCTTTTGACAGGAAGATTCAATTCCTCCTCCCAATATCTTAATACGTGATTCTCTACCTTCACTTCTTTTGCAGCCTCTGAAATAAAATACATTGTTTCTAACATACAATTACTCCTTTCTAAATCTTCAAAACTTTTCATACAATATTTCTTTTATGCAATATTATAAAATGCTTACGCACTCCTTTATCCGCAGTATTTAAGCAACGAAAAAAGAACAAACCACTCCTGATTTGTTCTTTTCTTTCGTACTTTAATGCGTTTATTTCGCAAGATTCTTGAATTGTGTATAATCCGGCAACCATGCCAGCTCTATTGTACCAATGGGACCGTTACGCTGTTTTGCAATAATAATCTCGGCCACACCGGGTTTCTCCGTATCTTTGTTATAGTAATCATCACGGTATATAAACATTACAACGTCAGCATCCTGCTCAATCGCTCCGGATTCACGCAAGTCGGACATCATGGGGCGATGATCCGGTCTCTCTTCTACTTTACGACTCAACTGCGACAACGCAATGACCGGCACATTTAACTCTCTCGCAAGTGCTTTTAAGGAACGGGAAATATCTGATACTTCCTGCTGTCTGGAATCTGATTTGCCGCTACCGGTCATCAACTGCAAGTAGTCAATCATAATCATATCCAAACCATGTTCTAATTTAAACTTACGACACTTAGAACGCAGCTCTGAAATACTGATACTACCCGTATCATCAATGATAAGTTTCGCATCACCAACTGCCAACGCACCTTCCACCAACTGTGCCCATTCTTTGTCGGAAAGCTTACCGGTTCGAAGGTTCTGGGAATTAACCTTGGACTCCATAGCAAATAAACGATTTACCAACTGTTCCTTTGACATTTCCAAACTGAAGACCGCAACCGATTTCTGACACTTTAATGCTGCATGCAAGGCCAAATTCAAGGCAAATGCCGTTTTCCCCATAGAAGGACGTGCTGCAATCAGAATCAAGTCAGAAGGCTGAAATCCGGCCGTAGAGTAATCCAAATCCGTAAAACCTGTAGGCACACCTGTAATCGCA
This sequence comes from uncultured Lachnospiraceae bacterium, assembly GCA_964591945.1. Taxonomy (GTDB): domain Bacteria; phylum Bacillota; class Clostridia; order Lachnospirales; family Lachnospiraceae; genus UBA3766. The sequence goes on along the minus strand of CAZQBM010000007.1, from coordinate 41,155 downwards.
CCTTTATTCTTGGCCGCCTTCTCAATCATATTAAGCGCATTCATAACAACCTGCTTAATAGGCACAAAATCACCGGTGTTACGGCGCTGTACAATATCAAAAACCTTCTTCTCCGTTTCTTCCAGAATGCTTTCTACATCTTCTTTCCCCGCATAGCAGGTATCCGCAATATGTTCCGTTGTTCGAATCAACTTACGAAGAACCGCCTTCTGCTGTACAATCTCAGCATGATCCTTAACCTTAGCAGACGTAAAAACCATGTCCATAATGTCACGTACATATTCCAAACTGCTTACTTCAGGAGGCGCATCTTTTTCTTTTAATCTATTCTGTAAAACCACCAAATCAACAGAACTGCCGGTGTTTCCCTGCAATTCTACAATCGTATCAAAAAGCAATCCGTATTGCTTATTATAAAAATCATCACCACTGATTATTTCAGCCGCTGCCGTAATTGCCTCTGCATCCATTAACATAGCTGCAATTACCGATTGCTCCGCTTCCGTCGAATGGGGCAATACTCTTTTGACTACTGCTTCATCCATTGTATATCCCCTTACTTACTGTGCATCTACCTTAACGCTTAATTTTGCTGTTACTTTCGTATGAAGCTTAACAGGAACTTCAAAACTTCCGATGTTTTTGATCGAATCCTGTAACTGAATCTTCTTCTTATCTACATCCTTACCAAACTGCGCTTTTAATTCCTGCGAAATTTCTTTGGCCGTTACCGCACCGAATACCTTACCGCCTTCACCTGCTTTTACAGTTACTTTTACAGTAATTTCTTCTAACTCCTTACCCAATGCAACAGCTGCTTCATACTGTTCCTTGGCAATCTTTTCCTGGTTTGCCTTCTGTAATTTCAAATCGTTCATATTGGCCTCGTTAGCTTCTACGCCTACTTTTTTCTTTAAGATAAAATTTCTTGCGTAGCCATCGCTTACTTCCACCATATCACCCTTTTTACCAAGGGCTTTTACATCCTGCAATAAAATTACTTTCATTTCTTTCTCTCCGTTTCATTCTTAGAACTTTTCGTGAGTAGCTCAATTGTAACACTTTTGCATTTCGCATCATAGTTGTCTTTTAGTTAAATAAAAGTATCTCTTACCGTTACAACCACGTATCACTATCGTATAATTTAAATGTCTTTATTCTCAATCATCTCATCCAAGGTTTCCTGAAGTCGTTTCACTGCTTCATCCACGCCGACTTCCGTAAACTGCGCACCGGCAATATTCATATGACCGCCGCCTCCAAGACGCTCCATTACAATCTGGACATTCAATTCATCAATCGAACGGGCACTCAAGTATACCTTGCCTTGATATTCTGTAAATACGAAACTTGCTTTCACGCCATTAATATTCAGCAACTCGTTTGCAGCCTGTGCCGCAACGATGGTAGGGCTCTCGCATCCGGTTCCGTCGCAGATTGAAATCGCATAATCATTACGATAAATCATAGTATCACGAATCGTCTTTGCCTTCGCCATATACTCAGAAGCTTCCTCGCGGAACAACTTACGCACGCGGGTAACATCCGCACCGTTACGGCGCAGGAATGCCGCCGCTTCAAAAGTACGCACACCTGTTTTGGTCATAAAATTGTTGGTATCAATCATAATACCGGAATAAAGACTATCCGCTTCCATTGACTTAATCTTGGTGCCGGTTTCCACATATTGTAAAATCTCCGCAACCATTTCACATGCCGATGATGCATAAGGTTCTACATAAGAAAGCGTTGCATTATCAATGGTTTCCTCACCCTGTCTGTGATGATCCAGGACCACAATTGCCTTGCAATGTTTTAACAATTCAGGACACTCTGTAATGGAAGGCTTGTTAATATCCACAACCACAAGCACCGCATTGTTACCAACCTTCTCCAATGCTTCCTGACTGGTAAGAATCATATCTTCATCGTAATCGGGACTCTGCATAAACAAATCAACCATAGGACGCAATGACGTATTCACTTCATTCATTACAATATGTGCCTTACGCTGCATAGACTTCGCTATTGTATAAATACCCACGGCTGCACCAAAGCTGTCCGCATCCGCCAGACGATGTCCCATAACAAATAACTGGTCTTTTGCCTCTATAATTTCTTTCAACGCCTGTGCTTTTACACGGGCTTTTACACGGGTACTCTTCTCTACCTGCTGACTCTTGCCGCCGAAGTACTGGATATTTCCGGGAATCTTAACAACGACCTGATCACCGCCTCGCCCCAACGCAAGGTCAATTGCCGCTCTGGCAAACTCAGTATTCTGACTGTATGTAAGTCCGCCCAAACCGATACCGATACTCAAAGTAACCGCAATTTCATTACCGATGTTAACGGTTTTAACATCTTCCAAAATTTCAAATTTATTTTCTTTTAACTGCGTAACTGCCTTTTTACGTAGAATTAATAAATACTTATCCTTCTCCAGCTTTCTTACAATACCGTCTACAGATGCGACATACTTGTTAATTTTACGATCAATCAGAGCAAGCAAAAGCGAACGACGCACTTCTTCCACGCCTTCCAGTGCTTCTTCGTAATTGTCCAAATAAATCATACCGACCGCAAGACTCTGATCATCATTTTCACGCAAAGCAATCTTTAACGCAGTTTCGTCAAACAAATATAATCCAATGATAAAACTATGGTCATCTTCCACTTCAATCATTTCGCTGTTCTGAATCATATCCGTTACACTGATACGCTTCATCTGCGCCAGGAAATCACGTTCACCATACGAAAGTTCGTACTGCGTTTCTTCTTCCTCCAAAGGAAGCTTGTCCATTGTAATGGAAGGGAAAAGATTTGTGATAGATTTACGATAGCCCTTCTCTTCGCCCACTAATTTCTCAAACTCGATATTCGTCCAGATTACCTTACCACTCTGATCTAAAAGCGCATGCGGAAGCTGCAGTTCCCGCAGAATATGTCTCTGCACCTGCCCATATTCCGTAGCAAAACTAATCAACTCATTAATAACAAACTGTTTACTCTTTAAATTCGAAAATAAGAGCCCACCAAAATAAAACAAGACGAATACATTAAGAATAATACCTGCTCTGTAATCGATAAAATAGATTCCCACTGTTATCAGCGCAAGTATAATCCCCATAACATATAATGTTATTTTGTAAGTACGAAATCTTCCTTTAAGTTTTATATTCTTTGACATAGCAACCCTCTTATATTATCTTTCGTCCTCTATGAATAACCTTCTGAAATATGTACTGACCCATATGCTATGATTATACCATTTTCCAAACAGAACTTCCATAACATTATTTTGGATATCATTTCTTTTTTACACTATATTTAGGGGCATTTCTACAGTAATCGCCATTTCACAACATTTATATACCAAATCCATTATCATTAAATGTAAATTGAATAAATAAAAAGCCAACCATCTTACGATGATTGGCTTTTATTTACATTAATCTACTGAGTAAGGCATAAGTGCTACGTGACGTGCTCTCTTGATTGCAACTGTCAACGCTCTCTGATGCTTAGCACAGTTTCCGGTAATTCTTCTGGGAAGAATCTTACCTCTTTCGGATACGTATCTCTTTAACTTAGCAGTATCCTTGTAACTAATAACATTATCCTTGCCGCAGAAAACGCAAACTTTCTTTCTTCTGCGCATTCCGCCTTTTCTCTTCATGGGAGAATCGGATTTATCTGCTTTAACGAATGCCATAATATTGCCTCCTATCTGAAATCCATAAACACTTAACTAAAAGGTAATTCCTCAACAATTCCTTCCGGAATACTCATGAAGTCCCCATCTGCCGCAGCAGGTGCGCTACTTCTTGTGTAATTACCTGAACCCCCTTCGCCTGAAGAAGCATTCTTGCTCTCAGCGAATTCCTGGTCTTCTGCAACAACATCTGTTGTATATACTTTCTGACCATCTTTGTTTACATAGCTTCCGGTCTGAATACGTCCGGTTACCAATACCTTAGTTCCCTTGTGTAAATATTTCTCTGCAAATTCACCGGCTTTACCGAAAGCAACAATATTGATAAAATCTGTATTGTTCTCATCTCCACCACGGTTAAATCTTCTATCTACTGCAAGTGAGTATCTGGCAATTGCCATAGAATTCTCACCCTGAGAATATCTTACATCGGGATCTCTTGTTAAACGACCCATAAGAATAACTTTATTCATATTATACCTACTTTCTATGCTTCGTCCTGTCTAACGCATAAGTATCTGATTACATTGTCCATAATACGAACTCGATTTTCGATTTCGATGGGCGCAGTAGATTCAGCTTCGAAAGCGATGAAATAGTAGTAACCTTCGCGCATCTTCTGGATTTCGTAAGCTAATAACTTCTTGCCCCAGTCGTCTACGTTAGTGATTGTACCACCGAATCTTTCGATGAGAGCCTTGCACTTGTCTACAACAGCTACTCTTTCATCTTCTTCGATTTTAGCATTGACAACAACAGCTAATTCATACTTGTTCATGCTTGTTACCTCCTTTTGGTCTCTGGCCCCTTGCTTTTATGCAGGGAGCAAGGAATTTTATTACATCACGGAAAATCATAATAACACACTTTTCAAGGGTTTTCAAGCGTTTTTTTACTTTTATAACACTTAAAAATTATTTCGCCTTATAAATTGCAAACTTTTCGTTTTCGTAGCTTACCACATATCCGTTATCACTAATATAATCCGCTAAAAGCTTGGTTTTCGGAATATCTTTTTGCACGTTTTCATCAAAAATAGAAAATGCATAATATTTATTTAAGATAATAACCGGTCGCTCTACCCCTTGCAAATCATACGCCATATCTTCATATGTATAGGTCTCTAAATCAGGCCAAGAGGTTGATAATGCCTGGGGCATATCTAATGCAAAAGACATTATCGGAATATTACCATAAGCAATGCATTGTTTTCCGGCAAGTCCGTTTTCCTCTACATACCGCGAAACATCTTCTATCAAATAAGCATTTCCTGCACTGACACAAGCTCCGCGCATAACTTCATTATTCTCTATCTTTGTCGCCATATCGGCGTTCAACTTGTAATCACCGTAAATATAAAAGACCGAAAACATAAGTCCCTGAATAACCATAATGGCAACAATAAATAACGAAACTAATGCGATAGGCTTCTTTGATATACTCAACTTTTTAATTTTTAGCTGCATACCATTTGCACACAATTCTTCTTTCAGAATGCCAAACACAAAAGGAAGCACCAAATACATATTGTTAAAACTTGCAAGAATTCCTGTATTGCTTCCGATGGGGGCCAAGAAAACCGTACAAAGGCAAACCGCACTCATAAAACGCAATTCACCGCTATATCGCTTGGTCAAGCACCCTTTAATCCCAAGAATCCATGCTGCAATCATAAAAAGAAGCAACCAAAACGAAATCGCCGAATAACTTCCGTAATCCTTAATCGTAAAAACCGCCCAATAGTGAAAATACTTCATCATAAAAGCAAATCCGGCAGTATATCCGCAGACAAAAAGAATTTTCATCCATTTATACTTACAGAATTTGTATACGATAACTCCTGCAAGAATAAAGCCGACAAGCAGAAGAATCCACTTACGATACGCCCAAAATTCCACGAAATTCCCGGTCATCATAGACAACAAATCATACGACGAGTCGCCTTCGGTTCCGGAAAACAATTTAGAAATCATATCGGTATACGCATTTACGCCATAGAAAAAAGAAATCAGGCACCATATTAATAAAACAGAACTAATCCATCCCCCCATGCATGCCATTACTTTTTTAATGATCTCACCGGCTCTTTTCTTTTCTATAACACAATAAAACACAACCGGTAAAATCAAAAGGCAATGTGTCACATTCGGAAAACGTACAAATACATTAGCGCCTAAAAGCACTCCTGCCAAATACAAGCAGACGGTTTTGTTCTTTTTTAGTCCCTGCAACAAAAACACAATTGCACAAGTGTACAAAAAATAAGAAAGGTAATTATACAAAACCACGCTCGGACACCAGCGAACACACAATGCAATAAACACACCGAGAAAAACTATTTTTTGCGAAAAAAATGTACGTAGGAGCAAATAACTCATCACCGCCAGTGCACCTACAAAGAGTGAAGTATACGCCACAATCCCAAGATAAGTATCCCCGTAGGGCAATTGCATAAATAAAGCGCCCAATGCATTCGCCAAAAAAGTAGCCATTTGTATGGTTCCTTCCGTTTTGCCGAATGACTGGAAATTGCATATCGAATAACCCGTATCCGTATAATCAATTCCGTAGCGAATCAATAACAAGGGAAATAACAAAAGCACTCCGATAAAAACAGCATTTTCGATGCTACAATATTTTTTTGAACGACATAGGCTTGCTATTTTTTCTTTCATGATTTGTATATTGTACCTACTCTCTTATTTCTTTCACACTTTTCTCCAAGACTTTTCTCGCCATCATAACCTGATGGCCGCAGCCCTCGCACTGTAGACGGAAGTCCGCGCCTTCGCGAAGAACCTTCCATTCATAACTTCCGCAAGGGTGCTGTTTCTTTAATTTAACGATACTATCCACACGGATTTCCATATTCTTCCTCCCACAAATGCTTCGATCCCAAAAATATCTCTCTATTCTTCCGCCCAGAGGCTTACAATGCGCCCATCACTTCCCCAATCTTGCCTTCAATCACAAGATTTGCACGGGTCTCGCGCTGTGTCTGCGACTTATTAATTAAAACCAGCTTATCACCGCGATAATAATCAATTAAACCTGCTGCCGGCCATACCGCCAAAGATGTACCGCCGATAATCAGTATATCCGCATTAGCGATGTACTGTATCGATTTGGAAATCGTCATATCGTCTAATCCCTCTTCGTATAAAACCACATCCGGCTTAATCACACCGCCACAAGCGGGGCACTTGGGCACACCTTCGCAACCTGTGATTGCCTCAATACCGTAAAAGGAATGACACTTATCACAGTAATTACGATGCACACTTCCATGAAGTTCCATAACTTCTTTGCTTCCGGCCAGCTGATGCAAACCGTCAATATTCTGGGTAATAACTGCTTTTAACTTCCCCTGCGCTTCCCACTCAGCCAATTTCAAATGGGCCGCATTGGGTTTTACATTGTCGATAATCATTTTATCACGATAAAAGCGATAAAACTCATCCGTTTTACGCCAAAAGAAAGTATGGCTCAGAATCGTCTCCGGCGGATAATCGTACTTCTGATTATAAAGTCCGTCTACGCTGCGAAAATCAGGGATACCGCTTTCTGTAGACACACCCGCGCCACCAAAGAAAACTATGTTATTGCTTTGATCAATCCATTCTTTTAAAACTTTGATTTTCTCTTGCATAAGTACTCCTTTACATTTGCTTACGTACTACGCGATATTCGTCCCCATTCTGATAAAACGGACAGGTGCTGCGGGGATTATTCATCAAACGGGCATAGTCGTCCTCGTCCATATCCGCTGCACATAAATATTCTTCATAATCCTCATCATAATAAAGGTGAGCGCATTCATCACAATTTGCCTGCATACAAAACCTCCTATAATACTTGAATCTGACACATTTTCATAGTGGTCAGTGCCGCATCATTGCTTTCCGGCGTTACGCCTGCCACACAATTCGAATCTACGGCAATAGGCATCTCAGGCAAGCTTGCCTTCAAAAGCAATGCATTGGAAACCACACAAATATCCGTGCAAAGTCCCACCAATTCAAGTGCACAGTCTTTTCTGAAATAATCCTGTCGTACAAGGGTAGCCAAATCCAGCGAACCAAAGGTAGGCTTCTCCACTCTTACCACAGGGCAGATTACGGACTTCAACGCAGCTTCCACTTCGTCATTTAACTCCCAGCCCTTTGTGCCCTTGATGCAATGAGGCACCGGAAGATTCTTGCCCTCGGAAGTCTCCATATAATTCTCACTGTGAGTATCATAGGTTACATAGATTTTGTCCCAGTCGCCTTCGGTAATTTTGGCCGCTACATTAGGCACAATCGCAACCGCCTCTTTGGTACCAAGTGCCATATCAATAAAATCATTCTGCATATCTACAACTACTAAAATTCTCATACGAATCCCTCCTATATACGCTCTTTTATAATCACAACCCATATTCCAATGCAAAAAGCAATCATGATGCAGAAGAAAATCATCATAAGCGTCTGACTTTCCAGCGCAAGTTTTGCAACAATCGCCAAAACAGCACTCAACACAGCTAACACAATAAACAGCACTCTCCAGAACTTTGTCTGTTTAAAAGTCGCGCCCTTGGCATGCTTCTTTTCGTACTCTTCCATTTCATTGCACTTCATGCATTGGAACATTTCTCTGTTACTCCTTTGCTTATTCTCTATTAAACGCAAAATTGTCTACACTATTTAACATATACGGATTATAAACCACCACGACCATATCCGGCTTGGTTTCCTCAACATATTTGTACACATCACCACTGTAATATCGCATATCAATGGCATCCACCTGAGAATAAGTTGCCCCCATAAAAGCCATAACCGGACGTGAATACGAATCCTTAATAATAAGGATCTTTTGGTCACAGGGCGCGTTATCACACTTCAAACTACACACCCCGTAATCCTTACCCATATAAATGTCATACTGAGCCGTCTCATAAATATTGTCGCCACTCAATCTCTCTTCAAAAAGAAAAACCTCCGCAAATGTGCCTTCCCGATAGATTTCATCCGTTTCCACCGTCATTGAAACCTGCGTATCAAAGGACGGTGTCATAATCGTCAGTTCATCCAATCCGCTATATAAAAATCCGGTTTTACGGCCATTACTACCCAACATAACAGCACCTAAATTCTCCGCAGAATATGACTCCTTTGAAACATACGTTTCCGGAACGGCACAACCCAAACGTTCTTCCATACAGCCCACGATCTCGCCATACGCCCAGAAAGCCGTTTCCACCTTCCAATGGTGATCAGACCTATAAAACATATCATAATGGTCCAAATTTTGCGAATGTATGGACTCATGCAAATCCAAATAAGGCACTTCCGTTTCATCTAAAAGGCTTAAAAACCGCCCTGCATTATCATTGGAATAATCCTTAATTCCCGTGGGCAACTTGCTATCCACATCGCATACTTCATATGGTGTCTGCACATAAAGGAACTCTATATCCTTCTCTTCCAACCATGCATTCATTTCCGCAACAGACTGCGCCTGCTGTGTGACATCTTTTTGCTCCACAATTGTTACAACTTTACCGTTATCCAAACGCACAATACCATTCATCCGGTCCTGCCCTAATATTTTATGAACAAGTCCGTTTACTTCCACGCCTGCGTAACGGTTCCAAATATTATCATTGAATTCATTACCTACTATAATACTCCAGGCCTCGTAAGGGTACTCCTTCACCGCCTTGTCCACCGAAGCAAACAGGTTAGGAAGATTGCAAACAAACCCTATCGCCAGAAAACCTATGAATAAAAATACGTAGATATACTGTGTTATTTTTTTCATATCGAATTCCTATCAGAAATTAAAATATATAAAAGGATTATAACTGTTCACCACCAAATAGGTGACCGAAATCACAAATAAAGCAAATAAAAGAATCGGCTTGGTAACGCTCCAAATTTTATCAAACGTAGCGTTCTTTTGGATTTTATTATGCAAGACTCCACACAACGGAACTGACAGCACCACGGCCACAATTATAAACACCCAATTCTCACTAAAATGCAGAATAAAACGTTCATCGTGCCAACCACCGTTCCCCATACCAAAGAGAGTTTTGACATATCGCAGAACCGTTCCCGGCGTTGCGCTTCGGAAAATAATCCAGCCGAACAATACGCTGCCTAAGGTAAAAATGCGATATGCGATTTTTAAAACCGGATGTTTTACCTTCTGCGGAATTTGTGTTAATTTCTCGAACATAATCAACACGAAATACATAAGTCCCCAGAGAATAAAGGTCCAGTTTGCACCGTGCCAAATACCGGTCAAACTCCATACAACGAAGGTGTTCCAAATAAGTCTACCCTTGCTTACGCGGGAACCGCCCATGGGAATGTAAACATAATCGCGAAACCACGAGCCCAACGAAATATGCCATCTGCGCCAGAAATCCGAAACCGAATCAGCGAAGTACGGATAGTTGAAGTTCTCGTCAAAATGAAAACCGAACATCTTGCCCAGACCGATTGCCATATCAGAATATCCCGAGAAGTCAAAGAAAATCTGGAATGCGTACGCCAATGCGCCTAGCCATGCAAAATCCGCGCCCAAAGGCTGTCCCATCCAGGCCGCATCAAAGGTAATGTCCGCCACTTCCGCAAAGGAATTGGCCAATAATACCTTCTTACAAAAACCGATGAGAAACCGCTCAATACCTGCCGCGAAATCTGCAACATTTTCTTTTCGCCCTGTAATTTGTTTGGCAATGGTATCGTATCTTACAATCGGTCCGGCAATCAGCTGTGGAAAAAATGCAATATACAGACCTACATTCAACGGATTCTTCTGCACCGCTCCCTTCCCGCGATATACGTCGATTACGTACGAAATCGCCTGGAACGTATAAAAGGATACGCCGATTGGCAAAAGTATATCATTAAAATGCCAAACATCCCCCAATACAGAATTAATAATATCTCTTGAAAAATTCAAGTATTTTACAATGTATAAAACAGTAAGATTGCTACCGATTACAAGGAATAAGAGGAATTTAATCGCCTTGGATTGCCGGAACTTATCTACCAGAAGTCCCCATACGTAATTCATGGCAATACTTCCAAGCATAACCAAAACAAAGCTCGGTTCTCCCCATCCATAGAAAAAAATACTCGCCACAAAAAGCCAAACATTTCGCCACACGATGGGCAATGGTTTGAGCGCGTAATAGATTCCCAGTACCACTATTAAAAATACAAATAAGAAAAATAAATTTGAAAAAACCATTCCAAATACCATTCCATTATATATTTATAATATCACGTAAATTATAAAATATCTTTCCAACCTATTCTATTTACAACCATAAAATAACAAAGATTTAAGACGTAATACAGTATACCATATTACTGCCCCGCGTTTCAATTTATTATTGCTTTTATATCAAAAGGGCCGTTCCCCTTTGTATAAAAGAAAAACGGCCTTACGCTTTTACTTTTTCATCTTTTTCCCTGCTTCCGCCATCATCCAAGGTAAATTCTCGCGGAGAAACAGCTCACCCTGCAAACAGTCTTTCAATGCTAAAATTTCTTTCGCGCGACAATATGAATTGAATCTGATGATGGCTGCATAAACATCCATATATAATGAATACTTCTTAATATCCGGCTCATCGCCCGGTTCATCACAAGACTCATCCGGAAGCTGTTCCAGCTCACTGAAATAATAGTCCCTATCTTTGTACCAAACACCATAGGGTTCTTCTAATTTGCTGTATTTCTCGGGCAAACGCTCCTGATTAAATCCGAAACGCAGGGCCTCATATACAACCTGTGCCATCAGTTCATAAATATGTCTCTGTGTATAAGGAGTATCCGCAACATTCAAACCTACAATCTCGCCATGGGTGGAGGTATTGTAACACTGATTGTAATCATATTCCGATCTGCAATCTGCATCGATGCTATCCGTACAAATCAAGGAATGCGTAGCTCTTCCGCGATAGTCCATATCATCATAATGAGGATATGCAAGCAAGACGAAGTTCTCATCGCATTCCAATTTTTCTGCCTTTACGCCGGAAAGGTATGTAATGAAATCGTTCATTTCATCTCTTTTATTCCCTTCCGTAAGGTACTCATCATCAAAAAGCCCCGCGTTTCCGCCCGGAATACGCTCAAAATACGCATCCACAAGTTTTTCTCTGTCTAATTCCTTCAAATAATCCTGCACTTTTTTTACAAGTTAAAACTATAAGACATACCTCCTTGTTATATTGGTCATCGTAAAGATGTTAATAAATCTAAACAAGCAAAAAGGAGCATATTATATCATACTTTTAACATAATTGCTCCTTTGTACTTTCTTAAATTCTTTTGTATGCTGTTAATAATAAAATTTCACCTAACGCTTCTTGCTCAAGACGCATTTTGTTTTGTGGTGACATTTTATTTAGTTCTTCTCTTAGTTCACCTATCTTTTGCGCCATTTTCAGGCAAAAATCATTGTACTCCTTTGCATCTTGTTCGGAGTAATAATCCATATATCTCCTCCTTTCTACAATTTGTGGAATCATTATACGGCATTCCCTAACTAAAAATCAACTAAGTTTTAGTAAAAAATAGAGGTGGTGCCAGTAATTATCCAACTCTGACTTATACGCTTTCCTTATTTCTAATTAAACATATATTGAAATTAGTTTGTCCAATGTGATTTCTATACCCGCTTCTTTCAACTCATTTTTTCGCATCTCATATAGCTTTGTTAATAACTCTTGCGGTTCTTTTCCATAATGCAAAAAATTATGGCAATTACTACACAAAGAAATAATATTAGCCGGTACATCTAAACTATTTTCATATCTATCCTGTTCAGACATTGGAATTAAATGATGTGGCTCTGTATAATTAGTTCCATTTGACTTACGAATAAAACCTGGATGCTTTTCTTCATCTGTTTGACATTCACATTGATAATTCGCACGTATTAACGCATTTAATGCTACCTGTTTATTTCGTGGATATGAATAACTTTCACCAGCGATGATAGGCACACTTCTCATCTCTGGTTTAGGAATATATTCAAACTGACTTACTGAATTGTTTTCTATCAGCTCTTCTACTTCAGCTTTTAATGTCTCATCCAGTTTATTTTCTTGCTTACGCATCTTTTTCTTAAACTGCTCACTATCCGGCGGATAACCTATACCATGATATAAGAATTTAGAAAACTCGTGATTTGTCCAATTCTTTGCAATAGAATTTTGTTCTTTCCACTCAATGATACGTTTATTCCACAACATATAATTTTCATCAGCAAAATACTGTATATCCAATATATCCATATAAAACTTCATATGTTCTTTAGAATAAATATTGATATATTTGTCCGGATAATATGTTGATAATAGTTTACCTTTAAAAATTGTAGACAATTTATTGTTATGTATTTCTACATAATTTTCTTGACCGCCAGCAACAATTAAATCATAAATTGCCTGCTTGACGTTATAATATGCATCTTCAGTTTGCTTTTCGGTATCCGTACCGCCAAATTTGGTTGCAACACAATATTTTTTATCATTAGGATCGTAATAAAATCCATATTTATTCGGAGTTCCATTTCTAATACTTCCCCATCCCATCAATTCATGCGTAATGCGATAGCAGAACGTATCTTTTCTTCCCGAACCATAAACAAAGCTCTCTTTAGGTAATTTTAACAGCTTAAGAACGGTATAATCTTCAACAAATTGACGCACTTTTTGAAGAATTTCTTCTTCACCTTCATGAACTATTGACTCAAATTCTTGCAATTGAATCTGAATGGTTTGATTGATAACAGTGCTCTTATCGTTAATTATATCTGTTTGCGCATCCCCCCAAGAAAAAGTTCCATCAAACCAATTGCCAACTATTTTTTCTTTTTTACTATTTCTATACTGATATACCGGACCTGTATATAAATATTCTGAACCAATCAAGCGAAACATGCCTTTTCCTTCATCAATATATTCCAAACATAATGGTCCATTCGGAAAATCCTTTAAACCATTATTATAATTGTTATAACATATATCCGTTGGTGACATATTATTTTTCTCAATTGAAATATCCGGACATTTTTCGTGAATCCAATTTATGAATTCTGACCTAGTCATTTTGACATCAGTTCCATTATATTTTACAAATTCATCCACTATTTCTTTTGTTTTATGATAATTGCTCATTGGCACTCCCTCATTGTTGCAAACATAAAATCATATCAACAGACTCCATAATTATTATAGGCTTACATATATACTTTTTTCAACTAATCAATAAGTATTATTTTATAAAGTGCAAAAGGCTACTCTCAAAAGAGTAGCCTTTAAATTATTAATTCGGTGTAGATCTTCTATGGTCTTTTACCCTAACACCATTTGATTTTGTGTAACCATGAACTGTCACAATTTTCTTATGCTGCTTACCATGGGTACTACTTTTGGTTTTTGCCATATATTTCTCCTTTCTTACGGAGAAGTAGTAAGCCGACTAATTTACTTCCGTACTAAAATCTTTATTTTTATAAATAGATGTTTTTCTTTTTACTTAGATACCCAGAATCTGAAAGCCTTTTTACCATAATCTCTGGCATAAATTCTTTCACCATTCTTTGTAATCCATGTTCTGTATACATACATTACGCATCTCTCCTTTCTAAAAAATCATTTGCTTTAGAAAGAAATCAATGATATAATCGAATTATTCCGAGACGACTATATCGTCAGCTTAATTGATTTCTTTCTATTAAGCAATGACCAAGTGCTTAGGCACTTGGTTTTTTATGTTAAGAGATAATCTCATAACAACTTATCATAATTACTTTACGTAAAGGGTAAATTTCCTTCATCATCGTCGTCGGTATCATCTTGCATATATGCATCTATAGCATATTTAAAGTCTCCCTTTATCTTTGGATGCTTTGTATTTTCAGCAATACTTTCATATAACCTTTCCACCAATCTAGAAATTACTGCATCATCCTTATTTCCACACAAATATTGCTTTTCTCGACGAGAATTACACATCCATACTTCTTTTGCAAATGCATTCTTATCACTCGCGCTGTACACGCTTTTTGATATATTCATCAAGTAAAAATATGCCCCATTCTTTAAGCGTAATTTAAAGCAATCTCCATTAATATACGTATGACAATTAAAAGCATTAGAGACAAAAACCACCCTAGATACTTCTTCTGGATATTCAATTTCTGTTTCTTCGTAATAAGTTTCATAAGTAAACAACGGATGCTCTATATTATAAGAATCCATTTCTTGACGATTTAATCTATCTGCAGTTTCTCGTATCCACTCTAATTTATCTGCATTTGTATCTGTGATTAATTTTTCGATAAAGGACATAACATAAAGTTCTGTTTGTGTATAATCTGACATACTTACTTTTAACAAAGCGTCTACACTCACATCTAATGCTTCCGCTACTTTTATAATGAAATCTATACCCGGCTTAGCATTTTCATCCTTATTTGTTCTTGATATATATCCAGTACTTACACCAGCCTCCGCTTCTAATTCGCCTATTTTTTTTCCTGTTTGTTTTAACAAAAAAGCTATATTTTCCATCATCAATTTTTTATCAAATTCGTAACTCATATAGGCACCTCACTTTACAATCACAACATTATATTATCGCCGTTTTATTCTTTTGTCAATATTTATTCTTTATTTTATGAATACGTCAAATTACATCTTGTTTTTCACTTCTTGATAAATATATCAACCGTATTATACCATTTGATTAGAGAAAATATATTTTCCAATCATTAATTTTGAACACTTCTCAATCAACCGTTCGCGCCCTCTCACTCTTCTCTCTATACTCTTTACTCTATACTCTTATCTCTTTCTCTGTCGAACATTTGGCGAACACTTGGCGAACATCTGGCGAACATTTTATCCAAATTCATCATTACACATTTACGATTGACCATTTTCTGTTGTTCTTCTTCCCATACATAAAACATAAAAAGGACTACAACAATAACATCACTGTCGCAGTCCTTTTTGCACATCAAATCCCTCTGATTTCCTACACATTTACTACGCCAATTTGCCATAAAACTACACCATTTTGCACAATTTTACGATATTCCCGACACTCGTGTAACTTCGTGGAACCCCCTAGAAATCACGGCATTTCGGCATTTTTTTCATCCTAAAATTCCTCGCATACCTGAAATACATAAAACTTCAAATAATATGACTCTTCCGCAGCCCACAGAATCGGATGATCCGGTGACTGCGTCTTAAATTCCACCTGGCGCAGGCGCTTATGCACCATATTCGCTGCCTGATGAATCGTTGCGGTAAACAATTCATATGTCATAAAATGCGAGCAGGAGCAGGTCGCAAGGAAACCACCGTCTTTTACCAGCTTCATCGCACGCAAATTAATCTCGCGATATCCTTTTATCGCATTCTTTACAGACGCCCTGGACTTGGTGAATGCAGGCGGGTCCAGAATCACTACGTCAAACTTCTGCCCTTCCGCCTCCAGCCTGGGAAGCAGGTCGAATACATTATCCACTTCAAAGCGCACCACATTTTCAAGGCCGTTTAACTTGGCATTCTCCGTCGCCTGTTCCACCGCCAAATCGGACACATCAATGCCAAGCACCTCTTTGGCACCGCCAATCCCTGCGTTCAGTGCAAAAGACCCTGTATGAGTACAGCAGTCAAGCACACGCGCATCCTTACACAGCTTCTGTATTGCCAAACGGTTATACTTCTGGTCCAGGAAGAACCCTGTCTTCTGGCCGTCTTTGATATCTACCCAATATTTTACGCCGTTTTCCACAATCTGCACCGTAGTGTCGAATTCTTCCCCGATAAAACCTTTTACCTGCGGGAGGCCTTCTTTTACGCGTTCTCTTGCATCGCTTCGCTCGTATACACCGCGAATCACAATACCGTCCTCTGCCAATGCGCGCTTCATACCTTCCACAATGGCCATTTTCCAACGGTCGATGCCCAGAGCAAGAGACTGCACTACAAGCACATCTTCGAACTTGTCCATTACAAAACCGGGTAAGAAATCCGCCTCACCGAAAATCACTCTGCAGCTGGAAGTATCCACGGTTTTCTTACGGTATTCCCAGGCGTTCTTTGCCCTTTTATAGAAGAATTCCTCATCAATAACAGCCTGCGCATTGCGGGTCAGCATACGCACACGTATTTTGGAATTCACGTTGATGAAACCGGTTCCCATGGGGTAGCCGTCAAAATCCTGCACAGCCACCAAATCGCCGTTTTCAAACTCGCCTTTTACATCTGCGATTTCGTTGTCAAATACCCAAAGGCCGCCGGCTTTCAACAATCTGCCTTCGCCTTTTCTTAATGTAATGATTGCTTTCATTGGGCACTCCTTATATCACTTTTAACTACATTCTAATCATAAACAATATTCCGTAGAATACGTGTAACCAAAAGATAAACCACGCAACATTCAACAATACTTTCTGTAACTTACTATCGGCTTGCTGTCTCTCCAACGCCAGCAGACGCAGAACAGATACCGTCCACAAGAGCAACATACCTGACATCATAGGCCAAATAAAGTTACCATGGTCATATCGCGCACCTTTTTCCCCCAAGAAAGTTGCTTCCAGGAATCCTACACCATAACTTACTAATCCGAGTTTCCCTAAATCATCTTTGATAAAATATTTAAGATTAATCAAAATCATAAATAGCGGAAATGCCATACTAAGTACTACGGACAACGGAATATTCTCAGAATATATGCTCCATACATCCCCCCACTTAGTAAAAACAAACGAAGTTTCACCACCAAAGCTGCCGCCAAAAATAGCATAAGCCATCATTTGAACTAAAATATGCGCTAACGCCGGAACCGCACACAACAGCATAATCAGGCATTTCTTGAAAAATGGTTTTGCACTTCCGTCTTTACGGAATATACGAACTATCCAGTCCGCCAGCATAATCAAAGCCAATGTAGGAATAAACATTTCCGCAAAGGTAGGCTTTGCGCAGGTTGTCAGAAACAACACAAACGCCAGACCGAAATAGTACTTTTTAAGACCGGCTTCCACCTTAAAAAATATTCCCTGATAGTTTTCATCTTTTTGTCTTTGCCATACATCATAAGCAAGACATGCACACAATAGTGAAAAAGGACGCGCCGTCATTTGCGTTGCGCTATGAATAGCATTCATAGAATAGTTCCCGAGAAATCCGCTTCCCGCATCCATCCATTCGAAATGCAACGATTGCAACACGCACAAGCCGAAGGAAATAAGTGCCGCCTTCGTGTTACCCTCTTCCTCTCCAATATGTGACGTAAATTTTTTGATGATCCAATACCAGATAAAATATGAAAAAATCGCAAGAAAGCAACTCATATAAGCGGCAGAATTTTCAAGGGGAATTTTAAAAATTTCATTCATTCCCATAACACCCAAATGCCAAATCAAATAAGGCACTGCTTTCCAGCCTTCAATCCAATTATCCCCCGTAAACAAAGGTAAATAAATGTATGTATGGCCGTAATAGTCGGATATTTCGTTCTCCAATCCGCTCATCACAGTATGAAATGTAAAATACGCCAAAATAATCGAAAGAATAATGACTATGACATTTTCACTTTTACGTTTTTCCAGCATTGCTTTACCTCCGTCAAAAACACTTGCCATTTTATTGGTTATAATTTATGATTAAACATATTTGTAACGTTTCTAATAAAGGAGTTAACCATGAAAAAAAGCACAATCATAATTTCTGTTATATTCGTTATTGCATCTGTTCTGTTTGTGGTAATTCCTTTTCCTATGGCAGACCTTTTTATACGTCTGCACTTTGATGAAATCAACAGTGAGACGTGTTCTTTGTACTACTCGACCGACCCTTACTTCTCTTTTTCGGAAGAACAATGTATTGTTTCAAACATTGACCCCGAAACAAATATCATTACATTTCGCGTAGACAGTTCCAACATCGGCCAAATCACCGGCTTACGCTTGGATTTCGCCAATGCACAAGATACTGTTTGCGTCCGAAACATTTCCGTCAGCAGCGCAGGCGTAATTCAAAAAGAATATAATCCCTGCATATTTTTTGATGCAAATAATATACTTGCAACCAATAATACCACATTTTCGCTTGTAAATATACAGGATTTGACCTATATCTCAACCGGCGACAATGATCCGTACATCATTTTTACAAATGAATTCACCCGTGACATTATGAGTCGCGCCAGCAGTTATCGCCTTACACGCACACTCATTTGTGTATTTGTTGGAGTTGCAATTATTCTTATGAAAAAGAGAGTTTTCACAGAGCATTAATATTTCGATGTTAATGCTCTTTTTATTGCCCATAATAATAAACCAACTCATCCCACAAGATGTCACGATTCTCATAAGTCATATAGTCTGAGTACCGCAAGAAATAGCTATATCCCTCGTCCTCGCTAATCTCACCATTATCTGCCATCTCAACAAGAATCTCCGTCATTCTGTTCTGGGCGCGCACGCAACCCGGGAACCGCTCCAGAATAATTTCATAGCTTCGTACAGCCGCCTCATACCTTTCGACTTTATAGTTGTTTTCGGCTATCTTCGAATACTTCTGATATGTAATCTCTCGCACAATCGAAAAGATAATCATAAAAACACTAAAAGCGATCACCGCAGCAATTCCGATATAGGTCAACATCACTTTTCGCTTATATGGTCGCAATGCAAGGGGATGCCTTGTCTCCTGCTCCGCACAAATCGGGCATTTCTCGTCCCAGGGTGATTTCTTGGCCCCGCATTGAATGCATCGTATATTTTTATATTTCTTTAAAATATCTAATTTCATCCTACAATTCCTCAATCTTTGCAATCAACCTACCGCCAGTCGCAAAACATCACCAGCACCACAAACAACGCTAGCAGACCAAAGTTATACAGTGAAAACCAACCCATATATTTGCCGCACTGCGCTTCCTTACGGTTGGCGTAAATTTTATAAGAAATCAAACTTGCCATTGACGCAATCAGCGTACCCAGGCCACCGATATTAACGCCCCAAAGAAGCCCCTTAATATCCGTAGAGAACTCCGCAAGAAGCATTGCTGCAGGCACGTTACTGAACACCTGGGACGCCGCAATACCCACAAGAATCTCTCTGCCGGCAAGCAGTTCCTCAAGCAACCCTCTCACGCTCTCTATTTGGCCCAAATTACCGATAAAAACAAAGAAAGCTATAAATGTTGCCAGAAGCATATAATCCACTTTTAAAAGGATTTTACGGTCAAAAATAATCAACGCAAGGAATACCACCGCAAGCACAATCAAAAAATGTAACACGTGGAATACTTCCAGTAGACATACTGCAAAAAGCACTATGTACATCACAAGCTTTCCCACCGGAAGTTTGGGGGCTACATTTACTTCCTCCGGTCCGATTAACTCACCCTGCACCTTATCAAGTTCTTCCGCGCTCTGCGCTCCTACCTGTAGTTTCTCCCCTGATGTAAAAAGGGCAAGAAGAACCACGGCCACCAGAGAAACCGCCACCACAGGTGCCATATCCCACAGAAATGCACCCACTTCGTATCCACCGAATCCGTACAGGAACAGATTCTGCGGATTCCCGATAGGCGTAAGGCAACTGCCCAGATTAGCTGCTATGGTCTCAATTACAACGGCGCGTATCACATCGCCCTCTTTCTGCCCTTTTAACATAAGGACGGTTAGGGGCACGAAGGTAATCAGCGCCACATCATTGGTAATCACCATGGCCACAAAGAAGCACACAAGGCTTAATAACAAAGTAAGACTTCGCACCGTGGTTACTTTACGACTTAGTGCACTTGCAATCCGGTCAAAAAGCCCCATCTCTTTTAAGCCTGCCACCACTGCCATCAGGCAGAATAAAAGTGCCAGGACCTTATAATCGATATAACCGAAATATTCCTTATTCGGCGTCACAAAAAAAGCGGATGCCAGCATCAGCAGGCATGCCGCACAAAAAACAGGTTCTTTTTTGATAAAATTCGTTATTTTCTTCATAGTATATCTCTATTCACCCATCTTACTGATGGTATTCTGCAAATTAGTGAGTAGCTGCTCAATCTGCTGTTCGCGATTCTGTCCCTGATCGTCAAACATCTGTCTTAAATGGCTCTCATCCTCCGCAGTCTCTTCAGTAGCAGTCACCATAGACATAAAATGGCCTTCCATCAGGTTCGCCAGCACACTGCTGCCACCGGACGAATACAACATCTCTTCCGAAAGCCCTCTCAAGTCCAAGGTATCATCGCCAAGGATACTTCTGTCCAAAGTATTCTCCAACTCAGCCAACGGCGAAGTCTCTTCCGTCTGCAAAAGTTCCTGCAGTTCCTCTACCTGCTCAGACAATATTTCCTGAAAAGAGACCGTACTCTGCCCTGCATCTTCCGCTTCTTTCACTTTCGGTACAGATGGTGTATCTGTCACGGAATTAATTCGATTTACCATTTGCAAATATACGGATGTTAACAAATCAGACATGGCACTTCTCCTTTCCGGTGCTCTTTGTTGCCCCTTTTAAATCATAGACAACTTCCACCACATATCTTTCTTATATTGTACTACGTTTTGGTCCAAGATAAAATACTTTTCTTTGATTTTAACCCTCTAATAACAACATCATTAACATTGGTATTATAATTTGCAATGCCGTATAAGCAAAGATTACACCAATTACGAGTTTTACAACCGCCGGTGCCGCACTTCCCGGAGTGTCCACAACAATATCAGGGTGTTTTTTATCCACATAGACAGTAGTCGTATTCATATCATTTACAGCAATAGGACTTGTTGCATCATAATCCAACCCGGTACCCTGAATCGTCCTACCGTTATAAACATATTCGTATACAGGTCTATAAAGCGTTCTGCCGTCTTCCTGTATCTTCTGCACATCAATACAGCGCGCCGACACTTTCACGCTGGCAAACTGGCTGTGATATAACTGTTTACCACCCTGGATTGCTATAATTACACCGATTATGATAAACAACAACGGCATCCACCCAATTAATAAAATATACGTTAAAACTTCGGACATTTTTCTCTCCTTTTATGATAAGCGATTCAAATCACGTGACGAATGGCTTCTGTCTGACATTACATCTTCTGCTATCACACCCCGGTCAAGTCAAACGCCGGTATAAAACTCTCCTGTGCCGTTTCCCCTTCCTGGATAAAAGCATTTTCAACTCCCAAATCCAGAGCATATTGGATCACTTTTTCATACTCGCGTTTGGTCACCTTACGATTCAGCTTGGGATACTCCGCAAACTCCTTCATCGGCGTATACTGATTCATCAGACTGATGTAAATATCATCGCCGTAGGTCTTGTACAAATAATCAATTACAGCCTTCGCATTCCCCAATGCCCCCGGCATCACAAGATGCCTTACAATTACGCCTTTGCGCATAAGGCCGCTATCCGCATCAAAGACCGGCTTACCGACCTGACGATACATCTTTGCAATTGCCACCTTGGCAACCTCAGGATAATCCTCCGCCTTAGAATACACCTTCGCAAGCTTGGCATCCATATATTTGAAATCCGGCAAATAAATGTCGACAAGCCCGTCAAGTAACTGCAGTGCCTCCGGTTTCTCGTAGGAAGACGTATTATACACAATCGGAATTGTCAATCCCAGCTTCCTAGCGATTCGAATGCTCTGTGCGACTTGCGTCACATAATGACTCGCCGTTACCAGGTTAATGTTATTGGCACCTTGATCCTGCAGTTTCAGGAATATTTCCGCAAGCGTCTCTATGCTTACTTCCTTCCCCACTTCGCTTGTTGCTATGGACGCATTCTGGCAAAAAATACATTTTAGATTGCATCCTGTAAAAAACACGGCGCCCGAACCTTTATCACCACTGATAACAGGTTCCTCCCAGAAATGCAGGGCTGCTCTTGCGATGCGGATTGTACTGCTCTCACCGCAGAAGCCTTTGTCACCGTTGCCCCTGTTAATTCCGCAATTCCTGGGACATAATATGCAGTTGTCTGTATTCAACACACTGTCTGTCGATGCCATGATTGACACACCCATTTCCTATATTGTTTTTATTATACTATATTTGTACTGATAATCAAGCATTCTTGCCCTATCACGAAGCAAAACAGACTGCAGAACTTAATCTGCAGTCTGTTAGTTGGATTTTATTATATAAAATTATTTTACTTTTTACACCGTGAAAGAATCACTTTTATTCTCTTCCTTCAGCTACAGCCTTAGCAGCCTCAGCCTGAATCTCAGGATCGTAAGAAAGTACAGGCTCTTCATCCTTACCCTTAATTTTACGATTAACATAGTTACGTGTAATCTTAACTACCACAGGCGAAAGTGCAACAACACCTACCAAGTTGGGCATCATCATCAAACCGTTAAAAGTATCTGAGATATCCCATGCAAGTGAAGATGTCATCAACGCACCTGATACAATCATAAGTACGAAAATAACCTTATAAATCTTGGTTCCGATGTTACCGAATAAGTATTCCACTGCCTTACCGCCATAGTGTGACCAACCAAGAACGGTTGTGAAAGCAAAGAGTAGCATTGCAATTGCGATGAACCACTGTCCGGCCTGACCGAATACGTTACCGAAGGCCTGTGCAACCAAAGTTGCATCGCTGGTGCCTTCTACTACAAGACCTGTATCCAAGTTAATGTAACCTGAAGTAAGTACAACAAGCGCTGTCATAGTACATACTACAAAAGTATCCGCAAACACTTCGAAGATACCCCACATACCCTGTTTCACGGGTTCTACTACATCTGAATTTGAGTGTACCATAACGGAAGAACCCAGACCGGCTTCGTTAGAGAACACACCTCTTTTACAACCCTGTGTAATCACTTCTTTAATTGCAATACCAACTGCTGCACCGCCGACTGCTTTTACACCGAATGCAAATTTGAAAATTGATAAGAAAGCAGGACCGATTTCTGTGATATTAAAGCAACATACAATCAAAGCACCAAGTACATATGCGATTGCCATAAAAGGTACAACTCTTTCCGCTACGGCAGCGATTCTCTGTAAACCGCCAAGAATAATCAAACCACCGAGAATCACAAGCGAAACACCGATAATCAAAGGAATCAATTCTATGCTACCGAATACAACTACGGGTTCTACATTTGCAAAGAAAGCTGACTGAAGGTTCAAAGTGATTTTATTTACCTGACCCATATTACCGATACCGAAAGAAGCAAGAATGGCAAAAATACTGAACAATACTGCCAACACTTTACCGACTTTCTCGTAACCGATTGCTTTGCCAAGACCGTCCTTTAAGTAGTACATAGGACCTCCGGACCATTCGCCCTGAGCATTTCTTCTACGATAGTAGATACCGAGAACATTTTCAGAGAAGTTGGTCATCATTCCGAGAAAAGCCGCAATCCACATCCAGAACACCGCACCGGGACCACCGATTACGATTGCTGTTGCAACACCGGCGATGTTACCGGTTCCGATGGTAGCTGCCAGGGCAGTACACAACGCCTGGAACTGAGAAACGCTCTTCTCATCTTTTTTCTTCAGGGAATCTTTCTTGAACATTCCGCCGATGGTCTTTTTCCACCAATGTCCGATATGTGACACCTGGAAGAAGCCTGTCAAAATCGTCATTAAAACACCGGTACCGATTAAAATAACCAGACCAACCTGTACCCAGACGAAATCATTGATGGCACTATTAATGTTTGTTAATGTCTCCAAAAAACTCATACTTTAACTCCTTGTTTTCTTATGTCTATCTGCACCGGCTTATTCCGGAAACAATCATTACTTTTATAAAATTACTTCGTACTCCGTTACGTCAAGCACGGTATCACCGTCAATCTGAAGTGCCATAGGGGCATCAAAAGTCACCTTAATATGATTGCCCTGATGAAGGGTAACGTGCTTTGTATACTTCGTATAACTGCCGTCAAAAATCTTCGGGAAGATAGTCAACAACTTAATTCTGCCAAGTCCGTGCACCACAGCAAGCGTCAATTTGCCGGAATCACGTCTCTGTCCCGGTGCAACCTTCATACCGCCGCCGTAATACTGTCCGTTCATTGATGCCGCCAACCATACCCTGTCGTACTTTAACTCCTGTCCGTCAATGGTAATGGTCGCATTCGGTGCCTTATACTTAAACAAGCACAAACGAATTGCCAGGGTTGTATAATTTACTTTCGTCTTGCCGGCCGCACGCATTTTATCAGCATACTCGCAGCACATACCGTCGATACCGTAACCGATACCGTTGATAAACTTACACTCAATATCTTTTACCTTAACGGTAGGAAGATTCTTAATGTATTCGTTAATAGGGCCTACATCGGTCTTGCCAAGCACATCTTCCAAATCCACCAGGAAGTCATTGCCGGTTCCCGTCTTGTAATGAAGCAGGGGACAGAGAATTGCTACACCACCCAAATCATTTGCCAGGCGGTTCAATGTTCCGTCACCGCCGCAAAGAATAAGCACATCTTCAGCAGTTACGTTCTGCACCCACTCACGTATGTCAAGACCTACCAAATCTACCAATCGGGCGTCTTCGCCTTCTTTTGCCAGGTACTCTTCTGCCTTCACTTTACAGGTTCCGCTGCTTGCCAAACCATTGTATAAAAGATACTTCATCCTTTGTAACCCTTTCTTTATCTTGTGTACGCCTACAGTTACTTTACCCTTATTATCCGCCCCGTCTTTTATATATTCTCTTTCAAATAATCGTATACTCTGGCAGATAACTGCGCAGTATTTGATTCCGCAACTTCTTCTGCGGGAATCACATCAATACTCACATAAATATCTGTCTTCTTCCAAGGGAAATTGTGCTGTACTTTTCTTGTGTTTTTCAAAGCCGCAATCACAACGGGACACTTTGCCTTGGTCGCAATTTTGAAAGCACCGTTTTTGAACTCTAACAAAGGTTCGGAAGTTTTATTTCTGGTTCCTTCCGGAAAAATACCCACGGAAACCTGCTGATTCTTCAAATATTCTGCTGCCTTATTGATAGTCACCAAAGCATTCTTCGGGTTCTCTCTGTCAATGGGCAAAAAGCCGGCATGATGCATCCATGCACCCGCAATGGGAAGATTGAAGTTTTCAGGCTTGGATACAAACACCAAGTCATTTTTACCAAATTTGGAAATGCAGGTAATGGGATCAAAGTTTGACAAATGATTTGCCACAAGAAGATATTTGGTATCTCTGGGAATCTTCTCTGCGCCCACCATATGAACCTTGCCTCTTGAGAAGAAAAGCAAAAGCTTCATAGTCTCTGTCACAAAATAATTATAAAACTTGTTCGGCTTGGTAATTTCTTTCTTCTTATTTAACGTAAAAGAAATAATCAAAAGCCATAATGTATAAATAATTACCCAGGCAAGGAAAAATCCTGCCCACATACCGATAAAAATCAGAATCATCCAGTACCATGCGGTAAAAAATCCTGTAAAAGCCACAATTGTCGCGGCCGACAAAAATGCCAGCGCCAATAAAATATATAACATGCTAATTCTCCTTATCTTTAGAGGTTTAATCCCTTTGCTTCATCGCAACCCATAATAATGTTCATACACTGGATTGCTGCACCGGAGGCACCTTTGCCGAGGTTGTCAAACTGTGCCGACAGAACGAAACGTTCTTCATTTCCGGTCACATAAATTCTAAGACCATCCCAGCCGGAACATTCATTTCCGGGAAGCATATTGGCAGTTTCTTCTTCACTGCCGAGGGGCATCACCTTAATAAAAGCTTCACCCTTATAGTATTCATGAAAATAACTCCACAACTCTTCAAGGCTCATCTTCTTCTGAAGGAAGTCTGCATAAAGAGGAACTGACACAACCATACCGCTGTAGTAATCCGCAATGATAGGCGAGAAAAGCGGTTTTCTCTCAAGGCCTGTAATCGCCTGCATTTCTTTCAAATGCTTATGACTCTGAGAAAGTGCATACTCTCTGGGGGCGTCATACATCTTTTCACGATTTTCATCTTCATAAACCGCGATTACTTTTTTACCCGCACCGCTGTAGCCCGAAATACCAAAAGATGATAAGGGGCAGTCTTTCGCAATCAACTCTCCCGCTGTCAACGGATATACCAAAGAAATAAAACCGGTAGCATAGCAACCCGGAACCGCAATTCTTTTACCGTTCTTAATTGCGTCACGGTGTTTCCCTGACAATTCAGGAAAACCATATGCCCAGCCTTCGTTGGTACGATGTGCCGTAGATGTATCAATAATGGTTACGTTTTCATTCTCCACCAGACTTACCGACTCAATACTTGCCGCATCGGGAAGGCAGAGGAAGGTAATGTCTGATGCATTAATCATCTTCCGTCTTTCTTCGGGATCCTTACGAAGTTCCGGGTTAATGGTGAGAATTTCAACATCATCTCTTCCCTGAAATCTTTCGTGGATGCGAAGGCCCGTGGTACCTTCACTTCCGTCAATATATATTTTCTTTTTCATATGTAGCCTCCGAATATGTTTCTCACATATTTTCTTATACAAAGCTTCAAAACGACAAAAGGGCATACTCTCCCCACTCCCGCTTAAAACCTCATTTTATATCATACCCTTATTCTTGTCATTCGGCAAGTAAAAATCATCGAATTACCGCTTTAATACGTTAAAATAATAGATATAAAAGAATTATTTGCAGTTTTTATCTGCGCAATCCCTTGGGATAATGATTCTTAAGCATGCCGTTGCTCACCTTTCCCCAGCCTGCAGAATATCCGTCCACGCAAACCAAGGTCCAGCCTTTTCCTGCGTCAGTTACCAAAGATTCTCCGCGTAAATATCGTTCAGGGTCGCCATCTGCGGATGTTAGATTATGGCTTCGCTTCACATCCCGGGGTTTCAATGCCAGCGCCAAAGAATGGGAAGGCTCAAATCGTTTCTTCTCAAAGGTCCCTAAATGCAGGCCCGGACGCAATACCTTAAGCCCTTTCAAATTGATCTCACAGGGCATCAAATATAACGCTTCGCCAAACAATACTTTCTCGCCTACAGGTTCTTCTGTCAACGCATCTTTGATGAAATCCGCATAAAGTTGTTCCTGCTCCCGATCTAAGACTTTCGCAGTCTTTTTGCTTTTATTCTTGGCATTTGTAGCTGATGCAACAGCAGATTTGGCATTCATCGAATGTAACTGCTCATCCTTCACTTGTGCCAGTTCTCTGACTTCTTGAATCTTCTCACCGTTGTGCACAAGGAGAGCTGCAAAATGCCCCTCGCCGTTTATTTTATGGGGCCATAAACGGTGAGTGTCCTTCACCCTTTCATCATCCTCTGCCCAGGCAGGATTGCCCTGCGCAAAGCCCTCGTATCCTTTTCCTTTTACCACCGCAAAATCAGGATGCCTTTCCAGAAAACGATGCACGCACTCCTCATCTTCCGCCGGTGCAAAGGTACAGGTCGAATACACGATTCTTCCGCCGGAGGCTAGCATTTTCACCGCCTCATCCAGAATCTCATCCTGACGCTTAGCGCACATCTCAACATTCTCTAAGGACCACTGGTTTACAGCCTCCTCGTCCTTACGAAACATTCCTTCACCGGAACATGGCGCATCCACCACAATACAGTCAAACCAATTCATAAAATGCACCGCCAGACCCTGAGGTGTTTCATTGGTCACTACTGCATTGCGAATACCCATACGCTCTATATTCTGGGATAAAATTTTACATCGCGCCGAATGGATTTCATTGCTTACAAGAATGCCCTCTCCCTGCATTGCTGCTGCCAGCTGGGTGCTTTTACCACCGGGTGCGGCACACAAATCAAGGACACGTTCACCGGGTTTTACCTCCGCAAGCTCCGCTACGGACATCGCCGAAGGTTCCTGCATATAATAAAGACCCATCTCATGATATACGTGCTTCCCGGGACGCTCATCCTTTTCGTAGTAGAAACCGGTCTTGCACCAGGGCACCGGCGTCAGGGTAAAAGGCATCCGCCCCTCAAAATCCTCGTATTTTATTTTAAGCGTATTCGCCCGCAAGCCACCGAAAGATTCCCTGTCATACGACTGTATAAAAGCTTCGTATTCCTCATCCAAAAGGTCTTGCATGCGTTTCGTAAAATCCTGGGGTAAATTCATTTTTTCCTCTTTTCAAGATATACTGATTCTTATTGAAATATTACTTTTATCAAAAATGCTTATCTTTGTTCTATTCTGAATTTATTAATCCAAAATACTCTTTACTGCCATAATATTATCGTAATCCGCCTCATAAATCACCACGCCCTTGCGCGAATTCGCCGAATGAATAATTTGCCCGTTGCCAATATAAAGTGCCACATGGGTGCACTTGCCGTTACCGTAACAAATAATGTCGCCGGGACGGATCTCGCTGTAGGAAATGGTTCGGCCGGCGTTGTTATACTGTCCCGCCGGCGTACGGTCAATGGTGTAACCGAAATCCTTGTAGATAAAACAGGTAAATCCAGAACAGTCCGTACCACCCGAAAGAGACGTACCACCGTTAATATAGCAATTCCCAAGAAACTGCATTGAGTAATCTACAATCTGCTGACGCAGCAGAGACGTATCTCCTCCCGCAGCCGCGTCCTTGGCATCTTCCGTAGCACTGCTGTTTTCCAGAGCCATGAGTCTTTCCGCTTCCAGTCGGGCAAGCTCTGCTTCCCGCTGTGCCTGCTGTTCTTTCGCAAGCCGTTCTTCCTCTTCCTTCGACAGAACATCTTCCCACTGCTCAGGGGTCTCAATATATGTCCTGTCCACTTCTCCGTTCATAATAAGTGTGGCCAAATCCTCACCTGTCACTAACAAATCAGAACGGATATAGCCCTTAATTCCACCGGATTCAATTTCGTACCAAATGTCCTCTTCGTCCGGCTTTTCGCCTACGATAATCACCACCGAATCGCCGTAAGCTTTGCCCAAAATCTCAGATGAAGTGCTCGCATCGCTTCGAACATAAACATAGTTACTTGCCACAGCCATGGCAACATTACCTACTTTTCCTTCAATTGCTTTCCAAAGCCGCCCTTCTTCCGATAACACCTCAATATTAGCGCCGTATAGTGCTTCTTCCGGCGTTATTCTTACCGTCGCCCACTTATCTGTCGTTTTGTCTTCCATCTCCATCAAGGATGCAACGCCTGCTTCCACATCAAAGTAGACTTCCGTTCTCGGCTCCGAGGCTTTCACGCTTTTATTCCACAACAAAAAGACAGTTATAAATGCCATAAGCACCAAAACCGTTAAAAGAATTGCACTATTCACTTTGCCGAATATAAATCTTTTTTTCATGATTGTCTTTTAATTATTTCCGAATTTTCCACAAAGGCCGCGCGGCAAACCGCATCGCTTCCGAATTTTTTACGGATATCATCAATCGCCTTATCAAGTTTCTCTAACTTTTCGTAATCCGTATTATCAAAAAGGCTCATCTGCCGGTTACTTTCACCATGGGTTACCCTGCCGGTCTGGACCGCCAGAAGACGAATCGGCGTTCCGTCCCACATTTCATCAAACAATTTGCACGCCGCATTATGTATTTCCGCCGTAATATTGGTAGGCGACGTTAACACCATCTGATGAGAAATATTGCTCAAATCAAAGAAGCGGATTCCAACGCTTACTATCTCAATACGCGCCTCATCCTCTCTCAATCGCCTTCCCACCTTCTCAGAAAGGGATAAAAGGATTTTTTTCGCCTCTGCCGCTTCTGTCACGTCTGCCGGCAAAGTTGTGGAATTACCATATCCTTTATTTTCTGCCGGCACGGGCTCCACAGGGGTATCGTCATATCCGTTCGCAAACCGCCAGATACATTCCCCATGCTTCTTTAAATGACTCTTTAAAATCTCCGGGTCCGTATTGGCCAAATCGCCGATGGTTAAAATCCCCATGGAATTTAATTTTTTCACCGATGCCTTGCCTACGGAGAACAAATCTCCCACCGGTAACGGCCACATTTTACTTTGTATTTCATTTGGAAACAAGGTATGTATTTTATTCGGTTTCTGGAAATCACTCGCCATTTTCGCAAGAATTTTGCAGGAAGAAATCCCTACATTTACGGTAAAACCTAAGGTGTCATAGATTTCACTTTTAATCCGCTCCGCCACAACCAAAGGCTCACCAAAAAGCTTCTCCATTCCCGTCATATCCATAAAAGCTTCGTCCACGCTGACCTGTTCCACCTTATCGGAATATTTGTGTAAAATATCCACAAAAGCCTTGGAATACTTCGGATAAATGTCGTGTGTAGGCGGTATGATGAAAAGATTGGGACACTTCTTCAATGCATCCGTAATGGGTTCGCCCGTCTGTACCTTGTATTTCTTCGCTTCCGGAGACTTCGCCAGAATAACGCCATGACGTTTCTCAACGTCTCCGCCCACAGCACAGGCAATGGTTCGCAAATCCGGACCCGCAATTCCCTGCTCTAAACGATAAACGGCCTCCCAGGACAAGAAAGCATTGTTCACGTCAATATGAAAAATCACTCTGTCCATAGCAGGCCATCCTTTCTTTTTTACGCATTCATTACTTCGTCCGCCAACTTATCTAACGCGCTCACGGTATCTGCCTTCACTGCCGAACGGATTGTAACTGTATTTTCAAGCACCTTTATATCCTTCATTCCTTCCAGAATCTCACGCATCTTCTTTCCGGCCATTGGTGCCCAGGTTCCGTTCTCAATCAAGGCAACGGTTCTCTTCTGGTAATTCTTCGCCTTCAAATGCGAAAGAAAATCTTCCATACAAGGGAAGATACCGCCGTCATAAGTCGAGCAGGCAAGAACCATTTTATCATAGCGGAAAGCATCTTCAAGTGCCTCAGCCATATCATCTCTGGCAAGGTCTGTAATTGCCACCTTCTTTGCACCCTTTTCTTTTAACATTTCAGCAATCTGCTTCGCAGCCCCTGCAGTATTTCCGTAGATAGACGCATACGCCACAAGCACACCTTCGTCTTCCGGTCTGTAAGAACTCCAGGTATCATATAAACCAATGTAGTAAGCAAGGTTTTCTTTTAAGATAGGTCCGTGAAGCGGGCAAATTGCATTCACCTCCGTGCCAGCAAGTTTCTTTAATACCGCCTGCACCTGCGCGCCGTACTTGCCTACAATATTGAAATAATATCTTCTTGCCTCGCAAGCCCAGTCTTCTTCGGCATCCAACGCGCCGAATTTACCGAAACCGTCTGCCGAGAACAGAATCTTTTCGCCTGTTTCATATGTCATCATCACTTCCGGCCAATGCACCATAGGCGCCATAATGAATTTCAAATTATGCTTACCAAGCGATAATTCATCACCTTCTGCCACAACAACTTTTCTGGAATCAATGTCAAAACCAAAGAACTGTCCCATAAAAGTAAAAGTCTTGGCGTTGCCCACGATTTTCATATCAGGAAATTCTTCCGCTACTGCCGCAATACTTCCGGCGTGGTCAGGCTCCATATGAGAAACCACCAGATAATCCGGCTGTCTTGTTCCAAGAATCACCTTAATATTTGCAAGCCATTCTTCGCTCTTGCGTGCATCCACCGTATCCATAAGGGCAATCTTCTCATCCATGATTAAATAAGAATTATAGGAAACGCCTTCCGGCACCACATACTGCCCTTCAAACAAATCGATATCTCTGTCATTAGCGCCCACATATAAAATATTGTCTGTAATCTCTACGTTCATCTTTGCCTCCGTTGTCACACTTTTATGTCGAATGCGTACCTTACGCATTTTAATAAAGATTCCTATGCCTCGTAATCCAGGCAGGCTCTTGTCTTTGTAAAAGGACGCACTTTGCCGTCAGCAACCGCCACGTGGTCAGGATGTACTGCGTATCCTTTCAGTGCTTCTTCATCCGTAAAAGATGAATCCAGCATAACATCTGCATTCGATGATGCAAGACCGTCAATCTGTACCTTTATTTCCAATAATCCGGGGATTTTGCCTGCGAGACCTTCCAGGCCTTCCTTGATTCCCTTCTTTACATCATTCTTCTCTTCTGCTGAAAGTTCATCCTTCAACTGCCATAAAATAACATGCTTTACCATTTATTATTACCTCTTTCTTTCTAAAAACACCCACCGGCAATCACCATGTGGGTGTTTTTTTAATTTCAAAAACGTTCTATAAATATTTTAATTATGCATAAAATTTTATATCGTATCCTACGTTAATCTTCTTCAATATAAGTGGATTCATGCGTAATATCCAACATAGATGCCGACAATTCCTGAATTTGTTTCGCATCTTCTACAACCTGTCCCATACTTTCCCGGTAAACATTCATGGCTTCGGTCATATTCTCTACCGTGCGCTGATTCTCTTCGGAATATTCGCTCATGCCAACAATTTTGCCTTTTAACTCACCAAAAATGTTATCCATCTGGGCGATATTCTCATTCTGGTCATTAATATTACCGTACAAACCTTCAAATTTAACTGTAAGACTGTCGAAACTTTCTTCCAATTCATTCATGGCACGCATAGAATCATCAATTGCCGCAGTACTGTCTGCCAACTGTTCCACAGTTTCTTCAATACGTTCCTGCATCACCTTAACAACACCGGCCACCTCACCGGAACATCTGTTACTGTCTACCGCCAACGCCTGCACCTTAGATGCAACTACCGCAAAACCGGCACCTGTGTGACCTGCTCTTGCCGCTTCAATGGATGCATTTAATGCCAACATATTGGTGTTTGCGGCAATCTTGTTAAGTTGTTCTGTTACCGCATAAATTTCTTTAATCTGTGCTTCTAATAACGAGAATACTTCATTTGCCGATTCGATGGCAGACTTTACAGAGCCCATCTGCTCTGACATTGTAGCCATGTTTTCACGGTTATCCGCCAACGCCTCTTCGACACCTTTTACTTCATCGTTCATAGCTTGAACGCTATTCTCGGTTAATTGCATTCTTGTATGCACGTCATCACATACCAGTTCCACATCCCTTGCTTCTCTTGAGATATTCAAAGATCCCTGTGTAATTTCTGCCGCACTTGCTTCTAAAAGATTGTTTGCATTCTGTAAGTTATCGATTCTTTCAGAAGACTTATCGTAATTATCCTGCAAATCGCCCCCAACCTTCTTCATGGAAACAATCAAATCTTCTGCTTCTTCCGCACGATTACGTCCCAAATCAATATAAGCACGACCTCTCTTAATGGTCAAGAAAAATACAAAACACGCTACCGTGAAGCAGACTATACACATAATAAACTGTCCCAAAGGATCTGCTTTGCCGGGATTAATCACATATTGTAATACTAACAAAATATCACCCAAAATCATCTGTACAAGTGTAATCTTGGGTTGTAAAAATAAACCTGACAAACCGATTACTGCTAAGTATAAGCAAAAATCGTCACTGTAGTAATTTCCGCTAAACAATGAAATAACAAATACCAACAACATCATACAAATACTTATTACAAATTTCTGTCGGCTCTTTCTCATTTTAAGTAATTTCATTCCTACCGCCAAAGCAGTAAAAACAAAAATACATACACCTACAGCAATTGCCGCAATCCATGCCTTACTAATTAAATTTTTAATTAGAAAAACACCGGATACTACAAATACCATAGCCATCATAATTCTGAAAATTTTGTTGTCATTCATCGGGCTTTTGACTTTACTTGTTTTCATACTTTTGTCCCCCATCAATCTTTTGTTCTCTCTTTGTTATCCTTATTTCCCTTTTGCCGGATTCTCACAGAACCCTTCACGAATCATAGTAAGCATATGTGCTACCACATTAGGATCAAACTGCTTACCTGCATTATCATCCAATTCTTTTACAATCTTCTCACGAGGCATTCTTGGTCTGTAACAACGATCCGAATTCATCGCATCATATGCATCTGCAACACAAATAATTCTTGCACAAAGCGGAATATCTGAACCTTTTAATCCGCTGGGATAACCCTTGCCATCATATCTTTCGTGGTGATATAACGCACCATCTCTGATTCCTTCTATTGCTGTAAAGTTCTCCAACACATATCCGCCTCTGGTAGTATGTTCTTCAACAATCTTACGCTCCTGCGCATCTAACTTTGCAGGTTTCGTTAATACAGCATCCGGAACACCGATTTTACCACAATCATGCATCAGTGCAATATATCCGAGATTTCGAACCTCTTCATTATTCATTCCCAATCGCTTTCCCAGTTCCTGAGAATAAAATGCAACTCTTGTAGAATGACCCTTGGTATAAGGGTCTTTGGCATCAATCAACCCGGCAAATGTTCTCATGGTCTGCGTAATGATTTTGGCATCTTTTTCACTACGTCTCTCGTATGCGCGCATACGAATGGAAACGACCAAATAGGATAAAAATCCTACCACCCATATTCCTGCTGCCACAACAATTACCCAGAATAAGGTATATTGCGTGTATGTTGTTTGACGATAACCGACAAATTCAAACTTGCCAAATTCCATAAGTTCATCCGATATCATAATGAAACCAAAGGTCTTCTCCTCACCGGCAGGTATAATGTTGGTATTCTCATCCGGTGTTAAAATAAGGCGGTCGCCTTCCAATTCGTATGTACCGTTCCACGAACTGTCTAAAATACCTTCCGCCGGCATCTTAATCACCAACTGCCAATCCTCAATGTCACTGGCATAACCGTTTGTAATTTTACCGTCATACTGTGCTCCTACCGTCTCATCGTCAGCACCTTCATTATTAACCCAGCTTTTAGCCGGAAGAAGTTCTACCTTCACATGGACGGAATCATCTCTGCCGCCGTCGAATTGCAAAATAAAAGGATTGCTGGAATCTTTTTCGATTCTGTCCTTCAAATAAATCCAACAACCAATGATAGCAACCAACGATAGCAATAATACAATTGCCCCAACAGGCACCTTTTTAAATTTTTTCATCATGGATTTCCCCTCAATCTCCAATACTAAAAAATGTTTTCCCTTGTACATAATAATACACGTACATTATACACGATTGTAATATCATTGTCTATTTTTTTAGATAAAAAGAAGATGCGAATTCCTTCACATCCTCTTAAGTGTTATTTATTCATAAATCTATGCTTCTGTTTTAACTTTATCACGTTTGCGGAATATAATAAATACCAACGCACTCACCGCCATCAACACGGGATAATACAGATACGGCATAATCTCAACCGGCGACAACGAAGCAAGAGTTGCTGCAGTTAAAAGCTGGGCGCCGTAAGGAATCATACCCTGTCCCACAGAACTGAAAATATCCAAAAGGGACGCCGAGCGTTTCGGGTCAATGCCGTTTTCATCACTAATTTCTTTTGCAATCGGACCGGCCATAACAATCGCCACCGTATTATTTGCAGTACATGCGTCTACAACAAGCGCAAGTCCCGCGATACCTATTTCTGCACCGCGCTGTCCCTTGATGCCTTTACGTATTACATTTAATACAAACTGGATTCCTCCGTATTCTTTGACAAGGGATACAATGCAGGCAACGATAATGGAAATTACGGTAATATCATACATACCTACCACACCATTTCCCATCACTACAAACACGTCCGAAAGAGGAAATGCTCCGGTCGCCACACCTACGATTAACGACAATACGGTACCACCAATCAATACAATAAAAACATTAATTCCGATCAAAGCACCAATTAATACAAAAAGATAAGGAAGTACCTTCCAAATATTGTAGCTCAAATCACCCGACACTTCAAAATTTCCGTTTCTGGTAAGCAACAGAAACACAATTAAAGTAATAATTGCCGCAGGAAGCACAATCAAAAAGTTTTCTTTAAACTTATCTTTCATATCGCAGCCCTGCGTTTTAACTGCGGCAATGGTTGTATCCGAAATCATGGAAAGATTATCGCCAAACATAGCACCACACATAACGGCACCGGCACAAATCGCCATATCGAAACCTGTTTTATTACTGATTTCCACTGCAATTGGGATCAATGCTGCAACCGTTCCCACGGACGTT
This sequence comes from uncultured Lachnospiraceae bacterium, assembly GCA_964591945.1. Classification (GTDB taxonomy): domain Bacteria; phylum Bacillota; class Clostridia; order Lachnospirales; family Lachnospiraceae; genus UBA3766. The sequence continues at coordinate 4,422 of CAZQBM010000007.1, read as the reverse complement.
CCCATAGAAACAGAGATAAAACAACCAATGATAAAAAGACCTGCCACAGCAAAAGGAGCCGGCAAAACAGATAATCCCAGATTTACCGTACTTTCCACACCGCCGGAAGCACTAACCGTACCGGAAAAAGCTCCTGCGCACAAAAAAATCAAGCACATGGTGATAATATTCTCATCGCCAACGCCCCTAGCAATAATTTGAAGCTTCTCACCAAATTTCACTTTGCGATTCTGCATAAATGCAACCAAAAGCGCAATCAGGAAGCATACAATGGCGGGCGTTTTATAGAAATCTCCCGTCACGATACCCATACCCAAAAAAAGCACCAGAAAGACGCCAATCGGAAGCAGCGCAATCGCCCGTCCTTTGGTTTCCACATTATTGTTTTCGTTACTCATAAAATACCTCTTCTTATGTTTTTCATATACTTGTAGCATTATATCATTGAATGCACAAAAATAAAAGATAATCTTCTTTCCTCGATATTCTGATATTATATGTTATTTCTTGCTGCTGTAGTTTTCCTTCATATCGGAATATTTCTCTTTTCAAATTCTTCTTTTAAACTTTCATAAGCAATAAAAATTTGGGTCGGCCTGGTAAAACCGCTATGTACCTTATATTTCCTGCAAAGCTCAGCAAACTTAAATGCAAACGCCTTCTGTATCTTAGCATTATAATTGCAATACCGGCGAAATAAATCTACTTCCTTATCATCCCATAAAACCGGTATCATACGCATTTTCCCATCCCAGCGCCTGTCACATATATAATCAATCACCCTGATTCCGTACTTATTCATTGTCCATGCCGACAAGTCTGCCAGCAATGGAGTCGGCTCTTTTATCTGCTCGTACAACTCTTTGGCATGTATAAATTGTTCCTCACTTAAAAACACAACGCCCTCCTTCCTGTCATCGAATTATAGATTGTAAAAACGTGAAAAAAATCGGGTGAACACCCTCGAAATCAAGTTCTTGCAGCCTCATAAATTAGTTTATTTCTATAATATTTGCCTGCAACATAAAAAGCACGCCTGTACTTTGCGTGCTTTTATCATAACATTCGGTTTTAAATTTTTTCAACGTTTTTGCGACGACAAATTTCGACATGTTGGTCCGGTACATACTTCCGCATTAACTCTGCATCTATGATTAACTTGTCGTTATACGCCAACTTTTACTCCGCATTCTGTACCCACTCAAGTTCCGTCGCCAACTTCACTTCGTAGTTATCTGCGCCGTCACCCACGCGCAAATATACATTACGAATCCCTGCCTGAATAATGGTCCTTGCGCATAGAGGACAGGGTTTTGCCTTATGTATGGAATTATCGCTTGGATTTACACCGGTAAGATATAAATCCGCACCAATGGTCTGCTGACGCGAACAGTTTAAGAGGGCATTCGCCTCGGCATGTACCGCACGACAGATTCCGTATCCGTCACCCTGATGCATATCCTTCTCCATTCGAGGACATTGTCCCAAATCACAACAGTTCTCAAACCCTCGGGGCGCACCGTTGTAACCTGTGGAAATTACCACATCATCTTTAACAATAACCGCACCGTATTTTCTCTTAATACAGGTACTGCGGTAAGCGAATACCTCCGCACAATTCAAATATGTATCAATTTTGGAAATTCGTTTTCCGTTCTCGGGGGTAACCATAGGACACCTCTTTCATCTTTCTATAGTATAAAACAGTATTTTTACATAAATATATTATCACTTATTCCGAAGGCTATTTCAGCCCCTCCCACTCATCCATAAACTCGTCAATATATTCCTTCATATACTGTTCCCTGTGCTCCGCAATTTCCTTGGCACTGTCGGTATTCATCATATCTTTCAACAGAAACAGCTTCTCATAGAAATGATTCACCGTGGTAGACACGTGATTCTGATATTCTTCCTTACCCATATTCATAGCCGGTGGTATTTCAGGGTCATACATCACGCGATTGTGATTACCGCCGTAAGCAAATGCCCTGGCAATACCCATAGCTCCCAACGCATCCAGACGATCCGCATCCTGTACGCATTTCCCTTCCAATGTTTTAGGCACCACACTATCCTTCCCCATAAAAGAAACTTCGTCAATGATTTCTTTTATCTGCTCTATCACATCCTCCGCCAAATTCCGGGATCGCATAAAAGCCACCGCCCTGTCCTTATTCTCACAAGTTTCCGGCGATAATTTCCTGTCGTCCACATCATGTAAAAGTGCCGCCAGCTGCACAAGCTGCAAATCGGCATTCTCCCTGATGGCCAGGTTGGTGGCCATTTTGTATACACGCATGGTGTGAAAATAGTCATGACCACTAAAGTCTGTTGCAAAAATTTCTTTGACATATGCAATCGCATCGTTTATCAATTGTTCCGACATAATATCTACTCCCTCACAAAGTGCTTCCGATATTTTTTATTCCGGTATTCCATGGGGGTCATCCCCGTATGTTCCTTAAAAATCTTGATAAAATGACTGTGAGATGCAAACCCCAAATCATTGGCCAAATCCACATAAGAGATATCGGAATACACCAGTCGGTTCTTGGCAAATTCTACTTTCTTCTCCTGTATAAATTTCAAAGGCGGCATAGAAAAATACCTTTGGAAATCCCGACGCAACTGACTTTCACTGATAGCTACATAATCCGCAATCTCGCAGATTCCGATATTTTCATTCAAATGATCATAGATATAATCCAAGGCCAGCCGCAAATTCTTGGGAATATGTTCACTCTTTTTAATCTCAGCCATTTCTTCCGCAAAGTCAAATACCAGTTTATAATACAACCGGTTGATTTCTTCAATGGTTCCCGCCTCATCTGCCTTACGGATATATACGTCACTCTTTCCATAGGCTTTCTGCTCATGCATTCCCTTTTCAATGCAAAACCTTGTTGCCATCGTTACCGTAACCAATAAATGATATCTTGCATTGCGAACCGGGTTCTTAGACAGGATACCTCTTTCGTTATCAAAAAACACATTTTCCAAATTCAGTGTTTTTAAGGTTTCAATATCTCCCTCACATATCATATTATAAAATTCCAGCTCGCTGTCATAAGTAGGATGAGAAATATGATATTCACGATTTGTAAAAAGCTGTTCCGTCAATTGTTTCCGTTCTAAATTGGTATCCATATGTTCCTCTCAACAATTCGCTCGAAATATTGTATAAGTGACTGTTTTATTGTATCACATTCTTTGTGTTTTGTATATCATCAAATCATAGGTTACATCAAAAGCAACGCAAACAACAGCAAAAAACAATATATGGGAGGGTAATTTTATGAGAAGATTTGAAGGATTTATGAAGGGTGTTAACTTAGGCGGATGGATTTCACAGTTTGCCGAATATTCCGAAGAACACTTCAGCACTTTTATTCAGGAAGCAGATATTGAAAGAATCAAAGGTATGGGCTTTGATCATGTAAGAGTTCCGGTTGACTACATCGTATTGGAAACCGAAGAAGGAGAAGTACGCGAAAGCGGTTATCAGTATCTTTTCGATTGTCTGAACTGGTGTAAGAAATACGACCTTAACATGCTCATTGACGTACACGAAGTATACGGCTATTCCTTTGATCCCTTAAAAGATATGGATCGTGAAGTATTCTTCTATAACGACGCAATGCAGGCCCGTTTCTTCAAACTCTGGGAGAACATCGCAACACGTTTCGGCGGCGAATACGAAAGAGTTGCTTTCGAACTTTTAAACGAAGTAGTATTAAGCGAAGTGTATGAAGCATGGAACAACGTGGCTAAGAAAGCCATTGAACACATTCGCGCAATTGCACCTAACACCTCCATTGTTTTCGGCGGCGTAAATTACAACAATGTAAGAAGCGTTGCACTTTTAGGTGCGCCTTACGATGATAAAGTCGTTTATAACTTCCACTGCTATGACCCTTTGATTTTTACACACCAGAAAGCATACTGGGTACCCGAAATGCCCGCAGATTTCGAAATGAGCTATCCCGCTTCCTTGGAAGTATATCGTAAAGAAAGCGAAAAATTCCCCAAGGAAATGATGGGTTCCATCTATCATGAGAAATTATCTACCATCGGTCCGGAATACTTTGAGACACTTTTTGAAGATGCAATTGCTGCAGCAGAAAAGTATAACGTTCCTCTCTACTGCGGAGAATACGGAGTTATTGAACTGGCTCCCAAGGAGGATACCAAGAGATGGCTTGCAGATATCCACTCTGTATTAGAGAAACACGGTATCGGCAGAGCAGTTTGGAACTATAAAGGTAAAGACTTCGGTATCATCGATTCTGATTACGGTTTCTAATAAAATAATAAATTCAAAATATCGCCCACGGCTTTATATGCTATGGGCGATATTTTTGTATTAAAATTTTATTTTTAAAAATTTTATAAAAATACTATTGCAAAAAATCAGCATAG
>CAZQBM010000006.1:0-51237 GCA_964591945.1 uncultured Lachnospiraceae bacterium | reverse complement strand
ACACTGGTTAATTCCGGATCACAGCATTTGGCAAGTAAGGAATTATTATAGCCAATAATAGACAATTCATCGGGAATTGAAATGCCGGTACGGTTGGCATATTTGACTGCTGCAAGGCCGAGGGCATCGTCAGCTGCGATGATACCGTCAAACTTCAAACCTTCCTTTGACAATTCTTTGATAAAAGCAACCATTTCGTCGATATTTTCATGGCTGCCGTTATAAAAGCGTTGATATTCCGGACGAATAGGTAGGTTTGACATTTCAAGTCCTGCATTAAAACCGCTCAACTTGCGCCTGCCGCTGGCGGTATTGGAGTTATAAAGATACAGAATATCCTTATGTCCGGAAGCAACCATTGTTCTTGTGACATTTACCATGGAACGATGATCATTACAGAAGCAGGAGTAGACGTTTTCAAAATCATAGTCTGCATTCAGCATCATCACAGGCAATTGTTTCGCCGCCAGTCGGATGTATTCGTTATCTGCGTCATTCGCATGCAAGAAGTTAGAACCGCAGAGAATAACACCGTCTACACGTTTGGATAAAAGTAGTTCCATGCTGCTTTTTTTGTGTTCCGGCTCATAACCGGTACAGCAGAGAATGGTGTCGTAAGAATTCTGACGTAAAAACTGTTCTAAATAGTATACCGCTTTAGCCAGATATAAATCCGAAGAATCTGCACAAAGAATACCGATGGTTTTCATGGTGTCCAATCCTAAGCCTCTGGCAAAGACATTCGGCGTGTAGCCGTTGGCTTCCATTACGTCCAAAACCTTTTGGCGCGTTTTTTCGCTTACATTATTACTGTTGTTTAATACACGGGAAACCGTTGCAATGGAAACACCGGCTTTTTCGGATATGTCATAAATTGTTAAACCCATAAGCATCCTCCGCGGTTTATCTTCATTGTAAAAAGATTTGTTTTATAAGCAGTACATTTAATCTTACTATATTAATTGGTAGTGCAACATAAGTGACTTTGCAAAAGAAATGTAAGTGCTTACATATATGAGTATACATTTTTATAAGAAATTGTGCAAGCCCTAAAATTTCGTATTTTATGGATAAATTATAAATCTTTTGTAAACGCAGGAAAAATATGTAAAAAATGAAAAAATCTAAAGAATTCCACTTGACGAACTGAGAAAACCATTGTAATATCGAAATGTAAGCACTTACATTTTTGAAATCTGTATGAAGCATTTCTTTTATAAAAGTACGGATTCAAGGGAATGATAAGGAAAATAAAAATCACGTATTCACAATTATTTGGAACAAAGAAAGGTTGGGGTTAAGAAATGAAGGTAATTACATTTGGTGAAATTATGTTAAGACTGGAGCCGGAAGGATACAATCGCTTTTTACAGGCTGAGAAATATCTTGCAACATACGGCGGTGGTGAAGCAAACGTGGCTGTTTCTCTTGCAAACTTTGGTTTGGATGCAGCATTTGTAACAAAGCTTCCGAAGCATGAAATCGGACAGGCAGCAGTGAATTCTTTGAGAAAATTTGGTGTGGATACTTCTTATATTGCACGTGGCGGCAGCAGAGTAGGCATTTACTTCCTTGAGAAGGGCGCAAGCCAGAGAGCTTCCAAGGTTATTTATGATCGTGCAGGTTCTGCAATTTATGAAGCGACAGAAGAAGATTTTGACTGGGATAAGATTTTTGACGGTGCAGACTGGTTCCATTTTACAGGTATTACACCGGCATTGAATCCTACAGTGGCAGACCTTTGTATGGCAGCTTGTAAGGCAGCCAAGGAAAGAAACATTACCGTAAGCTGTGACTTGAACTACAGAAACAAGCTCTGGAGTAAGGAAGAAGCCGGCAGAGTGATGGGTGAACTTTGCAAGTTTGTGGATGTATGTATTGCAAACGAAGAAGATGCATCCGATGTATTTGGTATCCGTTCCGAAGGTACAGATGTGACCGGCGGTAAGGTAAATCACGAAGGCTACAAAGAGGTTGCTGCGAAATTACAGGAACGTTTCGGTTTCAAGGCAGTTGCAATTACTTTAAGAACATCTATCTCAGCAAATGATAATAAGTGGGCTGCAATGCTTTATGAAAACGGCGAATATTTCTTCAGCAAGAGCTACGACGTTCATATTGTTGACCGTGTGGGCGGTGGTGATTCATTTGGCGCAGGTTTAATCTACGCATTCTTAAACAATTACGAATCACAGAAGAAGATCGAATTCGCAGTTGCAGCAAGTTGCTTAAAGCACACCATCGAAGGTGACTTCAATATGGTAACCGTTGATGAAGTGAAGAAACTTGCGGAAGGCGACGGGTCGGGACGCGTTCAGAGATAATTTATTTGGTGAAGTAGCAACATAAGCAAAAGGAAAGCGCCAGAGGTGCGATTTTGCGAATGGTGTTTTGAATAGTTACATTTTTTTAGAAGTAACCGAGTGCCAACTGTGTCGATAAGATGCGGTTGGCATTTTTGATTATTCTGATGCGTTTTAATGGCGCAATTTTATGCATAAAAACAGAGCATCATATAAAAGCATTTGAAGAATCTATCCAAGAGTGTTATAATGATTTTATATAGGCGTTTACTTTTAGGGGGGAAAACGTATGGGATTGAAACACAAAAATATCGGTGTATTGATTACCGGAGTGGATTCGGATATCCAGGCACGTATGTTAAAAGGGATTGAAAAGTACGGTAAGGAAAACGATTGTAATATTGCGGCATTTAACTGGTTTACGGGTGCGTACGAAAAAGGCCCGCACAATGTGGGGGAAATTAATATTGTTGATCTTCCTGATTTGAGGTTATATGATGGTGTAATTGTGTTTGCAAACACCGGTCATATTGAGGTGAATCGCAGAAAAATAGAAGAGTTATTAAAGGATTTGACTTGTCCTATTGTATGTGTCGGCGGAAAGATGGAAGACTATTACAGTATTATGACTGACAGTTATACGGCTATGCGTAAATTGGTGGAACATTACGTAGTGGACCATCAAATGAAACGTTTACACTTTGTTAAAGGTGTTGTAGGAAACCCGGATGCAGAGGCACGTTACAAAGCCTATGTTGATGTCCTTTCCGAGCATGGAATTCCTGTTATTTCTGAGCGTATCAGCCAGGGTGATTTCTATGTAACAGGTGCGGAGCAGGCAGCGAGGGAAATTATGAGTTCCAAGCTTCCTTTTCCGGAAGTAATTATTTGTGCGAATGATACAATGGCACTTACTATGTGTGATTGTTTAAAGAGAAACGGTTATCACATACCTGAGGATGTTGCGGTATCCGGATATGATTATTCTTTTGAGGGCCAGGATTATAATCCGAGCCTTACTACTGTGCGCACTAATTTCGAAGAACTGGGCGGAAATGCGTGCAAAATTCTTTTAGAAGTTCTTGCCGGTAAGGATATTCCGAAGGATACGTTACTTGCAGATGAAGTAATTTACGGCGGAAGTTGCGGTTGTGAATCACGCAATGGAAATACTGCACAATTACAGGAACAGCATGATGAAGTTTTTCATCGTAAAATGATTCACGAGATGATTGATCTTGAAAAAAGCATCATGGTGGCGGAGGATTATGAAGGCTGGCTTTCTGCAATGAAGGAGTATATTGCATTGGTGAATCCACCGGAGTTTTATTTCTGTGCCAATGAGGATTTCGTAGAAAATGTATTTGAACGCAGTTCTATGGAACAAGAGAGTATGAGTGAGGAAGAGAAGCTCGCTTATACCGAAAAGAGCATTGTTCTCATTGCTTATCAGAATGGTGTTTTTAAAACGAAAGAACCATTTGAGTCCAAATATGCATTAGATGATATATTTATGGACAAGGATAAGGGCAAATTATATTTCTTCTCGCCGGTACACTGCTTGGAGAGAAACTACGGCTATATGGTTTTTGTAGACAGTGACTATGTAATGGGTAATCAACTGTATGCGTACTGGCTGTTGTCCATGGGACATTCTATTGAGAACATCCGCAGACAGAATCTGCTTCGCAATGCGATGGACCGTTTGGATGAGATGTACATTAAGGATTCTCTGACAGGTGCTTACAATCGTTTCGGTATGGAACGCTTCTTCGTAGAGATTAAGATGAAGTCCATGATGTCCAAGAGTAAGATGCAGATCTCGTTTATGGATTTGGACGGATTGAAAAAAATCAATGATGAGTACGGACATGAAGAAGGTGACCGTATTATCAATGCAGCAGCGGAAATCCTTATGAAGAATGCAGGTAAGCATTGTGTGGTCCGTTACGGCGGTGATGAATTCATTGTTATGGGCACGGTACAGAGTGAGCGTGAAGCTGAGAATTACTGGAAGAAGGTTCAGGCAGATATTGACGATTATAATGCTAATCACAAAAAGCATGCTGACTTATCCATGAGTTTCGGTTATGATACCTTTGTGATTGACCATAAGACTTATTTGGAAGACTGTATTCGTGTAACGGATAAGAAGATGTACGAAGAGAAGAATCGTAAAAAAGCATTGGCAAATGCGCAGAATTAAAATATTAGGAGTAAATTATGTACAATGAAATTTTTTCCATAGGAAAGATAACCATTCATGGTTACGGATTGATGATTGGTATCGGATTTCTGGCTGCCGTGCTTATCGGTATGTATCGTGCCAAGAAAAAAGATATGAGTCAGGAAGCAATTCTTGATATTGCGATTTTTGGTATTTTATTTGGATTCTTAGGCGGTAAAATATTATATGTAATCGTTGAATGGAAACGTTTTATGGAAGACCCCTGGAGTGTGCTTGGAAGTTCCGGGTTTGTGGTTTATGGCGGAATTATTATCGGTGTACTGGCAGGATATATATACTGTAAAATTAAGAAGATTTCTTTTATCAAATATTTTGATTTAGTAATGCCTGAAATTGCAATTGCCCAAGGTTTCGGGCGTATCGGTTGTTTCCTTGCGGGATGTTGCTATGGTAGGGAAACGGAGTGTTTCTTGGGCGTTGAATTTCCTGCGGGAAGCCTGGCTCCTTCCGGTGTGAAACTTTTACCGACACAGCTTTTTATGTCGGCAGGAGATTTTCTTATAGCGATTATTTTAATTCTGTATGCGCGTAAGAACAAAGTAGATGGTAATATTGGTGCCGGTTATTTGATTCTGTACGGCGTGGGAAGATTCGGAATTGAGTTTTTGAGAAACGATTCCAGAGGCGCAGTGGGCGCATTGTCTACCTCGCAGTTTATCTCTATTTTTATTGTGGCAGCAGGCATTGCTTTCTTCGTATGGAATACCTTACGTGCGCGTAAAAGTGTGAGTATGAAAGCTGATGAGTCAGTAAAAGAAGAGGGCAAAGATAAATAAGTGATGGAATTTATGATTTGCTTTTAAGAAAGTTGTGGTAAATGGATGTAATGCATTTTGGCAGGAAAGATTACCTGCCAAGGTGCATTTTTTATTTGCCTGCATAACATATAAAAGAATGATAATTTTATAAATATTGTTGTGGAGGCAAAATGAGAACAATTAATAACTTACCACTTTCAGGTATGAGTTTAAGAAACGTAAGAGAGGCAACACCTGCAATTCCTTTACCGAATCCTGGAGAAGGCGGTCCTGTGTACCCCGGTGGCGAAGTAAACGGTGAGACGGACGGAGCGATTAATGATACCGAAATGAATAACAACAGTAATAATAGCGGAAGTAATAACAATAGCGGTGCAGGAGCAATACCTGTCATTCCCTTGCCGAATCCCGGTGAAGGCGGTGCGGTATATCCCGGTAACAATAATAACAATAACAGACCCGGTAATAACTTTGTTCCCAGTATTCCGGGCACAATCATTATTACTTATCCAAGACCTAATGAAAATTGTTCCTTCTGTAATCCCGGAAGCGATCGCAACGGCAAGGTACGTTTTATGAATGCGTCAAACGGATATAATCCTTTCTGGGTATATATCAATGATAAGCTTTTGGTAAATGATTTCGGCTTTGCGGATGTGACAGAGTATGTGGATGTTGCATCAGGAAGACCTGTTATCACATTGATGGGTGAAAACGGATATGTATATTTACAGCAGCCTGTAGAAGTGTCAAGCGGCAGTACCTTGACCATGGCAATTGTAAATACGGATTCGGGACTTGGTTTAAAGGTGATTAATGACGTGAATTGCGACCGAAACCGTAACGCTTCCTGCGTTCGAGTAGGTAATTTAACATACAACGGCGGACCTTTGAATGTGGTTGTGGGCAACCGCTATGTCAATTTCAGGAATGTAAATTCCGGGGAAGTAACGGATTTTGCAACCATCTGGCCCGGCGAATATCCTTATACCGTAAGCCGTACGTCAAATCCGATGTATCCGGTGTGGGGCAGTACCACTCTGTTACAATCTGCCATTTATTTACAGCGTGATAAAAACTATACCATTTATCTGTTCCAGTATAACCCTTCGGCAGATGCGATTAAGGCATTGATTGTAGAGGATTAAAAATTATAAGTCCCAATTCGTTTATTTGTGGTTAGTGGTTAAATAAGCGAATTGGGATAATTGAAATAGAAAAGAGTGCGTGGCCTTTTTATTTGAAGTCTTGACAATAAAGGCAAAGTGAGTATACTAAAATGAGAATAATTCTCAAATTGAGAATAGAATAGTAAATTATAAAATGAATGCTTTTTTAGTTTGAAATAAATTGTAAAAGCATTAAGCGAAGGAATATATGAAAAGCAGGAATACTTCTTTTATAAAAAAAATAGTAAAGATGTGTGCGGTACCTATGGCAATGCTTGGCTTTCTTGTATGCGCGGGCTGTAACAGTACGACAGATGATCAAATAACCATTGTATGTACGAATTTTGCATTATACGACTGGACAAGTCAATTGCTGGGCGAGAGCGAGGCGGAAGTAATTTTACTTCTGGATAACGGTACGGATATGCATAGTTTTCAGCCTTCGGCAGAGGAACTGATTCAGATTGCCGATTGCGATATGCTGGTACACGTGGGCGGTGAGTCTGATGCCTGGCTGGAAGATGCCCTGGAAGTGAATCCGAAGGAAGGCAGAGTTGTTGTCAACCTGATGGATGTATTGGAAGCAGATCTGAAGGAAGAAGTATACACGGAAGGAATGCAGACGGAGCATGTGCATGCAGACGGCAGTGTTTGTTCGGAAGAGCATGACCATGATGAACATTTGGCAGGTGGAAATGATGAGGCAGACGATGCGGTGCGGGACAGTCATTCCGCCGTTATGGACGAGCATGTCTGGCTGTCCTTGCGCATAGCGGTAAAGTCCTGCGAAGCCATTGAGGAAGCCTTGTGCCGCGTTTTGCCTGATGATGCGGAACGCATTCAGGCCAATGCGGAGGCTTATTGCAACGAGTTGGTAGCTTTGGACCAAAAATACGTTGATGTGGTAGAGAATAATGCCAATGAGGGTATGGTTATTGTAGCGGATCGTTTTCCTTTTATGTATATGATGGAAGACTACGGCATCGAATATTATGCGGCATTTCCGGGATGTTCTACGGAGTCGGAAGCGGATTTCGAGACCGTGGTATTTCTGGCAGAAAAGGTGCAGGAATATAATGTTGACATTCTTCTGATTACAGAGGGCGGTACGGATACTTTGGCAAATACCGTATTTGAAAATGCGAAGATGACCGGGGAAATAGCAGTGCTTCATTCCATGCAGGTTGTTTATAACAGTGATGTGGAAGAAGGAGCATCTTATTTGGGTTATATGGAAGCGAATCTTGAAGTATTAAGAGAAGTGTTGAAATAAAACAGGAGAAACAAATGGCACAGTTAACATGTGAAAATGTAATACTGGGATACGAGAAAACCGCGGTAACCGGTTGCATTAATTTGTCGCTGAATAAGGGCGATTATTTGTGCATTATCGGTGATAACGGTTCCGGCAAATCTACCCTTATGAAGGGTATTCTTGGGTTGCGCAAACCTATGGAAGGCAAGATTACTTTTGGCGACGGTTTGAAACAGAATGAAATCGGTTATATGCCGCAGCAGACCATAGTGCAGAAAGATTTTCCGGCATCTGTGGAAGAAATTGTGATATCGGGTTGTCTTAGCAGAAGCGGTCTTCGTCCTTTTTTTACTAAGCAGGATAGAATGTTGGCGGATGAAATGCTTGCGAAAATGGAAATTCTTGATCTAAAGAAAAGAAGCTATCGTGAATTGTCCGGCGGTCAGCAGCAGAGAGTGCTACTTGCAAGAGCTTTGTGCGCCACACAGAAGATGTTGCTTTTGGACGAGCCTGTAGCGGGCCTGGATCCGGAAACTACGGAAGAATTTTATGAGTTGGTAAAAAGATTAAACCGCGAGGAGCAGGTAACTATTTTGATGGTATCTCATGATTTACATGCGGTATCAAAGTATGCAAGTCACGTTTTAAACCTTGTAAAAGATCCGGTATTTTTTGGCACCAAAGAAGAGTATCTGAAATTAAATAAAAAAGACGGGGAGGTAAGTGATGGAACTGTTTGATAAACTTGTATACTACTTATCATATCCCTTAGTACAGTACGCATTGGTGGTAGGTGTGCTGATTGCGTTGTGTTCGTCGCTTTTGGGTGTGACACTTGTATTAAAGCGACTTTCTTTTATCGGTGACGGATTGTCCCATGTGGCCTTTGGAGCTATGGCCTTTGCGGTGGTTTTGAATTTCAGTAATCAGATGCTTTTGATCCTGCCGGTAACCGTATTGGTAGCCATTCTTCTGCTTTGCACAGGGAAGAATACAAAGATTAAAGGAGATGCAGCCATTGCTATGCTTTCGGTAGGAGCACTGGCTTTGGGTTATCTGGTGTTGAATATTTTCCCGGAAATGGTGAAGTCGGGTAATGTGGCGGGTGATGTGTGCAGTACCTTATTCGGCAGTGCGTCACTTCTTACATTATCTTCCAAAGATGTGTGGTTGTGCATCGGCTTATCAGTGTTTGTAATCGGTGTGTTTGTATTCTTTTATCACAAGTTGTTTGCCATTACTTTTGATGAGGATTTTGCGGCAGCAACCGGTGTGAAAGTACAGGCTTACAATATTTTGCTCGCAACCGTGATTGCGGTGGTGATTGTACTTGCAATGAAGTTGGTTGGGTCTTTGCTGATTTCTGCATTGATTATTTTCCCAACCATGTCAGCTATGCGAGTGTTCACGAGTTTTAAAAATGTAATTATCTGTTCGGCTTGTATTTCGGTGGTTTGTGCGCTGGCAGGTATGCTTGTATCCATTCTGTTTTCTACGCCGGTAGGTGCAACTGTGGTGGCAGCAGATATGGTAGCATTTGGAATATTTGCACTGATTGGTGCGTTGAAAGGATAGGAATAAAATGAACTATAAAGAAGCAAATTCGAAGTCGAATACATTTTTAATTATTGCGATGATTTTATTTGTCGGGTCCCTTTTAATTCAGCAGTGGATTCTTCAGATGATTTGTCTTGCGGGTGGTTTGGTACTGATTATAGTGGCGATTGTTTTGCGTGTGAAATATTCAAAGTGTCCCTATTGTAAGAAGAAGCTTCCTTTGGGATTTCGCAGTGAGCCGGATAAGTGTCCGCATTGCAAAGAACTTATTATCAAAGATGAAAATAAGTAAGAATAGAGTTGCATTTTATAATATGTATTCAAAGTGATATATACAGAGGTTTTATGAAAAGTACTTATCAGACACAACAACGTAAAATATTATTAAACTTCTTGGTTTCTTCCGGAGACCGACAGTTTACCATTGAAGAGATTATCGATGAATTGAATGGCAAGGGCGAAGCTGTGCCCAAAAGTTCTGTTTATCGCCTGATGAAAAAGTTGGTTGAAGAGGGTGTGGTGCGTCGACATTCCAAGGAGGATTCCAGGCAGTATGTATATCAGATTATGGAAAGCAAAGAGTGTCATGCACATTTGCATTTGCAGTGTACGGAATGCGGTAAGCTTGTGCATTTAAGCCACGAGGCAACGAAAGAGGCAAGACAATGGATGCAGGGGGCTACAGGGTTTGATTTGGACCAGGAGAAAACATTTCTTTACGGCACTTGCACAGATTGTAAAAGCAACAAGCAATAAATATAGTTAGCCAAAAGACCGGAAAATAAAGAACCCCAAGCTTATGAATATTCTTTATCGGATGCCGATAAAGAATATCTAAATCAAGGCTTTGGGGTTTTATGGTATTTATAATTATTATAATTAAAAATGGCATTTAAAGAAATACAAAAATGCTTGTAAAAGCTTTTCAGTCCAAGGTCTGTTTTGCCATTCTTCATAGGTGATGCGTTTCGATACTGCAATTGTTCTTTCGAAATCATCATCAATATCTTTTAACACATCACCGGAAGGAATCCAGATACCGTTTTCAAAGTGAGTATAAAAGCTTCGGAAGTCCATATTAATGGTGCCAACAATGGCGGAAAATTCGTTGGTACAATGCTTTGCGTGAAGGAAACCGGGAGTGTATTCATAAATTTCCACACCGGCCCGTAACAAAGGTCCGTAATGAACCACGGTTAAATGGCGTACGATTTTTTTGTCTGGGGTTCCCGGAGTGATGAGACGCACTTTTATACCGGATTTTGCAGCGAGGCATAAGATATCCTGCATGGTATCATCAATAATCAAATAAGGTGTCATAATATTGACGTGTTCCTTGGCATTACTGATGACTTGCATAAACATATCCATTGCTGGATTCTCGGGGTTGTTTGAGGGACCGTCTGCAAAAGGCTGACAATAGGTGCCGTTTGGAATCAGACGCTTTTCAATGGGGAAATGATCAATGTGAATGTTACCGCCGGAAGCATTCCACATACCGATAAAAATCAACTGAAGGCCGTAAATGGCATCGCCTTCCAAGCGTAATCCGGTATCTTTCCAATGGCCGTAAGGTGATACGATATTTGCATAGCGGTCACTGATATTAATACCGCCGGTGTATGCGTATTTGCCATCTACTACAAGAATTTTCTGGTGATTACGATAGTTAAAGAATAATCGGTGATAGCTTTTTTCTACCGGATTAAAAATGAGTACATGAAAGCCTTTCTTTTTTAATTCCTTAATAGATGTATCCGACATCTGCATAAAAGAGCCTGTATCATCAAACATAATATAAATTTTTACGCCCTGGCTTAATTTCTCTTCCAGAATTTTAGTGTAGCGTTCCCAAATAGAACCGTCTGCAATGATAAAAAAGCTGATAAAAATATATTTATCGGCTGATTTTAATTTTTCTTCCACGTCTTCAAAGAAGCGTTCGCCGACTTCGAAATAAGTAACGGCGGTATTTTCATACAAAGGATAATTCTGGTTATAAAGGTAGTTTGCAATTTTACCTTTATCTGCATCCTCACCGGATAATTTCCTAATCAATTCAGGATTCATAATCTGGCATTCGTTTGCCTTGTCAATGGCACGCTGAATTTCCCGATGTGCTTTGCGGTTAATCACGGAACGTCCCCAGAATAAGTACATAGCATGGCCTGCAATCGGGAGCACCAGTGCAACGCCCAGCCAATATAATTTGTACGCGGCATTCCGGTCGCTGGCAATCAAAGGAATCATAACAATAATACTTAATAACTCAACTAACGCATACAGGTAAACAATATAATGATTTAATAAATAGGACCCAACCAATATAATTGCCAGGTCTACCAGGAATAGTAGAAAAATCATAGAAAAGCGCATAAAAGTTTTGACATAACTGTATTCGCGCTGCTTTCGCTTCTCACTTCTGTTCAAAATAATCACCTCTTACACAAAAAACAACATAAACGACAAGTTGGTATTTATTTCCTTTTTAATAAATATAACACCAATTTTTTAAGAAAATGTTAAATAATGTTCTAAAATGATAGACTGAAAATATAATAATACTTTATAATATGCAATTTTCTTGAAATGTAATGAAATTTTAATGGAAAAATTGTGGAAAGTTTAGTATAATGTGTAATAGGGGAAGTGCACCCGATTGCGAGCAAATCAGGAGCACAAAAAGTTATGGGATTGGAGATTGATGAGAAATGGAAATGTCTGAAATCCGCAAATTGTGTATGAACTGTATGCATATGAGTAAAGAGGATGAATTCTGTCCTGTTTGCGGTAAAGCCAAAAAAGGTTTGAAAAGTTATGGTCGAGCTTTGGAGCCCGGCACCATTTTGAATGGCAAAATTTTGATTGGTAATATTCTCGGTATGGGTAATTTTGGTATTACTTATATGGGATTTGATTTGCTTTTGGAATATCGTGTGGCTGTTAAGGAATTCTTCCCGGATGAAATGGTAGAACGTGACACCAATGATGCTTTGTATGTGGCAGAAGGAACCACACCGGAAGAATATTATGAGGAATTGAAGGCATATCAGCGCGAAGCAAAGACTTTGGCACAGTTCTCGAAGTATCCCGGTATTGTATCCATTAAGGAACTTTTCTATGAAAACAATACGGCTTATATGGTTATGGAATACTTAGAGGGCGGTACGCTTAGAAGATATATTGATAATCACGGCGGAAAGCTGGATGTAGATCATGCACTTGCATTGATGGAACCGGTTATTACCTCAATGGAGGAAATTCATAAGAGTGGTTTGATTCACCGTGACATCAGTCCTGAGAATATTATGCTTGATAAGGATGGCAGTATTAAGGTAATCGACTTCGGTGCAACTAAGAAGCTGAGTAACAAGACTGCACAGATTTATTTCGGTAAGTTCGGTTATGCACCTTTAGAGCAGATGGTGGGTGAAGGTCAGGGACCCTGGACCGACGTTTACGGAATTTGTGCAACTATGTATTGTATGATTACCGGTGACATTCCTACCGATGCATTTGAAAGAAGTCAGAATGAGCCTTTGATGCATATTGCTGATTACGGTATTCCCATGGAGCGCAGAATTGCGGATGCCATTATGCGTGGTCTTTCCATGGAGTGTAAGGACAGACAGCAGGATATGGGGCAGTTAAAGAGACATTTATACGGACAGAAGATTAACAAGGAATTTGCCGAAACTTACGAAATTCAATATCCTCAGGGCAATGCTTTGATGATGTATGATAAGAAGAACCGTCGTGTTTGGTTTGGTCATTATCCGATGAATGAGGTTACGGGTTCGCGTCTTACAACAGATATCATTTATGCAAATTACGACGGCAACGACAAGGCTGTTTTAGATACCGGCAAGTTCAAGAGATTTTCTGTAAAAGATGCTTTGATGTCTAAAGATTATCGTATGGTTAATAAGCAAAAAATCAAAGACGAAAGCAGGATGTATCGCATTTTTGAATATACCGATATTCCCTGGGTGATTTTACATCAGAGCGGAAATAAAATGATTCTTCAGTCTGAATATGTATTGGATTATCAGATGTTTGATGAGAAGAGCTATTTGGATATGACAGATAGAGAAGTAACCAAGGTTCGTACCGGTATCAGCTGGGAATTCAGTAAAATCCGCGAATGGCTGAACCGAGATTTCTTCCGCGAAGCGTTTACAAAGGAAGAACAGGAAAAGATTATTATCAAAGAAGTAAAGACCCCAATTTCGTCTTTTACGGATCAGGTGACTTACGACCGAGTATTCCTTCCTTCTGTAGAAGAAGTAATGAATGGTTTTGAGCATCGTGCGGTTAGAGGCGGTAATGCCTTGAAGACACCGGTAAATCAAAGCCAGATTCTGTTCTCTCAGTATGCGGCAGCTAAGAAGCCGGATGAAGCATTGCCGATGGGGTATGCCCTTCGAACAAGAGGTACCATTAATGCAGAGAGTGCAACTTTTACTTACGGCGAAAACTGTGACGGACATTCTATCCAGAACGGTAAAATGAAACAGTGGAAATTAAGCATACCGATGGGTATCAGACCGATTATTCAGGTTGATATCAGTGATATTGTAGAAGTGTAGAGGACTGTGACAATGAGCAATTACGTAATAAGCGATGTCCACGGTCAATACAAGTCTTATATGAAGATGCTGAAAAAAATTGACCTGAAGGCAGAAGATACTTTATATGTTTTGGGTGATGCAATCGACAGAGGTCCTGACGGAATTAAGGTTTTAAACGATATCATGAAACGTCCCAATGTGGAATTGATATTGGGTAATCATGAGTTACTGATGTTGGATGCGTTGAAGAATTTTGATGAAATTAAAAGTAAAGACCGACATGATACGGATGATATCGATTTATGGCTGGATCCGTGCAATGGCGGAGAATATACTTACGATAATTATATCAAATTATCGGCACAGAAGAGGAAGGCAATTATTCAATATTTGGAGAACGCCTGGATTATTAAAAAAATTAAAGTGGGTAATAAGAATTACCACCTCTCCCATGCGTATACGATTTTGCGAAAGAGCAAAGAAGGTTTTCGTTATGGGGATCTATCCCATGATGAAATATGGGATGTTGTGTGGATGAATATTTTTGACCGTGCTTTTATCAGAGAAAATGCAGCTAAGCTGTATCCAAACAAAAAAAATATTTATATATGTGGGCATACTTTTACACAGCGTCTGGATTGTATTGATGATTTGGGCAGAGGTTTGGTATATCATAATGCGGATTACCATGGATACCATGTATATAATATAGATTGCGGGATGGCTCTAAATAATAAATCAAGTCAGCTTGCCTGCTTACGACTGGAGGATGGGGAAATTGTGTATGTTCCGCTTGAGTCATAAACAAAATAAAGTATAAAAGAATAAAAAGCCTCTTTTTATCAGACACTAATAATAGTTTGATAAAAGGAGGCATTTTTTATGAAAGAAAAAATTGGTATTGCATTTATTGTAATTATTGCGGCTTTGTGTCTCTTCGGCTGCGGTTATGATTTACCGGAAGAGGAAATGGTTAGCGCTTATGTCCAGCCGCCGTCCAGTGTTACAATTTGTCCGGTGAGGTAGGGCGGCATTTTAAGAATACTTAAAAGCGCTTCGGCTACTTCATCGGTACTACCGGCACGCCCTGCGGGAATTTCTTCTTTTAATGAACTAAGGTCTTCTTCGGAAAGATGGGCATTCATCTGTGTATCAATTAAACCGCAGGCGATTGCATTTACTTGAATGCCGCTGGGGGCTAATTCCTTGGCGAGTGCTTTGGTGAAACTGTTTAACCCACCCTTAGAAGCGGAATAAGCCACCTCTGCAGACGCGCCGACGTTTCCCCATACGGAGGAAATGTTTATAATATGTCCGACGTGATTTTGGAGCATAAGCGGAATTGCATATTTGGAAGTATAAAAGGCAGAAGAAAGGTTGGTGCTGATTATTTCGTCCCATTCTTCCGGTTCCATATCCTGCAATAAGCCTACATAAGAAATACCTGCGTTGTTTACCAAAAGGTCTAGATGAGGAATATCTTCAAATAAACAGCGCACTTCTTGGACATTTTTCATATCACATTGTTTGGCGATGCAGGTGATATTATATTCTTTTTCGAGTTGACTTGAAAAGCTAATTAATTCATTCGAGGATTTTGAACAGGTTAAAATTAAATGATAACCTTCTTTTGCCAAAGACTGTGCAATACTTTTACCAATACCGCGTGAAGCTCCGGTTACAAGGGCATATTTGTTCATAGGGATACTCCTTTTATCGAATTACAATTATTATGCTAAAATAAAATTACATAATACAATTACTTTGTTAAAATGATCAAAAATCACATAAACTATATTCAGTATAGTCTATTCAGTAAATGCCTGCAAGTTTTTATAGCTGTTGGAATTGAATTTTATGGTAAAAACTGTTAGAGTAAAGAGTAGGTATTTTTTGTTAATTTATAGCAAAAAAGTAGGTTTTATATGTAGATAAGGAACGAAAGAAAGAAGAAAAATCGGAGGAATTAAAATGTACGATTTAGTGATTATAGGATCCGGTCCTGCCGGAATGGCTGCGGCGATTTATGCACAGAGAGCATGCTTGAATACGTTGGTGTTAGAACGCACCGGTTTTGGTGGTGGCCAGGTTTTAAATACTTATGAAGTAGACAATTATCCGGGACTCCCCGGAATTAGTGGCTTTGAACTTGCACAGAAGATGAGTGAACATGCAACAAAGTTACATGCAGTGACCACAGAGGATGATGTGACGGAAATCACAGCAGAAGGTGCACACTACATTGTTAAAGGTGAAAATAATACTTATGAGACCAAAGGCATCATAATTGCCACAGGTGCCAAGCATGCACATCTAAACGTGCCGGGCGAGGAAGAATTGGCAGGAATGGGTGTTTCTTATTGTGCAACCTGCGATGGAGCTTTCTTTACCGGACGAGATGTGGTTGTGGTAGGCGGCGGCGATGTGGCAGTTGAAGATGCTATTTTCCTTGCGCGAAACTGTCGTAAGGTATACCTTGTTCACAGAAGAGATGAATTGCGTGCGGCAAAAACCCTTCAGGAAGCAGTAAAAGCCTGTGATAACGTAGAAATTATTTGGAATACTACCGTAGAGTCCATTAACGGAAGCGATGCCGTAGAAACGGTTACCATTAAAAATAAACTTACCGGCGAGACCGGATTACTTCCGGTCGCCGGAGTATTCATTGCAGTTGGTATATTGCCTAATTCAGAAGCTTTTGAAGGATTTGTGTCAAGAGACGCCGGCGGATATATATGTGCGGGTGAAGATTGTGCTACGGACAAGCCTTTTGTTTACGCGGTAGGGGATGTGCGTACCAAACCTTTGCGCCAGGTAGTTACTGCGGTAGCAGATGGTGCGAATGCGGTGACAAGATACCAGAAGGATTTATTACAGTAAATGTTACGATAAATGTTACGAAATAATTTCATATTTTAACACCTGCATTACTGTAAAAAGCCCGAAAAATAAGCCTTTCCAAACATTGGTAGACACAAAATATGTTGACAGATGTTACGAAAACTGATATATTATTACTTAGATGTAACAATTTCGTAATATTTTAACATCATGTTAAAGGATGGGAAAGGTTTTACGGTGTACTTTTATGAGACGTAAAAAGCTGACACTGGGCGTATGTGCATTGGCAATCGGTATTGTCATCGCAGGACTTTCGCTTTCAACCGAAGCAACCGGAAAGTTCACAGAATTGCCCGCAGCAGGAGCAGCAGTTGATATGGGAGACGGTTCTTCTTATATTGATGTGCAGGCTACAATCGAATCAATTATGAAAGAAAATAAGGCCTATGCAACAGGAACCAGTTCTGTTGGCTTGGCAACAATAGAGAATAATGTATCTGTAGTTCGTGCAACAGAAAGTCCGGCAACAGGTGCTACGACTGAAACGGTAGTATCTTCGGAAGCGGCATATACAGTAGCAGAGGCGAAAACAATTCAGCCCGTTACAGCAGCTACGGTTCAGGAAGCAACATCTGAAACCACAAGCGTTGAACAGACTTCGGCAACACCTGAAGTTGTAAAGGCTGATACCATTTTGACAGAAATGGAAAGCGTAGCAGACGGAAGCAATGGCATTTCTGAAGTACAGGATAAAGTAGCTGGGGATGCTGTTACAGAAAACACAATTGATGAAACGCAGATTATTCCGGCAGAAGATTTAGAAATTCCCGGCGCAAATGTGGCTGTGAAAGAAGAAGTTCCTTCTGAGTTTGAGAATTTGGTAATTGCGCAGGTAAATGATTATGTAAATGTTCGTGCTGAGGCAAATACCGAGTCGGAGATCGTAGGTAAGCTTTATGATGAATCTGTAGGCACTTTTATTGAAGAAACAGAGGATGGATGGTATAAGATTACTTCCGGAAATGTAACCGGATATGTGAAAGCAGAATTTTGCGTAACCGGTGAAGATGCTGTTGAATTAGCCAAAGAAGTTGGTACACAGATTGCAACTGTAAATACAACTACTTTGAAAGTACGTACAGAAGCAAATCTAGAGTCTTCTGTTATGGGACTTGTACCTTTGGGAGAAGAATTGGTTGTTGTAAAAGAAGACGAACCCGTAGATGGTTGGGTTAAAATTTCCATCGAAGAGGGGGAAGGCTACGTATCTACAGAATATGTAAGCTTGCGTACTGATTTTGTGAAAGCAGAATCGAAAGAAGAGGAAGCACAGCGTTTGGCAGAAGAAGCTGCTGCAAGAGCAGAGGCTCAGAGAGCTGCTCAGCAGGCAATGACTAACACTACAAGCAACACGGCAACGGTTCCTGTAATTACCGGCGATAGTGAAATGGGTGTTGCGGTAGCAGAATATGCGTGTCAGTTTGTTGGTAATCCTTATGTATGGGGCGGAACGAGTCTTACAAACGGTGCTGACTGCTCAGGCTTTGTAATGAGTGTATATTCTAACTTTGGTGTATCATTACCGCATTCGTCTACTGCTGATCGTACACAGGGATATGCGGTAGATGGCTTAGCAAATGCTCAGCCCGGTGACTTGGTTTGTTATTCAGGCCACGTTGCAATCTATATTGGTAACGGTCAAATTGTGCATGCAAGTTCAAGTAAGACTGGTATTATTATTTCAAATGCTGATTATAAGAAAGTTTTAGCAGTTCGTAGAATTTTCTAAGAAGGTTTATAAGGCGGTTCTTAAGAGGACCGCCTTTTTTAATTGTGAATATATTTAGAATTTTGTATGACAGCATAAAAAAGAACTACGAATTAAATATAGATATTGATTTTGTACAAGTTGCACAATTTTGATGAATGCAAGCAAAAAATAAAAAAAACAATAAAAAAGATATCCACAGTAAAAAATGTCGAAAAATGCCGAAAAATCATTTATACACTAAGTTATACACATTATCCACCGAAAAAATGACTAAAATAGTAGTAATTTTATGGAAACCAACAAAACATCCGTTTTGTTGATAACGTAGAAAATGTCGATTTTTGTAAAAAAATGACTGCGGATTATTGACTTTTTTAATGTCAAAAAAGAATGGAACAATTGTATAAATTTTCACTACAATTACAGAAAATATTGCAAATATATGGACAAATATGGTATAATCAATCTGTACACAATGAGTAAGCATTTTAAGCCAATCATGGTACGATCTACGATAAACCAATGAAAGGGTGATCAGTATGAAATTTATTATTATTGGGAAAAACATTGAGGTTACACCGGGGCTGCGCAGCGCAGTGGAAGACAAGATCGGTAAGCTGGAGAAGTATTTTACACAGGAGACAGAAGTGCATGTAACGCTTAGTGTCGAGAAAGATCGTCAGAAGATTGAAGTAACCATTCCTGTAAAGGGTAAAATTATCCGTTCCGAGCAGGTAAGCAACGATATGTACGTTTCTATCGATTTGGTAGAAGAGATTATCGAAAGACAATTAAAGAAATATAAGAATAAGATTGTTGACCAGAAGCACAATACAGATTTCTTTAAAGCAGATTACATTGAGAAAGAATTCGTGGATGACGAAGAAATTAAAATTATCCGTTCCAAGAAGTTTGATATTAAGCCTATGTATCCGGAAGATGCTTGCATTCAGATGGAACTTTTAGGACACAGCTTTTATGTATTTAACAATGCGGAAACTGATTTAATCAGCGTTGTATACAAGAGAAAAGGCAATACTTACGGTTTAATTGAACCGGAACAATAAAACAGAATATGAGGCCCGTAGGGGCATAATGAAAGGCAACTCTTAAAGGGTTGCCTTTTTCATTGGTAAATGGATATTGTGCAATTTTACTTTTCTTCACAGTCCATTGTAAGTCTTTTATAAAAGAGAATGGAGTAAAGGCCTGCGAGACCTACCAAAGCATATACAACTCTGGAAAAACCGCTCATATCGCCAAATAAGGCTGCTACAAGGTCAAAGCCGAAGAAACCGATCAGACCCCAGTTTACGGCACCGATAATTACAATGGTTAAAGCAATTGCATTCATTATTCTAAAGGGCATAGTGTTTTTCTCCTTTCGTTAAAAAGATGCCTATACTTAATTTGCCAAATTTATAATTTTATATGCATAAAACTATAAATTTTTATATGCCATTGATTTCCAAAACAAAAAACGCCCGATTGGGCGTTTTCGTTATAAAAAAGTTTTGGAATTAAAGTTCCTTGATGGCTGCAAAGCTCCAGGCGTGAATGTTGAATTCAATTACAGGTGAACCGCAGTAAATACAGTGTTTTGCACCTAAATTTGAAATGGGTGCAGCACAGTTCGGACAAGTAAGTCCTAATGCAGAATCTGCGGATTCCTTGATCAAATCGCGATCCTGAACATAAACCAATTTAATTTCGTATTTAGCCTGCTTCATCTGGTCTTTACGGCCTGTTTTAATGCGGTCGCCTTCCAGAATATAATGGTAGTACTGGATTGCGGCTTGGAAGGTTATGGTACAAAGACCGTCCTTCTTTACATAATTGGAAATTTCGCATTTGTGAATTTTCATTCGTTCAAAATGTTCGTCGTAATTGCGGTCATTTAATAACTGTAAATGCATGGTTAAAGCGTTCTTTAATTCTTCATTGCCTTCTGATAATTTGGAAGGATCCTGATTATCGATACAGTATAAGTAAGAAGTCAGTACATTTTTAGCACGTTCACGCATTTCATCATAGTGAAATTCCGGGAAATCCCTCTGGATTTGGGGAAGATACACACTGGACATATTTGAAATGGTACGCGGCGTTGTAGAGTGCTCAAACTGTTGTCTTTTTACACCTTCCACCACATCGGTAGTGCCGTAAACTGCCTTTGAAACTTGTTTCACTGAATTTGTCACTGATCTTGCCTGGCGGGTGATTTGAGTGATTTTCTTCAAAATTTTAACCGCAATGATAATAAAAACAACAAAGAAAACCAATGAAACAAGAACTCCGATGATGAAAGCAATGGAACCAAAAGCAAACATACCACCGGCCATCGTTTCAATGGATAGCGTTAAATTAAAATTATTCATTAATATATTCAGCATTTTTATTCACCCATTACTGAACCAATTAACAGGAATAAGCCAAGAACTGCCAATACTGCAAGAATGGTAATAATAACCTTAACTGCAGAAATAGGAGTCTTGCCGGAAACTTTACCGGTCTGGCCGTTCACCATAAACTGGTATACCTTATCGTTGTATTTAAAAGATGAAATCCAAATGGGCAACATCAAATATTTGTATGTAATATTGGTGTATGCAGTGCGAAGATGCAAATCTTTTACGTGGTCTGCATTCTTCTCATGACGAATCTTATTGGTAATGTTGCCACGTAAGCGAATCTGGATTGCTGCCTTTGCCTTTTCCCAACCTTCTTTCAAACCTACAGAATAACGTTCGGCACCGAAGCCTGCAACGTATTCCGGTTTATAGGTCTTGTTTTCGGCGGTATTAAAAGGTTCAATGCCTTTTAACATCCAGTTATTGTGGCGGTTGGTGCCAAGCACTAACTGATCGTCAATAAACTCGTTATAAATTCCGCTGGTACGATACCAGTCGGTTACTATCTTGGTTTCACCCTGGCTATTGCGGACGTGACGGTCTTTACCGTACTGTGCGCGGTAGCTTGTTTTGGTCTGGGCATCGTATGTCCAGTAGGGAAGATAAATACCCTTAAAAGAGTCTGCGCGGGCAGATTCTTTGGCAAGCTTAGGACAGAAGAATTTCTTTCCGATCCAGGCTTTGAATAATTTCGAAGCTTCATCGTCAGAAATTTTAAAAGGAACAACTCCATTAGGTGCTAAGGTATCTTTGCCTTGCGCATCCATTACCTGGTTGGAACCGCAGTAAGGACATTCGCTGGAAACCTCCAGCGCATCATAAATGGACTCGGCACCACAGCTTTTACAAAGGACGGTTTTCTTTTCAACGCCCCAGTTACAATTGCCTGTAGATTCGGCACTTTCAAAATCTAATTCTTCCGCAGTTTCGGGGAAATCCTCGTCTGCCTCGATTTCTTCTACGTAACCGCAGTAAGGACATGCTGTTGCCCCGGTTGCGGGATCATAACTCATAACGCCGGCACATTGGGGACACTTGCGGTCGGTTTCTTCCTTGGTTTCCACAATGTTGGGATCGTTTTGCATCATATCATTTGTATCCATAGTTTCCTCCGTTTTATAAAACATTTGCGTTGATTTCGTTGTAAAGGAAGTATTACAGTACGTTTTATAGCTTTTCAGCTGTTTATTAAAAATAGCGGCTTGCACCTGAGCACAAACCGCTATCTGTTTTAATCGAATTCCACGATTCGGCTAATATTATTTCTGAACATCATTGTCATCAAATACGTCGCCACATTCAGGACAGAACTTAGGAGGATTTGTAGGATCCTCGGGTGTCCAACCACACTTGTCACACTTGTAAAGAGGAGCACCTGCGGGTTTCTTAGCACCGCATTCCTGACAGAACTTACCTTGATTTACTGCACCACATGCACATGTCCATCCTTCTGAAGGAACAGGTCTTGCCTGACCACAGTTCATGCAGAACTTACCGGTGTTACCTGTTGTACCACATGAGCAAGCCCAACCTGCGGGAGCTGCAGCTGCTACTGCACCAACAGGCTGTACAGGCGCCTGAGGAGCCTGCTGCTGACCCATAGCAAATAAGCTGTTAGCGTTCATACCGCCTGTCATCTGAGCCATGTTCATACCTGCGAAAGCCATCATAGGTCCGGTTGCTTCGTTGCTTGCTGCAGCTTCCATTGCGTTAGCCTGAGCAGTAGCCATACGAGCAGCTGCCATGTTTACGTTGGTGTAAACAGCAACATCCTGGAACTTCTTGATTCTTTCTTCGTCTTCGGGAGTAGCTTTGATGGTGTTGATGGTAACAGAAGCTACCTTGATACCACGAAGCTCGCCCCATTTTTCAGACAACTGAACGTTTAACTGTTCTGTTAATTTATCTGTAAGTGTTGTAATCTGGCTGTAACGTAAACCAACTTCTGAGAAAGTTCCCAAAGCAGGCTGGAACGCTGTCATAAATTCAGAGCGGAGAATGCTGTGAATTTCTTTCTTATTGAATTCGTCTCTTACGTTACCTGCATGGAAGGTATAGAAACGAACGGGGTCAACGATGGTATATGTAAATTCACCGTTACACATAATGTTGATATCGCCCTGGAAACCTGTTACCTTATCGTGAATGAAGAAGGGGAAGGTTCCTGCTGTACCCCAAAGGTTGTTACGGATTTCAAGTAAGTTAATATAGTAAACACGCTGATCCTTGGGGATTTCTCCGCCGAAAGAAATACGCTTACCAAGCTGAATGAAAGAGTTCTTAATGTTCTCCCCTAAGTTTCCGTAGAAGATAGAAGGTTCAGAAGAAGCATCATAAATGAATTCACCGGGTTCTGCACATACTTCTGTGATTTTACCCTGGTCAACAAGAATCATACACTGGCCTTCGTTAACGATTACAACGGAACCGTTAGAGATAATGTTTTCGCCACCCTTGTTGTTACCCTTCTGGTCACGCTTGCGACCCTTCTGAATTAAGATATCATTGGGGAATGCGTCACAGTAGAAGAATTCTCTTGCAGCAACATCGCCTAATACTGTGTTAACACTGCTGCTGACACCGCCTAATACATTGCCGAATGTTCCTTTCACTGATTCGCCCATAGCGTTTAAAGTTGATTTGATTAATCCCATTTTACATTTTCCTCCTAAAAGTCAATTACTTTTTGATTATTTGCGTATGTAAAAGGAAGTGTGTATACACTTCGCTTCTATTATATAATTTTTTCTGATAAAAGTCTATGATTATTTTTGGCAATATATGAAAAAATGTGGGAGGGGACGAATATTCTTTGGTGGGGGTGTTGTATAGATAAAAATCAATATCATTTGTTCTCAGGGACGCTTCCGCTTGGTTGTCCCACGTAACGGCACATAGGGTTGCAAAATGCGCAACCCAAATGCCGACGGGGACAAAACACCCTTCGAACAAAAGGATATTGATTTTTATTTGTTTCAAATTTTGAAAAGAATATTCGTCCTCCGCCTGCAAAGCGAGAGATAATGCCCAAATGTTACTGTGAGAAACAGAAAAATCCTAAATATCAAATATGTGAAAAGTTGCAAAAATCTCTTGAGGGGGGGTACGTCTGTAGTATAATTTTTTTATCTTAAAACTTAGGAGGTAAAAGATGAAAAAGTTATTTGTTATGATGCTGGTTAGCGTAATGAGTGTGGCAATGCTTACCGGTTGCAATGCGGATGCAAACGGTGCAGAAGACGGACAGAATGCAGAAGGTGCATCTGATGTAATAGCGGAAGAAGTGGTTTCAATGGATGAAACGCAGGAAAGCGAGACTACGGAAGCGGAAGTTTCGGAAGAAGTATCGGAAATGACCTTGGAAGAGAAGATATTAGCGGAGATGCCTGCAAAATTAGAAGTAGGAGAAGATGAAGTAATAGTTCCAGAAACAGTAACAGCAGATCAAATTATGGCTAGAATGGAAGAAATTAGAGTTACTGATGTTGAATATGCTGAAGATATTAATAGAGAAAATTTAGCTGGGCTTTTAGTGTTAAATTGTTCGTATATGGAACCATCTGAATTTAATGCTTTAGTAAATGAACATTTTGGTAGCGTGGATGAGTTAATGTATAATTTTAGTAATTATAGAAATTATTTGGATGATAGTGATAAAATTTATGGTAATGGTACATCTGTTTTGCCTGAAGAATTGTTTTTTGATGAATATTTAATTAATCAAGCTGAACAATTACATTATTTATTTGAAATGTATCAAAGTGATACCGAAAATTCAAAAGAATATTATGATGTTATAGTTGATTATGTATATCGTGGTGAAAATGAATATTTAACCTTTGATTGCAATGATGAAAGATTGGAAGGTTCAGGTTTGGTATCTTTACAATGTATTGCAACAGAAATTATTGTGGATGATTTAATTGTATATGATACTGAGTTACATACTAATAGAGTTGCCGTAGAAATGTTACACGATATGGAAGACATTGTTAATGAGCATGCTAATCAAATGTCGAGATAATTATTGAAATCATTTCATAGCACAGCAAGGGGAGGGGGATTTCTGTTGTTCGATGACCGTTTTCTGCCCATCGGTGCTTAGCGAGAAGATTTGCTTACAAATCTTCGAGTTTAGCAGCCGTTATGTGGCAGAACCGAGCGAGAGCGTGTCAGAGAACATAGAAATCCCCGCCCCTTGCGTCCTCATAAATGTCACAATTTGTCGACGTCTTTCCCTTGATTTCATTAATTTGAAATTGCTATAATGAATTTGCATTCTAAGCTATCTTTTTTATCCGGTCAAATCGACCAAAATTTCAAAATTTTAGTAAAATGTACAAATTGACAGGGAAGGAGGGGAACGCCTATAATTCTCTTAGAGGGAGGTAAGGGCGATGGAAGAAATGAATAATAGGGAGAATTCCAGATTAATTCTTGCACTTAGGGCGAGGGGATGGACCGATAAGGAAATCAATGATTTGGTTCTTTATATGGAAACCGGTGAAGAGCAATGGTTTAACAAAGTAATCAAGAAAGAAGAAAAAAGTGAATAATCTAAGAAGAGAAGCCACAACATCCAAATAGGATACGCTTGGCTTCTCTTTTATATAGTATTAAAATAATTTGTTTTCAGTATTCTTTACTTTGATTCCTTCGCAGCCGCCTTGATTCCGCCGTAGTACACAAGTCCTAAAGCACCCGGGCCTGCGTGTGCACCGATACTGGGGCTGATGTCGTTGATGATTACGTTGGTAAACTGTGTCTTTTCTTTTATAATGGAAGCTAAAGTTTCGGCTTCTTCGATACAGTTACCGTGAACGATACCTACGGGAAGTGAGAAATCCGTGTTCTCAGCCATAGTATCCATCATACGCTCCACTAATTTGCTGATGGATTTTTTACGTCCGCGTACGGTACCGTCGGAAGTAAGACCGCCATCTTTATTAACATAGAGGAAAGGCTTTAAGTTTAAAGTACTTCCCAACACGGCGGTTGCCTTGCTCACACGGCCGCCACGCTGTAAGTGGAATAAGTCGTCAACGGTAAACTGTACATTGATATGATTGCGGAACTCATTTAATTCCGCAACAACATCTTCGTAAGCTACATCATTGGCTTTTAAATTCTCAGCATGGATTACCATAATGGTTTCGCCCAAAGATACATTTAAAGTGTCGATAACGGTTATTTTAGCATCGGGATATTCTTCCGTTAAGTCATTTGCTACCATACAAACATTGTTGTAACTTCCGCTCAGCGCAGAAGAGAATGCAATGTGAATGATGTCCATTCCTTTGTCAAGAATATCGCGGAATTTATCTTCGATTACTGCAGGATTGTTTGCCTGAGACTGCGGAAGTGCACCTTCCTTCATCTTTTCATAAAATTCTTTCGGGGACATATGAAGTTCGTCGCCGTAAACAACATCACCGAAAGAGTAGTACTGGGGGATGATGGTGGTGCCGAATTTCTCAATGTATTCCTGCGGCAAATCAGAGTTAGAGTCGGTTGTGATACAATATGCTCTCATAATTGTCCTTCCTTTTGTGAAAAACTTTGTATATTAAAATTTTTTAAAGTAAAACTATTTATAATATAACATAGTTTGGAAGTTTACGCAATTAGTTTGAATATAAAAGTTTTAAAGCGACCTAAAATAATAAAGAAAGCTTTTTTTAAAATTAATAGACTTCAACTAAAATACCCGGCCTGCAGCTGCAAACCGGGTATGTATTATTTTTCTTCGGATTCTTTTTGGGCTATTTCTTCGTCGATGGTGTATAATACATTCATAAAAAGTTGTTGGATTTCAAAATGGTGATTGTCGCCGAGTAAATAAGTCTTATCAGGGAATACAACTCCGCCGGCCATAGCGAAGTGCCCGCCGCCGTCGCCGATTTCTTTGAGGGCTTTGGCAGTGACGGTGCCGGCATGATAATGTTTGGTTTCATTGCGGACTGAAAACTTATAACCACCGTTCCTTGCAGCGTATACTACGGCAAACTGCACAATATCAAGACCTAAAATAAAGTCGGAAATCATTGCAACTAATGCATCGGGACAGTCAAAAGAAATAGAAGCAAAACCTACATTGTCATAAATTTTGATATTTCGGATTGCTTCACCATATGCGTACAAATCCTGAATTTCATAATTATTATGAGATAAAGAAATAATGGTCTGATTGTCTGCCAGTTTATGCAGATAAGAAAACATTTCGATATCAAAATCCGTCACACCGCGATTGAAGGAGTCTGTATCCATTTTGATTCCGTATAAAAGTGCTGTTGCGGTGTTGGTATCCAAGGTGGTTTGGCTTTCTTTAAAATAGTTAGCCACGATGGATGCACATGCACCACAAATACGCAAATCACTGTATTCATAGGCGCAGGGTATCATAGTAGGATGGTGGTCGATGCAGGCCACTTCATTTCCGGGGAAATCGGTCAGGTTTGAATTGTATTTCTGACCATCAATGGTAACGATGTAGTCCTCGGCTGCCATATCTGTGATTTCGTCAATTTCATAAGCTTCAATTTGAAATACATCCATCATTTTTTTGGTGCTGTTTGTCTCGACTTCGCCGGCATAACAAATGGTAGATTCTACACCGTGGGCGCGTAAAAATACCTGCATACCGAAAGCGGATGCCAGCGCGTCCGGGTCCGGGAAATTGTGCGTCTGTAAATATACTTTATGTCCTTTTAAAAGGTTTACTAATTTTAACCAATCCATAAAAGCCCCCTATTCATTATGTCAAATTTGTTTCAGTGCATAATGCACTTTTTCAGATTAGTGTTTATACAAAAATAATAACAGAAAGTTGGATTAAACTCAACCGGAACCGCATAATGTATCGGGCAAGTTATGAAAAATCGGTTGTAAGATAAGGCAATCGGGGGTATAATATATTTTAAGATGTGTGTGGGAGGAAAGCCTATGTTCGGTAAAAAGAAAACTTTCAGCCAGAAACTCCAGGCTGCGACGAAGAAGCGCGAGAAGAAAATTAATAAAATGGTTAAGAAATTCTTGAAATCCAGCCGTCGTTCGCAGAAGAGAGTGATTAAGATTTTAACCAAGGGACCGGCGTGGTTTGAGTTGTTTGTGCATGCGATTTTTGCAGTGGTTGTATGCTACCTGTTTTGGCGTAAAGCAAAAGATCCCACATTTCTCGAAAACTTCGGAGAAACAAAGATTTCATAAAAGAAATAAAAAGGATTCACACTTTGTTTACATATAAGTGGTTGAATCCTTTTTTTAAATCTGTTAGAATAGTCAAGATGTAAATTATAAATGGTAATATGGAAAGTGTGGGCTTTTTAAGTCCGGATACATATTATCAGGGAATGATTGGAGAACAAAATGGGCGTATTTGAAAAGGTTTTCGGAACGCATAGTGAAAGAGAACTGAAAAGAATTAATAAAACGGTAGATAAAATCGAAGAATTAAGACCTTCCATGCAGGCACTTTCAGATGAAGAGTTACGCGGAAAGACTTTGGAATTTAAGAAACGTTTTGAGGAAGGGGAAACTTTGGACGATCTTTTACCGGAGGCTTATGCGGTAGTTCGTGAAGCAGGTAAACGTGTGCTTGATATGGAGCATTATCGTGTGCAATTAATCGGCGGTATTATCCTTCATCAGGGACGTATCGCGGAAATGAGAACCGGTGAAGGTAAGACTTTGGTATCTACTCTGCCTGCGTATTTGAATGCGTTGGAAGGTAAGGGTGTTTATATCGTTACCGTTAATGATTATCTTGCGAAGCGTGACGCTGAGTGGATGGGACAGATTCATGAATTTTTAGGTCTGAAAGTCGGCGTGGTTTTAAACAGTATGAAAGCAGAAGAGCGCCGTGAAGCATATAACTGTGATATCACTTATGTTACAAATAATGAACTCGGTTTCGATTATCTGCGTGATAATATGGTTATTTATAAAGAACAGCTTGTACTTCGTCCTTTGCACTATGCAATCATCGATGAAGTTGACTCGGTTTTAATCGACGAGGCAAGAACACCATTGATTATTTCCGGACAGAGCGGTAAATCAACCAGATTATATGAGGCCTGCGATATTCTTGCGCGTCAGATGAAGCGCGGTAAGGATATGGAAGAACAGTCCAAGATGGATATTTTACTTCGCGTGGAGCAGGTAGAAGACGGTGATTTCATTGTTAATGAGAAAGACAAAGTTATCAACCTGACTGCCGCCGGTGTTGAGAAGGTGGAGAATTTCTTCCGTATTGAGAATCTTGCGGACCCTGAGAATCTTGAAATCCAGCATAACATTATTTTAGCGTTGCGCGCACATAATTTAATGTTCCGTGATCAGAACTACGTAGTAAAAGATGATAAGGTTATGATTGTCGATGAATTTACCGGACGTATTATGCCGGGACGTCGTTTCTCGGACGGTTTGCATCAGGCAATTGAAGCGAAGGAACATGTTAAGGTTAAGAGAGAGAGTAAAACTCTTGCGACTATTACATTCCAGAACTTCTTCAATAAATTTGATAAGAAAGCCGGTATGACAGGTACTGCGTTAACAGAAGAAAAGGAATTCCGTAACATCTACGGAATGGACGTTATTGAAATTCCTACCAACCGTCCGGTGGCACGTATTGACCGTGACGATGCGGTTTATAAAACCAAGCGCGGTAAGTTATTGGCTATTTGTGATGAGGTGGAAGCAGCACATAAAATAGGACAGCCTGTTTTGGTTGGTACCATTACAATTGAGTCTTCGGAAGAAATCAGCCGTATGCTTCGTAAACGTGGTATTCCCCATCAGGTATTGAATGCCAAGTTCCATGAAATGGAAGCGGAAATTGTTGCGAAAGCAGGTCAGTTTGGTGCAGTAACCATTGCTACCAATATGGCAGGCCGTGGTACGGATATTAAGCTTGACGAGAAGTCGAGAGCAGCAGGCGGACTTAAGATTATCGGTACTGAACGTCATGAATCCAGACGTATTGATAATCAGTTACGTGGTCGTGCCGGACGTCAGGGTGACCCCGGTGAATCAAGATTTTTCATCTCTTTGGAAGATGATTTGATGCGCTTGTTCGGTTCGGATCGTTTGATGGCTGTGTTTAATTCACTTGGTGTTGCTGAAGACCAGGAAATTCAGCATTCTATGTTGAGTAAGACAATTGAAAATGCACAAAAACGAATCGAAAATAACAACTATGGTATCCGTAAGAATTTGTTGGATTACGACCAGGTAATGAACGAGCAAAGAGAAATCATTTATGCAGAACGTCTTCGCGTATTAAGCGGTGAAAGCATGCGTGATGTTGTTTATAAGATGATTACGGATATTGTGGAGAATATCGTAGACAACTGTATCAGTGACGATGCTTCCGTGGACGAATGGGATTTTGCAGAATTAAACAATGCATTACTTCCTATTGTTCCGTTAGAGCCCATTACTGCAGAACGTGTTGAGAAACCTAAGAAAAATGCATTAAAACAGCAACTGAAAGAAGAAGCTGTTAAGTTATACGAAGAAAAGGAAGCTGAATTCCCTCAGGCGGATGCAATCCGTGAAGTGGAACGCGTGGTATTGTTAAAAGCAATTGACCATAAGTGGATGGCTCACATTGACGATATGTCACAGCTGCAGCAGGGTATTCATATGGTGGCTTACGGACAGAAGGATCCTCTCGTGGAATATAAGATGAGCGGTTTTGATATGTTTGATGCCATGACTGATGGAATCCGCGAAGAAACGGTTCGTTTGATTATGCATGTCAGAGTTGAGCAGAAGTTAGAACGTGAGCAGGTGGCAAAGGTAACCGGAACGAACAAAGATGATACGTTAGCCAAGGGACCCGTAAAACGTGAGAGTGAGAAGGTTTATCCGAATTCACCCTGTCCTTGCGGTAGCGGTAAGAAATACAAACAGTGTTGCGGACGTAACGCATAAAACAGAAAGAATTTACACCCGGTAAGTTTGTTTGGAAAACATCATTTTGCCGGGTGTTTTCTATAAAAATATAAAAGTAAAGGTGGTGACGCAGGTGGTTGAATTAGATGCAATGAAAAGCGAATTGCAAACCTATGTAAGTCCATTAGCGGAAGTGAGGGATTCACTTTGACTTAGTGAATAAGACTGAGCGGGTGAAAGAGTTAGAGAGAGAAAGTCAGGAGCCGGGATTTTGGGACAATCCGGAGATTTCCAATCGTAAAATGAAAGAAATGAAAAATCTTCAGGATACCATTGATATGTACAATCATTTGGAAAGCCAGGTGGAAGACCTTGGTATGTTAATTCAGATGGCTTATGAAGAAAATGATGAAGAATTGGTGGCGGATATTCGTGCCGAATTGGATGAGTTTGTGGAGGAATTTGAGAAGATTCGAATTTCCACACTTTTATCGGATGAATATGATACCAACAATGCAATTTTACGTTTGAATGCCGGTGCCGGCGGAACAGAAAGCTGTGATTGGGCGGCAATGCTTTATCGTATGTATGTGCGTTGGGCAGAACGTAAGGGATATACCGTTGAAGTATTGGATTATCAGGACGGTGATGAAGCCGGAATCAAGTCGGTGTCATGGCAGGTAAACGGTTTGAATGCCTACGGATATCTGAAGTCTGAAAAGGGCGTGCATCGTTTGGTGCGCATTTCGCCTTTTAATGCCCAGGGAAAGCGTCAGACTTCCTTTGTGTCGTTGGATGTTATGCCTGAGTTGCCGGAAGATGTGGAGTTGGATATTAATCCGGATGATTTGCGTATTGATACCTACCGAAGCAGTGGTGCCGGTGGACAGCATATCAACAAGACATCATCGGCTGTACGAATTACCCATATTCCTACGGGAGTTGTGGTGCAGTGTCAGAATGAGCGTTCCCAGCACAGTAATAAGGATAAGGCGATGCAGATGCTTCGCGCAAAATTGTTGATGCTTAAGCAGGAAGCGAACGCGGAGAAGTTGTCAGATATTCGTGGTGAAATCAAAGAAATCGGTTGGGGAAACCAGATTCGTTCTTATGTAATGCAACCATATACTTTGGTGAAAGATACCAGAACCGGTGAAGAAACAGGTAATGTTGATGCAGTTTTGGATGGTGATCTGGATAAAATGATGACGGCCTACCTGAAGTGGAAAAGTCTCGGAGGTAAAGCCGTCGGTGATGATACAGTAGATTAAATTGTATTGCTTTTATATCGATTGAAATGTCGGTATAATATGTGTAATAGTGATATCATTACTGATTTAAGCGTTTTGTCGTCAAATCATTATAAAAGACGGCGGATGCGGTATTCATATAAGGGATTACCCAAAGATTACCGATACCAAAAGTTAATAAAGAAACAAATTGCAAGGGAAGGAAGCTTAAGTGTAGTCCTAGAAGACGAACTTTGCTTCCTTTCATTAACCATATACTCATTTTTAATGCTTTCGCTACGGAAAGTGTGGGCATATCTACCAGCATATAATAAACAGGCTCAAAGAATAAACTAATCAGGAAGTATAGCAGTTCCCCCGCGCCTAAAATCAAATAGGCAACCCCCATACATTTTAAAACTTCCGGTTTCATATTCATCAAATCTTCCATTGAGAAAACAGGCATAATAAAAAGTGTATATATCACATAGGGAAGGGTACAAGCCATATGAATTAGTGAAAAAACAGTGGCTGCTTTAATTGCCTTATCGGGAGTGTGTCCAAAGGCATGGAAGAGATTATGGATAGAAGCCTGACTTTTATCCGTGGCAACATTTAAATAAAAGCAAGCTACACCCATCTGTAAAAGACCGGCAAAAATATCAATCATAAGAGTGGTAAATTCGTAGATAAACATTTCTATGATGCTTCCGCCGCCGGGAAAAAACATCAGGCAGAAGGTACACAGATTTGTCAGCATTATGTGTAAAAAAGTAAAGAAGACTGCTGTCCACATATGGGACAGCAGTTGTTCTTTTGCGTATGATTTGATTTCTTTAATTCTTAAATACATTTGAATTCTAAATTCCTTTATTTGATTGAAACATCGAAGTTTTGGCCCCTTAAAGCATCGCCCTGGATTTTTTTCAATTGTTCAACGTAAGGGTTTTCTTCGTTTTCATATTTTATTTTGGTTGTGGTTTTGCCACCGGCCACATAAGTACGTCCGCATTCTGGGCAAACGGCTGTCTTCAAGGTGACACTCGCCTGTAACACCTTGCCGTTATTACGGGAAGCCTTAGTGAAGGCGTTGGATACGTGCTCCTGTTCGTGTGCACGTACACGGCTTGCTGAAGCCAGGGGCGATATATGTTGTGCAGACTTAAAAGAAACCATTTCGTTGGAACCATCCTGGTATTTACGGTTTTCACAAGTCTGACATTCGGTAGCACCTTTGGCACTGCCTGAAGTTTCAACTTTGCCGGTAGGATTGATGCCTGTATTGGCATCTGCGGGTGAAACATTGGCTGCGGCGGTGGGCATATATTGATAATTCATGGCACTTGCATATGCGATTCCGTTCATAGGCTTCTCCTTTCTGCAAATTTTCTTATGAATCCTACGGTTCAGATGTGGGAGACTCGGGTAATGAGAGCATATAAGAAGTATATTCTTCCATACTCA
This sequence comes from uncultured Lachnospiraceae bacterium, assembly GCA_964591945.1. Classification (GTDB taxonomy): domain Bacteria; phylum Bacillota; class Clostridia; order Lachnospirales; family Lachnospiraceae; genus UBA3766. The sequence continues at coordinate 17,769 of CAZQBM010000006.1, read as the reverse complement.
TCCCGTAAATCTGCTCAAATGTCTCGTCTAGCTGCTGACGATATTCTTCATTGAAAAATACATTATAAAAGGCAAATGTCGTAAATGCCGTATTTCCCACTAAGGTAAGGCAGGAGATGATAATTGCCAGTTTGGCATTCAAACGATAAGTTGCAGTATTGCCTTTGGATAAAACGGCAAAAATAATAGATAATCCACCAAAAATAAACGGTAAAAACATTGTGCCGAACAAAGCGGTTATTACAGCGATAAAAGCAAAGGTTCCGGCGGTTTTTGCCATTGTAAAATGACGATAATTCGGTTCTGTAGAGTTCATACTTTTCCTCTATTTTATATAAAAAGTCTACTTTTTTACAGTATAACACGCGTAGTGCAGAATGAAAAGAAGAAAAGTAAGCGTTTTACTCTAATTTAGTTGCGAAAGGAGGGCAAAATCGAGTATACTTGGATAGGAATACGGACAAAATGTCCCGAAGTTTCAGGAGGAAAAAATGGATATTGCATTACAACTTGCAAAAGAATTGCAAATCAAAAAAGAACAGGTGGACGTAACCATCAAATTAATTGATGAAGGGAATACCATTCCTTTTATTGCGAGATATCGTAAGGATGTTACGGGGAACTTAAACGATGAAGTGCTTCGTAATTTAAATGAAAGACTTACGTATTTGCGCAATCTTACAGAGAAGCAGGAACAGGTAATTTCCAGCATAGAAGAACAGGGTAAAATGACCGAAGAACTGCGTAAGCAGATTCTGGAAGCAACGACCTTGGTTGCGGTAGAGGACTTATATCGTCCTTACAGACCGAAGCGTAAAACCAGAGCAGGTATCGCAAAGGAAAAGGGTCTGGAAGGCTTGGCAGAGTTAATTCTTGCCCAGGAAACCACTGATCCTTTGGAAAAGTGCGCAGAAAGCTACATATCGGAAGAAAAGGGTGTGGCATCCGTAGAAGAGGCAATTGCCGGTGCAAGAGATATTATCGCAGAAATGGTTTCTGATGATGCTGCCCACAGAACATACATCAGAGAAGCTACCATGGATGAAGGTATTATTATGAGTAGCCTTAAAAAAGAAGAAAAAGAAAAAATCTTCGAAATGTACTACGAATATTCCGAGCCTGTGAAAAAGGTAGCGGGACATCGTGTGCTTGCATTGAATCGTGGTGAAGATAAAGATGTCTTAAAAGTAAAAATCGAAGCGCCGAAGGAGCGAATTTTACAATATCTTAATAAAAAGACCTTAAAGAATGAAAATCCAAACACAACACCTGTTATTCAGGAAGCGGTGGAGGATGCATATGATCGTTTGATTGCTCCGGCCATTGAACGTGAAATTCGGAATGATTTAACCGAGAAGGCGGAAGATGGTGCTATCAGTGTATTTGGCAAAAACTTAGAGCAGTTACTTTTACAGCCGCCTATTCTTGGCAAAGTAGTGCTTGGCTGGGACCCTGCATTCCGTACCGGCTGTAAACTTGCGGTTGTAGATCCTACAGGAAAAGTTCTTACTACTACAGTTATTTTCCCGACTGCACCGCAGAATAAAGTGGAAGAGTCCAAGAAAGTCTTAAAACAGATAATTAAAAAATATAATGTAGATTTAATTTCTGTTGGAAATGGTACGGCTTCTAGGGAATCTGAACAAGTGATTGTAGAATTGTTAAAAGAAATTGACCGTCCTGTTCAATATGTGATTGTAAATGAGGCGGGCGCGTCGGTATATTCTGCAAGTAAACTTGCAACAGAAGAGTTTCCCAACTTCGATGTTGGACAAAGAAGTGCAGCTTCAATTGCAAGAAGATTACAGGATCCTTTGGCAGAACTTGTTAAAATTGATCCGAAATCCATTGGTGTCGGTCAGTACCAGCATGATATGAATCAGAAGAAGCTGGGCGAGGCATTAAGCGGTGTGGTAGAAGACAGTGTAAATAAGGTAGGTGTGGATTTGAATACCGCATCAGCACCTCTTTTGGAATATATTTCAGGTATTACTAAGGTAATTGCAAAGAATATTGTGGATTATCGTGAGGCAAACGGCCGTTTTACAAATCGTGCACAGTTATTAAAGGTGGCGAAACTCGGGCCGAAAGCATATGAGCAGTGTGCCGGTTTTATGAGAATTACAGATGGCGACAATCCTTTGGATGCGACCAGCGTTCATCCCGAGTCTTATGAAGCGACAATGAGACTTCTTGATAAGCTTGGTCTTACAATGGAAGATGTGAAAGAAGCGCAGAAAAAGGCTGCCGCAAATAAAGGAAAGAAAGAACCTGCAAAGAAGGCAGTAAAGCCCAAAGAGCGCAAAGTTGTAATTCGCAATACGAATACAGCAATGGGACTTGCTATGGCTAAAGCTATGGAAAAGGCTAACGTAACCGAGATTGTAGAACCTGTAAAAGAGATAAAAGAAGTAAGTGGGCTTGCTGCCAAAGTACGTGATAAGAAGAAGCTTGCGGAAGAACTGGGCATCGGAGAAATCACCTTGACAGATATCTTAAACGAATTAGAAAAACCTGCCCGCGATCCCAGAGAAAGTATGCCGGCACCTATTTTAAGAAGTGATGTCTTAGATATGGAAGATTTGAAGCCGGGTATGGTTTTGAAGGGAACTGTGCGTAACGTAATCGACTTCGGTGCTTTTGTGGATATTGGTGTGCACCAGGATGGTTTGGTTCACATTTCGCGCATTACCAACCGCTTCATTAAGCATCCCCTGGAAGCTGTGAGCGTAGGCGACGTGGTAGATGTTAAGGTATTGGAAGTGGATTTGGCGAAGAAGAGAATCAGTTTAACTATGCGCCTGGATGAGAAAGAGAAATAATCGATATTATAAAGATAGCTTTATTTTATAGCAAAAAGGACAAAAAGAAACCCTTATGCAGCAGTATTATGCTATGCATAAGGGTTTTATATTTGTAAAAAAGATTATTCGTATTTATTAGTAAATGTAATGTTTAAATCAACATTTCCCTCAATACCATTCACGACACCGCTGTCGGTATATTGCCACATTGTAATTTCGTAAGGGAAGTATACATATGTGTCATAAAAAGCAAACCATTTATCATACTCATTTAAACGTTCCATATCGAGCATATCACAGTAGGATTTTAAATTGCCATAAATCATTGGTGTATAACCTGCTGATTCAATGCGCTCGCAAAAAGCAATGACATAGTCGGTTCTTTGTGCTGCTGTTAAATTTGCGGTTCTGGCACTACTGTCATTTACATCTTCGACATCAATAGCGATAGGATAAGTTACATTATAAGGCGCGAGCGCTTCGATTACCGCATCGGCTTCTGCTATGGCCTCTTCTTCACTGATTGCCTGCGTAAAGAAATATGCGCCTACGTCAATGCCATTGTAAGTTGCTCCCATCATATTAGCATCTAAGGTGTCATCAATTACAATTTCGCCGGTGCCGTATCCGCGGATACCAACACGAATCATAGCATAATCTACACCATCGGCAGCGACTAATGCCCAGTCAACTTCACCCTGATAGCGGGAAAGATCAATCCCCTTCAATGACTGAACGTTGCCGTTTACTAAGTATTCCATCTCGCCACGTTCGTTAACAATCAATCCGGCCGGATCGTAGGTGCGGGCAGGAATGGTATTTGAAATAGGAACAAACTGATATTTTCCGTTATTGTAAAAGACAATATCATTAGGGAACAGCAATCTTAATTCGTGTACAATGCCGGTTCCGTTCATATAAGCATCTTTGATATTTTCCTTGATTTCTTCTTTGCCTTCTTCGCTACCTTCTGTCTTAGCATCCGCAACCATTGATTCCACTTCTTCTGCAGTATAGGTGCGTCCGGGTTCAAGGCTCATCATAACTTCTTCTTCCGGTTCTTTTGTTTTATTGCCGGTAATCATAATGAACAAAGTGGCAATGCAACAAATCAGGCATAAAATGCCGGTAATATTCGCAGTCACCAAAAGCGGATTGACGCGAACTCTTCTTTTTTCTTTTTCCATGTTTATTCTTATCCGTTAAATACGGATATTTCCCCTTTCGTTTTTACACGAATATTATTATAACGCATATAAAACAAAGATACAATGGAAGAAAAAGTAAACAATAAAAAAGTTAGTAATATTTGAATATCTTTGTTATAATAGAAGAGGAGTTTGTAAAGGAGTACCATAATGTTCAAAAGAATAAAAGAAGAATTTGCATTATTATATAGTACAAAAGCGCAGTCTCAAGACGGGAAACGCATTACCTATCTGGACATGGTGCGTGGAATTGCTATCTTTTTAGTGGTGGTAGGGCACAGTGGTTTGATTGGGCATGAGCATAATGTTTGGCTGTCTACTTTTCATTTGCCGGCGTTTTTTGTTGTGTCCGGAATTTTGATGCAGTTAAAAAAAGAAGACGAACAGCCTTTGAGGAAAGTTGTAGTTCATAAGATAAAAGGAATTATGCTTCCATATATATGGTTCTCTTTCGGGTCTTTGCTTGTGATTTTAATACAGGTATTACGCGGAAAGCTTACTTGGGATGTGCCGAAAGAGTTAATCATCCAAACCATTGGTCTACAGGGATATTCCGTATTGTGGTTTTTGCCGGTGCTTTTATTGGGTGAGTTGTTCGTGTTACTTCTTTTTAAAGCTTTTAATAAGATTATGAAGAAAAAATTAGCGACAGTGCTTATTACAGCAGGTATTACCCTGGGCGTTGCAACGTTATTATTTTATACCTATCACTTTGTTGTAGTAAAACCCATAAATGCCTTTGTTTTGGGCGAGTTCATGCTTTTGACTAAATCAGTCATATCGACTGTTTTTATTGTGTTTGGTTATTTGACAGGGATTTTGTTTACTTATGTAAAAAAGAAACCACAGAGCGCGAAAGGTGGTTTCAAAGCATGGCTTTGTCAATTTGATATTATAGGTTTGGTGATTGGCACAATTATCTTTGCGGTAAACTATATTGTAGTACCCTATATTCAAATTATGGATTTTAATAATGTGAATTTGAATAATTTGTTTGTATACTGGGGGCTTGGATTTTGCGGCAGTCTGGGTTTGCTTTTGATATGTAAAAGTATTCCCAATATTCCGCTTGTAACATTTTACGGACAGAATTCTTTGATTATTATGTGTACGCATTTGAACTTTTATGTGTTAAATGCCGGTATGATTATCGGCAGGGATGTGTTTGAGCCGTTGCCCGGACCGGACGGATTGCAACTTATGATAAGTGCAATTATTTGCACTATGTTGCTGGAAATCCCCGTCATATTGATTGTTCGAATCTTCTTTCCTTTTGTGTTGGGGCGTAAATATCCGTTCTGTAAACAGAAGGAAAATAATGCATAATATGGTTGCATTCTAAACTGTACAGTAGTATTATAAGGTAGAAAATAAAATAGATCTTCAGGGTTGGGTGAAATTCCCTACCGGCGGTGATAGGCAACTTAAGTCCGCGACCCGTGCAAACGGCCGATTCGGTGAGAATCCGAAACCGACAGTAAAGTCTGGATGGAAGAAGAGCGATGTTTTGGAATATTTATGCCCTGAGTGTTTCTAAACTCAGGGTTTTTTGTTGGTGAAACTATTTGTGAATATAATAGCGTGCCATAAAATATTCCGAAACAATCCTTGAATACCATATTTCTGAGGGAAAAAGGAGGATTTTATGAACAATTTAACTAAGTTTATCGATTCGGTGAAGGACAATGCCTTGTTTGCATTGGAATTTCTCGGGGTGATGTTTGCAATCTTTTTGGTTGCTTTTATTGCCGAGAAAATGATTATGAAAAGAATCGGCAGCAGGGAAAAAATACTCAACACCCGTAAAATTGCGGTAGTGGGTATGTTTTCAGCCATTGCAGGTGTATTAATGGCGGTGGAAGTTCCGCTTCCGGGATTAATTCCTGACTTTTACAAATTTGAAATCGGTGATTTGCCGGGCATCATTTGCGGTTTCGCATACGGACCGATTGCGGGTGTTTTGGTAGAAATGTTTAAGGTACTGATTAAAGTGCTGATTTTCAGACCGACCAGCACAGCATTTGTAGGCGAACTTGCAAACTTTGTCATCGGTTGTTCTTTGGTATTGCCGGCGACCATTGTTTATTGGAACAAAAAGACCAAGAAAGGAGCAGTCCTTGCTTTGGTAATCGGCGGGTTGTGTATGTGTATCGTTGGTTCGCTTTTGAACGGATTTTATCTGTTGCCGACTTTTGTGCGAATGTTTTTCAGTGGCGATTTGGAAACACTGATTTCAATTGGTGGCGCAACCAATCCTTTGATTACGAACATTCCTACTTTTGTAGTGTTTGCGGCACTTCCCATGAACCTTCTGAAAAGTATTGCTGTGGGAATTTTAGCGATGTTACTGTATAAGCCTTTGCGACCGTTCTTAAAAGACAGTAATCCTTTTAAAAACAGGAAAAAAGCAAAGAAAGAACAAAGCGGTGACGCTGATAAAGAAGAGAAATAAAAATATTTTTTTTATAATTTGACAGCATATAATGGTTGACAACTGTTATATGCTGTTTTATACTGTTTACCGAAAGGGCGGAAGTGATTTTTATATAAGTCCAAAGTGAAAAGTATTCAAAAGGATACACAAAGGATATATCATATTTGTATAGTTGTGATAACATAGATTTTATATGCAATATTTCCAAAGGAAAAGAATGGTGTTATACTACACCTTGAATAATAAGATGAGGAGGGGAATTTCTTGTCGCAATTAATTGAAATTCGGGATATGTGCAAGGTATACAATCCCGGTGAAAATGAAGTGTGGGCATTAAACCACGTAGACCTAAGTATAGGAGAAAATGAATTTGTGGCCATTATCGGTCAGTCCGGTTCCGGTAAATCTACCTTGATGAATATGTTAGGGTGTCTGGATGTGCCGACAGCAGGCATCTATTTGTTGCATGGTGCGGATGTTTCGGAACTGACGGATGATGAATTATCAGATATCAGAAATAAAGAAATCGGTTTTATTTTTCAGGGTTTTAACCTGATTGCCAATTTAACGGCACTTGAAAATGTGGAACTGCCGTTGATCTACAGAGGTGTTGGGAAGAAACAACGCAGGGAATTGGCAGAGGCTGCTTTGGAAAAAGTAGGGCTTGCTAATCGTATGACGCATAAACCGGCGGAAATGTCCGGCGGACAGCAGCAACGTGTGGCGATTGCAAGAGCCATTGCCCAGGCACCGCCTATTATCCTGGCGGATGAGCCTACGGGTAATTTGGATTCTAACTCCAGCAAGGAAATTATGGCGATTTTGAAATCGTTACATGGCGAAGGCCGAACGGTTATTTTAATTACCCATGACAGTGATATTGCAATGGAAGCAAAGCGTATCATTCATATTAAAGACGGTAAAATCGATTACGATGAAGTAAAGGAGAATGCATAAAATGAGTGCGGGAAATAAGGACGGAATTGTTTTAAATCAGGATAGAAGTGTAGAAGCACAGTTACAGCGTGCGAAGGAAGAAAGACAGAAGAAATTAAAGAAACAGAAGAGAAGAAAATGGTTTTTAATCGGCGGTCTCGGTGCGATTGTTTTATTGATTATTATCGTATCCGTTATTATTTCGACTATCAGCAAAAATATGCCGATGACGGTTTTTACCACCAACCCTACAAGAGGTGATTTGGAATCGGTAATCAACGCAAGCGGTACAATCGAAAGCGAGCAGGTGGTGAATTACTATGCACCCGGTAATATTCTGGTAGAAGAGAATGCACAGTTGGGTGATAAAATTAACGCCGGCGACAGCATTGTTGTTTTCGATGAAGAAGATTATGCTTTCGCATTGAGAGAAGTGGAACTTGAAAATCAAATTACAGGTAATACATATCAGGGTAATCTTGCAGATTACAATGAAACACGAGCAAAGCTTGCGCAGGCAATTGCAGACGTGGAAAAATATGCGGAATTGGTAATTGTGCAGCAGTATGCTGTTGATGAACTGGAGAAAAAGATTACAGATGCAAATGCGATTAACACTGCAAATCTCCAGTCCAGCATTTATGGTGCACAGAAAGAAATTGCCAACTATAGTTATTACATAGAAAACGCACAGGAATTAGGATTGACACAGGATGAATTACAAGGATATTTAACTAAAATTCAGGAAAAAGAGCAACAGGTTAATGCCTGGTCCTATGATCTTAACCAGATTTCCGGTAGCGTGAATGCATATTATCAGCAAAAAGAATTGGCAGATAACCAGAAAGTCTTGGCAGAATATAAAGCGGAGCTTGAAAAGGCGCAGGCGAAAGTGGAAAGTTATCAGGCTGCTCTCGGTAACAAGTATGATGCAGAGAATATCGTATTAAACGGTGAATTATCCACTATGCGCACCGGAGAAGCATATGAAAATATGTTGGAATGCAAAGATGGTGTTAAGGCCGAATTTGACGGCGTTATCACGGCCTGCAATATTGAAGCAGGAACCAAGACCACGGCCGGCGGAGTTATGGTTACATTGGCAAGTCTTGAAGATGTAAAAGTATCTTTCAGCATTACAAAGAGTGGTCTGAAAGAAGTAGAATTGGGTCAGAAAGCAATCGTAGAAATTCTGGATAAGGAATACAATGCAACCGTTACAAGAATTAATAGCATCGCAACTGCAGGTACCAACGGAAGCGCAAGTATTTTGGTAGAAGTCAGCATCGATAATCCCGATAATGATATTTATCTTGGTTTGGATGCAAAGGTTAAGTTAACTACGGCTGCCAAAACAGACGTAGTGATGCTTCCGGTAGAATCCGTAAGTGCGGATAAAGAAGGTGAATTTGTTTATCTTGTAGTAGACGGAATTGTAGAAAAGAGATATATCACTCTTGGCATTTCTTCCGATGAGTACGTGGAAGTCGTGGAAGGCTTGGAAGAAACAGATCAGGTAATTTCCATGGTATCTTCTGAATTGGAAGAAGGTATGCCTGTAATGGCAATGCCTGAAATGGATATGGAAGATATGGAAATGATGATGGAAGGAATGTAAATTGTTAAGGAAAGAGGAATTAATATGTCTCAGTTAATGGAATATATTAAAATTGCCTGGCTATCCATTCGCAATAACAAAGGCCGTTCTTTTCTTACTATGATTGGTATTATCATCGGTATTTCTTCGGTTATTCTGATTGTTGCCATTGGTAACGGCGTTAAAACGTCCGTATTGGATGGTATCAACGGAATGTTTGCTGGCCAGTTATACATTATGGCCTGGGAAGAAAGTGAATCCGGAGAGTATATCTGGTTCACACCGGAAGATGTGGAAGCGGTTCGTGATAAGGTAGAAAACGTCAAAGCGGTTATGCCGGTAGCAAGCCAGTATGGTGTCACCGCAAATTGGAAAAGAGATTATACTACATGGATTACGGCATCATCTCCGGATTATATGTATGCTATGCCGGAACCGATTTTACACGGACGGTATTTTAGTTGGGAAGAATATGAGGACGCCAGTCCGGTCTGCGTTATTTTAGAAGAAAGCGCCATTAATCTGTTCGGTAGTGCCGACGTGGTGGGTGAAAGTATTGAAGTAACCATCGGCGATGCGATTGTGGATTTGCGAATTGTAGGCGTAAGAGCCAAGTCAGACAATGCAGTAAAAACACTGATGTACTATTATGATGAAGTGGAAATTGAGATGCCTGTTACCACAATGGATAACCTGACCGGTTGGGGATTGGGTGAGGAATTCGATAACTTCCTGGTTATTGCAGAAACACCGGAAGATTCGTCTCAGGTTGCGCAGGACTGTATCCAGTTGATGGAAGCGAGAAAAGATGTACGCGGGCAACAGGTAATTACAACGGATGAATTTGCGTCTGTTACCAAACAGATTAATAATATTATCAATTATATTACGATTTTCATATCTCTGGTAGCGGCCATTTCCCTGGTGGTAGGCGGTATCGGTGTTATGAATATTATGCTGGTATCCGTAACGGAACGTACTTCGGAAATCGGTATCCGTAAGGCACTTGGTGCCAGAACCGGTTCCATTATGATTCAGTTTCTTGCGGAAGCTGCCATGATTACATTGCTTGGCGGTGTGCTGGGTATGTTGTTTGGCTGGGGCGGTGCTGCAGTGGTTTGTAAAATCGCTTCCCTGCTGTTGGATATGGATATTATTGCATATATTAATGCGGCTACTGTATTCGGTGTTGCGGCATTTTCAAGTATTATCGGTATTTTCTTCGGAATCTATCCGGCCAAAAAAGCAGCAAATTTAAGTCCGATTGAGGCGTTAAGACATGAGTAAGTTTTTAGATTATATCAAAATTGCATTTGCAAATATCAAAATGAATAAAGTCCGTTCGGCATTGACCATGCTTGGCCTTGTCATCGGTATTTCTTCAGTGGTATTGACCATATCTACAGGTAATGGTTTTCGTGACAGTATTTACAATACTTTAAATGATATGGTGGGAAACAGTATTTATTTATTGGCTGCTGATGAGAATTACTATATTACCGATGCGGATATTAAGGCGATCGAAGAGAAGGTCAAAAATGTCAAGGGCGTCACGATGGATGTAACAACCTGGGTGGATGTGGAAAGCGAAAGCCGTTTCGCCCCAAGCGAAGTGAGTGCCAGATTCGGAACACCGGCACTTCAGTATCTGTATAAAGAACCGCTGGTTCGCGGACGTTATTTTACTCAGGAAGAATATGATAATTGTGAACCGGTTTGTGTAGTGCCGGAAGCTACGGCCAAAGCATTCTTTGGTTCTACGGATGTACTGGGTGAGACTCTGGAAATTGAATTATACGGCGGTTATTATAATTTAAAAATTGTCGGAGTCAGGGAAGACAGCGAATCTTCCGCAACACAGTTACTATACGGAACCGGAAAATATACAATAGAAGTACCGCATTCACTTATTGGCGAAAGTCTTGGTGCTTATGGCATCAGTTTGGACCATTTTATGGTTTACATCCTGGCGGATTCCCAGGAGAATGTTGCACAGGTGGCGAATGATTCCGTAAACCTTGTTACAGCCAGACATGACGTACGTGGCGAAGGTAAATTTGAAGTATTGCGTTTTGATTCGGTATTGGAAGGTTTTAGTGCGATTTTAAACGTTATTACAGTTTTTATCGTAATGATTGCTATGATTTCATTATTGGTAGGCGGTATCGGTATTATGAATATTATGCTGGTGTCCGTAACGGAGCGTACCAAAGAAATCGGTATCCGTAAAGCGCTTGGCGCAAGAACGGGAAGTATCCTGTTCCAGTTCCTGGTAGAAGCTGGCACAATATCGTTGCTTGGCGGTATTATAGGTATTCTGGTTGGTATCGGCGGTTCTACGTTAATCTGCTCGTTGGCGGGCAGCATTGCGAAGATGAATATTGTGGCGGATTACAATCCTTTCTTTATTCTTATGGTTGCGTTGTTTTCCAGCGGAGTGGGCGTGTTTTTCGGCCTGTATCCTGCAAAGAAGGCAGCGAAGCTTACGCCGATTGAAGCATTGCGCAGAAAGTAAAAATTTTTAACCTGTATCTTTTATGATAAAACCATGAAAAGATACAGGTTTTTTTCTTTTCTCTTTTAAAAGTTTTGGTTTTGTGTTATGCTAGTCTGGATTAAGAATGCACAGAAAGTTGAGGTGCTGATTTTGGATTTGGAATTTGATGTTAAAGTGACCCCGGGGGTTTTGTATGATTTTAAAATTCAGCATACGTACAAGAAACCGATTACCATTTTGGCAACGGCATTAGGTTTTGTTTCCATTTATTTGTTTTTTGTGAGAGAAGACAATACACGGTTCCTTCTTTTGCTTTTGGGAATTGTTTTTATTGTGTACGAGCCACTTATGGCAATATATCACTCTTTTCTTCAGGCGAAGTTAAATCCGGCGTTTCAACAGCCGTTGCATTACAGACTTTGTGAAGAGGGCATTGAAATCAGCCAGAACGGCGAGACGCAAATGGCGAAGTGGGAGCAGTGTGTGAAGGCTTGCAATACCAGAAAGAGTATTTTTGTGTACACATCTAAAGTAAATGCTTTTATATTCCCGCGTACCGATTTGGGAAATCAGACGGATGATGTAATTGCATATATTGCAAAGCATGTATCTCCCGAGATTATGAAGATTCGTTTTTAAGGATATGAAATTATGATATATAATACTTTTAGTGCCGAAGAAACTTATGAATTGGGTAAGGAACTTGGTCAGAACGCAAAGCCCGGCAGTGTATATGCGCTGATTGGGGACTTGGGCGTTGGCAAAACGGTTTTTACCCAAGGTGTGGCAGCAGGACTTGAAATCAAAGAGCATATTAACAGTCCGACTTTTACCATTGTGCAGGTGTATGAAGAGGGTAGACTTCCTTTTTATCATTTCGATGTTTACCGTATCGGGGATCCTGAAGAAATGGAAGAAATCGGATATGAGGATTACTTCTACGGAGAAGGTGTTTGCTTTGTGGAGTGGGCGAATTTAATTGAAGAATTAATGCCTGAACATACCGTGACTGTTACGATTGAGAAGAATCCCGAGAAGGGATTTGATTATCGTAAGATTACGATAGAGTAGGGCAGAAAGTGTTTTATCGGAATGCTGGCGACAGAGAATTAAAGTGTTGTTGGGTAAAGATTTCGCAGACAGAGGTTTATGATGAAGCTGATTGGAATTGACAGTTCGGGGCTTGTGGCTTCCGTGGCAATTATGGAAGATGACAAGCTGGTAGCAGAATATACAGTAAATAATAAGAAGACACATTCCCAGACCTTGCTTCCTATGTTGGAAGAGATTGTACAATCTACAGGGCTGGATATGAAGGAAATTGATGCCATTGCAATTGCGGCAGGCCCCGGTTCTTTTACCGGATTGCGTATCGGTTCGGCGACGGCAAAGGGGCTTGGACTTGCGTTAAAGAAGCCTATCGTTCCGGTGTCTACGGTAGATGCCCTGGCATATAATATGTACGGCACGGATTGTTTGGTTTGTCCCATAATGGATGCAAGACGCAATCAGGTGTATACGGGTATTTATGAATTTGTCAAAGAAGATGATGAGTCTACGGTATTTTGCAAGTGTCAATTAAATGTGATAAAAGAAGCCTGTGCGGTTCCTATTGAAGAGATTGTGCAGGCATTGAATGAAACCGGAAGAGAAGTAATTTTCTTGGGCGATGGTGTGCCTGTATTTGCAGAACAGCTGAAAACATTGATGAATGTAAAGTATTCCTTTGCGCCTGCGCATCTGGCGTTACAGAAGGCCGGTTGTGTGGCAAGTCTTGGTATGGAGAAGTTCAGTGACGGAATTTATGAGGATGCAGCAATGCATTCGCCGGAGTATCTTCGTCTTTCTCAGGCAGAGCGCGAAAGAAAGGAAGCCGGACTTTTATGATTATTCGTAAGATGCAAATGGAAGATGCTATGGCAGCAGCGGCTTTGGAAGCAGAGAATTTCAGCGAACCATGGTCTGCAAATTCTTTTGTGGAAGAAATTAAGAAAGATTCTTCCATATACATAGTTGCCTATGAAGGTGAGATGCTGGTCGGAACATGCGGCTTGGTTGTGTCTTTTGACGAAGGTGAAGTTCTGAATGTGTCTGTCAAGAAAGAATACCGCAAGCACGGCATTGCATTACAGATGTTACAGTGTCTGTTGGAGGAAGCTAAGATAAAAGGGATTAAGCATTTTACACTGGAAGTCAGGGAGGGCAATATGCCGGCGAGAATGTTATATGAGAAACTGGGATTTGTCTGCGAAGGCATACGGCCGAATTTCTATCGAAATCCTACCGAGGATGCGGCGATTTATTGGTTGCATCAGGAATAAATATTCCTATATTTTCCTCTAGGAAAGCGCGTTGGGGTTCTGTATAATTTTACATACTGATGTATTGTCATGATGACAAGACATCAGAAACAGATAGAGTGGAGGAGTACCAATGCGGGAATATAATGAAGAACAGCAGAAATTATTCAAAGTCGTATGTAACGGCTGTGGTAAAGATATGGAAGTAGAGAACGGCATCTTAATGGAAGGATGTTTTCATTCGGACTGGATGTTCGGATATTTTTCCAAGAAAGACCGTGAAAAGCACGATTTTGATTTGTGCGAAGACTGTTATGAAAGAATAACGAAGGAGTTTGCCGTGCCGCCGACAGTGACGGTGGTGACGGAGCTTTTATAAAATAGAAGCGAAGGTGTTATATGTTAGATGTATGTCTTTTGGGAACCGGCGGAATGATGCCCCTGCCTTACAGGTGGCTCACATCTTTGATGGTTCGTTATAACGGAAAAAGCATATTGATTGATTGCGGTGAAGGAACGCAGATTGCAATGAAGGAGAAGGGGTGGAGCCCGAAACCTATCGACGTGATTTGTTTTACCCATTTTCATGCGGACCACATCAGCGGTTTGCCGGGAATGTTTTTGACTATGGGAAATGCAGAGAGAACAGAGCCTTTGCTTTTGATTGGACCGAAAGGGCTGGAAAGAGTAGTGACGGCGCTTAGAACTATTGCGCCGGAACTGCCTTTTGAGATAAAATGTATGGAACTTACAGCACCGCAACAGACCATTGACTTAGGTGGTCTGAAATTGAATGCTTTTAAGGTGAACCATAATATTACCTGCTACGGCTATAGTTTGGAAGTGGAGCGCGCCGGTATGTTTGATGTAGAACGTGCCAAGGCGCAGGAGATTCCGCAGAAGCTTTGGAGTCGTTTGCAGAAGGGGGAAACCATTGAAGCGGATGGTGTTACTTATACGCCGGATATGGTGCTTGGTGCCCCTCGTAAGGGATTGAAGGTGACATATACCACGGATACCAGACCTTGCGAGAGTATCGTAGAGAATGCCAAGGATTCGGATTTGTTTATCTGCGAAGGCATGTATGGTGAAGAAGAGAAGCTGGTGAAAGCCAAAGAATATAAGCATATGACCTTTTATGAGGCGGCGGAACTTGCCAAACGAAGCAATGTAGGCGAGATGTGGTTGACCCATTATAGTCCGTCATTAGTCCGTCCGGAAGATTATATGAAAAAAGTGCGTAAAATTTTCCCGAATTCTTATGCGGGAAAAGATGGTAAAAGTGTTGATTTGATGTTTGAAGATTGATTTGGAAAGGAGGGATAAGAATGAAGAACAGGTACAAAAAGCTGGCTGTTATTATAGTGGTCCTGTTTGTGTTGGCTGTATTAGGTGTTTTTATATACATCAACAATAAACCACAGGAAAGTATGGAAGAAGAAGTTGTGATTTCCAATGTAGACAATGTGGTTCTTCGTAATCTTGATATTAATTATCCTCCTACGCCGAAGGAAGTTTTAAAATACTACAGTGAAATCACGGTGTGCTTTTATGAAGAGAATTTAAGCGAAGAGGATTTGGTGAGACTTGCACAGACTGCAAGAAAGTTATACGATGCGGAATTGTGCGCGGATATGACAGAAGAAGAGTACCTCGTAAGTCTGAGGGAAGATATTCTTGAGTTTGATTCACTGGGGATTGTTGTGTCGGGATATACGGTGTCTGCCAGTACGGATGTTGAAGAATTTGTAGTGGACGGACGCGAGTGCGCGCGCTTGTACGTAACCTATCGCTTGCGCCAGGGGACGGAATATATTTATTCCAACGAAGTTTTTATCATGCGTAAGGACGAGAACGGCCATTGGAAAATTCTCGGTTGGGAATTGTTGGAAGAAGAGGAAGTAGAGTCTCTTCAGGAAACTGTGGGTACTTCCGAAGAAGAGTAAAAGATTTGTTTCATATATAAAGGTAGAAAGAAAAAATGGACAAAGATGTTTTAATTCTGGCAATTGAAAGCTCCTGCGATGAAACTGCGGCAGCAGTGGTCAAAAACGGCAGAGAGGTTCTTTCGAATGTCATTTTTTCACAGATTGATTTACATACGGTGTATGGAGGTGTTGTACCGGAGATTGCATCCCGTAAGCATATTGACAAGATAAATCAGGTTGTTGAGGAAGCTTTGCAAAAAGCAGGTGTGACCCTGGAGGATTTATCGGCCGTTGCGGTTACTTACGGTCCGGGATTGGTGGGAGCGCTTCTGGTAGGCGTATCCGCAGCAAAGGCAATCGCGTTTGCGACAGGTTTGCCACTGATTGGTGTGCACCATATTGAAGGCCATATTTCGGCAAATTATATTGCAAATCCTACATTGGAACCTCCTTTTGTATGTTTGGTGGTTTCCGGCGGACACACCCATTTGGTATCCGTAAAAGATTACGGTGAGTACGAAATCCTCGGACGAACCAGAGATGATGCTGCAGGTGAAGCTTTCGATAAGGTTGCGCGTGCCATTGGTCTGGGGTATCCCGGCGGTCCTAAAATTGATAAAATTTCCAAAGAAGGCAATCCGGAGGCAATTCGTTTCCCCAGAGCCAAGGTGGGAGACGGAGAGTATGATTTTAGTTTCAGCGGTTTGAAATCGGCAGTTTTAAATTACTTAAACGGTTGTCAGATGAAAGGTGAAGAAATCAATACCGCGGATGTGGCAGCTTCGTTCCAACAGTCAGTAATCGATGTGTTGGTAGGACATTCCATGGATGCGATTGAGAAGTACGAACTAGATAAGTTTGCAATTGCAGGCGGCGTGGCATCTAATGCTTCCTTGCGTCAGGCTTTTGAAGAGGCTTGTACTAAGAAGGGCGTAGAGTTCTTTTTGCCGCCCCCTGTTTTATGTACGGATAATGCAGCGATGATTGGCGCGGCGGCATATTACGAATACATTAAGGGTGTCCGCCACGGATATGATTTGAATGCGGTGCCGAATTTGAAGTTGGGCGAAAGGTTATAACGTTTCTTATTTTATATTAAACAACAAAAAGCATGTCAGGTGCAGGCCGACATGCTTTTATATCCCTTTTATATCTTGGTTTCGAAAGGAAAGATTTTATGGGTAAAACAGTTGCGATTGTTTTAGCGGCGGGTCGCGGAAAGAGAATGCAATCCGATGTGGCAAAGCAATATTTGCTGGTCCGCAATAAACCGGTTTTATATTATTCGCTGAAAGCTTTTCAGGACAGTTTGGTAGATGAGATTATACTTGTGACTGCGGAAAGCGAAATTACATATTGCAAGGATGAGATTGTAGAGAAGTACGCATTTTCGAAAGTGTCACAAATCGTTGCCGGCGGAAAGGAACGTTATCATTCCGTACATAACGGTCTTAAAGCTTGCGAAGGTGCTGATATTGTATTGATTCATGACGGCGCAAGACCTTTCGTGGATGATGCAATCATTGTCCGCAATATTAATATGGTAAAAGAATACGGTGCCTGTGTTACAGGTATGCCGGTCAAGGACACGATTAAAATCGCCGATGCGGAAGGCTTTGTGCAAGAGACACCGAGACGTGATTTGATTTGGACCATACAAACCCCGCAGACGTTCCGTTACGATTTAATTATGAATGCGTATGATACTTTTTTAAATAATGAAGAAGAGAACTGTAGGTTATATAATGTGACGGATGATGCTATGGTGGCAGAAATATTCGGCGGATTAAAAGTGAAGCTTGTGGAAGGCAGTTACAATAATGTAAAGATCACTACGCCGGAAGATATGGTACTGGCAGAGGCGATTTTAGGATAAATAGTGTATATTATTATATGTATATGGGCATATTCTAAAAAGTGTTAAGAAAAAAATGTAAAAAAATAAAAAAAATCAGTTGACATCCCAAATTATATTTGCTAGAATACATCTTGCGCTGACAAAATTAGCGCGCATGGAGAGGTATCGAAGTGGTCATAACGAGGCGGTCTTGAAAACCGTTTGTCC
>CAZQBM010000005.1:0-51797 GCA_964591945.1 uncultured Lachnospiraceae bacterium | reverse complement strand
TCCATAACGACTTCGTTGGAACGAAGCGAAGTTGTAAAGTAAACCAAACTCTTTTCCAGTTTCAGAAGTTCAAACAAAGCACTGTTCTGAGTGGATTTGTGCAAATCATTTTCCAAAACTTCGCTTTGGCGTTCGATGTTACGCAGATACTGCAAATAAAGAGATGCTGTACGGTATAATATCTGCATCATAAAACGCGATTTCATTGCGGTATTAAAGTCACGAACACGTCCGTCGACAAAGGCTCTCAGAATAGGACTTTCTTCACTGCAAACAGTGATAATGGTCTTTTTGGCAATAAAAATAGACAAAGGAATGGTGTCGTATAATTCCTTCTCTGTATCTTCTTCAATGGTAGGGATATTTACCAAAACCATTGTGTAATTGTCCTCGTAAGCAAGTCGGGAACGTTCATCGGTATCCAATGCGGATTTCAAGTCATCTGCATCGATTTAGAATTTCTGTGAAATGTTAAGAATTTCACTTTCGGAAGGGCGGATCATAGAAATCCAGCAACCTTCTGTAGGTGCGTCCAGAGTACGTAAACTCCGGCCTTCTGAAAAATAGTAGTGTACCATTTCTAACCTTCTTTCTATGCCTTTGGGCACAAAAAAAAGAAGTTAGCCCATCAGCATCTCATATTCGTTTAAATTAGTGTTTGCGTGATAGGGGTCCGCGTCCATTTTCATTACCTCCTTAAAGTGATAATTCAAGTATATTTCCCGAAAAGAAAAAAGTCAACCGAGGGAATGAAAAAACTTCTAAAACATATACTTTATTAAGATATAGTATGCGCAGGTAATGTAATGTGGGAGAAGATAAAACAAATATCAAGAATGGAAAATTTGCACAATCGTACTTTTTATAAAATTGTATCAATTGTTGCATTGATAGCCGGTATATGCGTATGTTTATATGCAGGCTTTCGTGAAGAAGAGGTTGTGGCTGTCGGTAATATGTACGGCGACCGTAAATTGCCCATTTACTGTGTAGAAACAGAGGAAAAGGTGGTGGCACTTTCTTTTGATGCGGCATGGGGAAATGAAGATACACAGGAGATTCTTGATATTTTGGAACGGCAAGACGTTAAGGTGACATTTTTTATGACGGGGGGATGGGTGGAGGCATATCCGGAAGATGTGAAAAAGATATATGAAGCCGGTCATGAACTGGGAAATCATAGTGAGAATCATCTGAATATGTCAGAACTTTCCATGTCGGAAATTGAAGAAGAAATTATGCTGGTGCATAATAAAGTAAAAGAGTTAACGGGATATGATATGCAGGTATTCCGCCCGCCTTACGGAGATTATGATAATGATGTAATAACCGGCGTGGAAAACTGCGGATATTATGCCATTCAATGGGATGTTGACAGCTTAGATTGGAAGGACTATGGATGCGAGTCCATCATTAAGACGGTAACCTGTCATAAAAACTTGGGATGCGGTTCGATTATTTTATGTCATAATGGCGCAAAGTACACTGCCGATGCATTGGAGGAGCTGATTATCGCCTTAAAAGAGCAGGGGTATTCTTTTGTTAAAATGTCAGATTTGATATACAAAGAAGATTACCGGATGGATGTAACGGGACGTCAGTGTCCTTGTGAAGAGTAATAAAAGGTATTTTAAAGAAAAATTATAAGAAAGATTGTCGGAGGTGGAAGTGATAATTTTATATTGACAAAAAATCATACAACGGATAATATGAACTCGTAACTAAATATCAGATATACGCTAGGGGTGCTAATTTGCTGAGACGGGGCCTTGGCCCTAACCCTCATTACTTGAACCGGGTAATACCGGCGGAAGGAAGCAGTAATATACAGATTCGTTCGAATCCGGGTTTGTATGTTTGATTCGAGAGTAACCTCCTGCGTATGCAAAGGAGGTTTTTTTATGTCATTCTTTTTTACTGCAGAAGAGTATGACGGAGTAACATCCTACCTTCCCACGACTGCGGGTTATGCTGTGTTGATTGTGGTTATGTTGGCAATTCTTTTGATTGCCTGCTACTGCAACGGAAAGAAAAATGCAAAGCTTAGCAGTAAGCAATTGGCATTTTCAGCAATGGCGATGGCACTTGCGGTGGTAACTTCAATGATTAAATTATTTGAGTTGCCTATGGGTGGTTCAGTTACTTTGTTCAGTATGCTCTTTGTTGTTTTAATCGGCTATTGGTTTGGTCCGAGAGCCGGTCTTATGACCGCCATTGCATACGGATTTCTCCAGTTGATTCTGGAGCCTTATATTATTCATCCGATGCAAATGTTGGTGGATTACATTTTTGCCTTTGGGGCACTTGGTTTGTCCGGTATTTTTGCTAATAAAAAGCATGGGCTTTTGATTGGATACTGGGTGGCGGTGTTCGGACGTTTTGTATTTGCGTTTCTGTCGGGGATGATTTTCTTTGGTTCTGCAGCAGCAGACTATAATATGTCCATTCCGGTTTATTCGGCAGCGTATAATGGGTCCTACCTTTTGGCAGAGGGACTTATGACAACAATTATCATTTGTATACCGCCTGTAAATAAGGCACTTGCCAAGGTGAAAAATATGGCGCTTTCCGAGAATAAGCGGAAAAGTAAAGAAGATAAGCCGGAAGCATAAAAAGTAATAAAGCAGAACCGTCTGTCTGTTTATGATTTCTTTCATCGTTGTATAAATTAATATGAAAGTAATCTAAAGGATGGGCGGTTTTTATTTTGGTTTTTTATTTTATGTGAAGCGGAGGTGTTTTTATATCGCTGCTTTGAAACTCTTTGTTGAGATTTTATCCTTATTTTCCACTCTTTGCTTGTAAAGAATTGTGAAATTGAGTATACTAGTGCAGAAAGCGAATTTAAACCGGATGCAATAAATACCGGCATTGGTTCAAATATAAAAATTCGCATGGAGGAATATGAGCTGGGAAAGTAATGTGCGTAAAGTGGTTCCTTATGTGCCCGGTGAACAGCCTAAGGTAGCCAATATCATTAAGTTAAATACGAATGAAAACCCCTATCCGCCTGCACCCGGTGTGACAGAGGCTATGGAGAGATATACGAAGCGTTCCGAAGAACTTCGTCTCTATCCGAGCCCTACGGTAGAGAATTTGGTGCAGGATTTGGCGGAATATTATAAACTTTCGGAAGAACAGATTTTTGTTGGCGTAGGTTCGGATGATGTTCTGGCAACGGCGTTCTTGACCTTCTTTAACTCAAAGAAGCCTGTGTTGTTTCCGGATATTACCTACTCCTTTTATGAGGTGTGGGCACAACTTTATAACATCCCTTACGAGAAGAAAGACCTGGATGCTGATTTTAAGATTATCAAAGAAGACTATTTGGGCGAAAATGGCGGTGTTGTCATTACCAACCCCAATGCGCCGACAGGTATTGCGGAAAGTAGAGAATGGGTTGAAGAAATTATCAAGGCGAATCAGGACAGCGTTGTGATTGTGGATGAGGCCTATGTTGATTTTGGCGGTGAAACCTGTCTTCCGTTGATTGAGAAATACGATAATGTTTTAGTGGTACATACCTTCTCGAAATCACGTTCCCTTGCAGGACTTCGCGTGGGTGTTGGTATGGGTAGCAGGAAGCTGATTAAATATTTGAATGATGTGAAGTTTTCAATCAATTCCTATACCATTAACCGTCCGACATTGGAGTATGCATCTCTTTCGTTAAAAGATGAAGCTTATTTCCGGGAATGCGTAGACAAAATTTGTGCTACAAGAACCTGGGTCATGGAAGAGTTATTCAAACTCGGTTTTTCAATGACAGACAGTAAAACTAACTTTTTATTTGCGAAACATGCAACGGTGCCGGCAGAGGAGTTGTTCGAGATGTTAAAAACAAAGGGTGTGTATGTGAGATATTTCAAAGCGCCCCGCATCAACGAATATCTTCGTATCACGATCGGTACAGATGAAGAAATGCAGGTATTGGTTCGTGAATTGAGTGCATATTTGAATCAGTAATTCATTTTTATGAATGCAACAGCAAGAATATAAAGTATTAAATGTATAAAATAAATGCAGAAATGCAGGCTGAAGGAGAATTTATATGACAGCAGTAGCAGAATGGTTTGCCCAGACCTTAGGGCAGTATATATCACCGGAGTGGGTTGTTTTCATTATTTCCATGATCCCTATTTTGGAGTTACGAGGTGGCTTGATTGCGGCATCAATTTTGGATATTCCAATTGTAAAAGCAATCCCTTTTTGTGTTGCCGGGAATATTGTACCCATTCCCTTTATTTTACTTTTTATTAAAAAGATTCTTAAGTGGATGCAGAAGGTAAAAGGTCTTCGTGTCATTGCAAACTGGCTTGAAAAGAAAGCAATGAAGAAAAGCGATGCATTGAAGAAAGGTGAGTTCTGGGGTCTTGCGTTGTTTGTAGGTATTCCCTTGCCCGGTACCGGTGCTTGGACCGGTTCTTTGATTGCGGCATTGTTTGATGTCGATATTAAAAAGGCTGTTCTGGCAGAACTTTTGGGTATTATCATTGCGACCATTATTATGTCAATTCTTTCCTATGGTTTGTTAGATGTTATTATGGGATGGTTTGCATAGTTTGACAGAGGTATGTGATGGAAGCTTATACAGATTTTGCAAGTGTGTATGACACTTTTATGGATGAAACGCCTTATGAAGAATGGGCTAATTTCCTTCATCAGTTGATAAAAGAATACGGCATATCCCAACCGGTGCGTGATGATTCAGAAAAAAATCTTGTACTTGATTTGGGGTGCGGAACCGGAACTTTGACGGAACTTCTGTACCGTAAAGGTTACGATATGATTGGCGTTGATTTCTCCCAGGAAATGCTTGATATCGCAATGAATAAAAAAGAAAAGTCAGGCAGTGATATTCTTTATCTATGTCAGGATATGCGGGAGTTGGATTTATACAGTACGATCGGAACTGTAATCAGTGCCTGTGATTCGGTAAATTATTTGTTGGAAGATGAGGAAGTTGTTGAGACGTTTCGTTTAGTCAACAATTATTTGTATCCCGGCGGCGTTTTTATTTTTGATTTTAACACCGTGTACAAATATGAGCAGGTAATCGGCGATACTACCATAGCGGAGAATCGCGAAGACTGTAGTTTCATCTGGGATAATTTTTATCACGAAGAAGAGTGTATTAACGAGTACGATTTGACCATTTTTGTAAAAGAGGAGAATGAATTATTCCGTAAATTTACGGAGACACATTATCAGAGAGGCTATACTCTTAATGAAATGAAAATGTTTATCGAAGAGGCGGGGCTTCAATTTGTAAAAGCCATTGATGCGGATACGCATAAGGCTCCTACAGAGGAAAGTGAGCGCATTTATGTGATAGCCAGAGAACAGGGAAAGAAGTCTGTGTAACTTCCTTGCGTAAATTGGAAAGGAGACCGGCGAAAGCCGTTTAGGATATGAGTGATTATATTGTAAGAGCAACGGCTGCCGACGCACAGATTCGTGTGTTTGCGGCTTATACAAAGGATATGGTGGAAGAGGCAAGAAGACGCCATGAAACCAGCCCGGTTGCAACAGCGGCATTGGGACGCTTGATGACAGCAGGGGCAATGATGGGTAGTATGTTAAAAGGAGAGAAAGACCTTCTTACGTTGCGCATCAATGCAAGCGGTCCGCTCCAGGGAATTACAGTCACTGCGGATTCAAAAGCCAGAGTAAAAGGCTATGTGGGAAATCCGAATGTAATATTGCCCGCAAATAAAGTAGGAAAACTGGATGTGGCAGGGGCTGTCGGCATCGGTTTTATGGATGTGATTAAGGATATGGGACTCAAAGAACCCTATGTAGGACAGACGGTATTACAGACTTCAGAAATTGCGGAAGATTTGACTTTTTACTTTGCAAATTCAGAGCAGGTTCCTTCTTCGGTAGGCCTGGGTGTTTTGATGAATAAGGACAACACCGTAGCGCAGGCCGGTGGTTTTATTATTCAGTTGATGCCCTTTGCATCGGAAGAAGTAATTACGCAGTTAGAGGAAAATTTAAAAGATATAACCAGTGTAACTACTTTGTTGGCGCAGGGAAATACACCGGAGGATTTGGTGAATATTCTTTGTAAAAATTTGGAGCCTGTGATTAATGATAAGCTGGATACAGAGTTTTACTGTAACTGCGACAGAGCCCGCGTAGAGAAAGCCTTAATCAGTGTGGGACGAAAAGAACTGCAGGAAATGATTGACGATGGTGAAGATATTGAAATGAAATGTCATTTTTGTAATTCCGCCTATGTGTTTACAATTGAAGATTTGAAAGGTTATGTGGCCAAATCAAGAGCATAATAAAACTGCCTTTGTGATATGTACCCGGAATTTAAGGTGTGTATCAACAAAGGCAGTTTTTTGATTGGATTAAAAATTGTATGAGAAGAAGATTTTATTCTTCCGGTTCGGTCAGAGTCTGCGGTACTCTCGCTTTATCAAGGGAGCTTCTGATTGCTTCCAAAATTACCAAAGAAGTATATTTGGCATCGGAAGAGTATGTAACGTCGTCAATGGACTGGGTACTGATAATCTGTTTAGCAATGTCTTCGAAGGAAGGCTCTACCAAAGGAAACATTGTCTCTACATCTTCGCTTAAATTCACCAGTTCTACGGAAGTAATGGTGTTGGCATCTACCATCACTTCAATGTCTATGGTCTGATTTCCTAAACTTACGGTAGTGGAATATACTCCCGGGATGTAGGCGGATTCAGAAACCGTCGGAGCCGGTATTTCGGGCACCGTATCTTCGGATTTGTCAGGCACAAACATAATAATCAGCAGAACAATAAACAGGATTCCTAGCAATGCAAAAATTGCGCTATATATTATTTCTTTCATACGAAGTACAACAATTTTGGTTTTATTACTCATATGCGTCACCACTTCCTTTTCTTATGTTTTAAGTGTATTCGCGGGCGGGAGATTTTATGATAAGGAATACGTTTTTCTTGTGGTTTTATGCAGAATATCATATAATTATACTGGTATGTTGTAGGCATATGCGGATAATGACTGTTGACGTAGTTTTTTTATAAAAATGATTAAAAGAAAAGTTAATTAAAATATAGGTTTTAAGAGGAGAAAAAACATGAAATTTACCAAAATGCAGGGTTGTGGCAATGATTACGTCTATGTAAACGGAATGGCTGAAAAGGTTGAGAATAAAGCGCAGGTTGTGCCGGCGTTAAGTGACAGACATTTTGGCATCGGCGGCGACGGTGTGATTTTTATTAATAAAGGTGAGAAAGCGGATTTTGAAATGGAGATGTACAATGCAGACGGTTCCCGTTCGCAGATGTGCGGCAACGGAATCCGTTGCGTAGGCAAATTCGTTTATGATAAGGGACTTACCGACCAAAAAGAAATTACCGTAGAAAGCTTCGGTGCGGTCAAATATCTTACCTTAACTGTGGGCGAAGATAACAAAGTGTCTAAGGTTAAAGTGGATATGGATGAGCCGGAATTACAGGCGGACAAGGTACCCGTAAAATGTGACAGTGATCAGGCGGTTAAAATGCCTGTGGAAATGAACGGCAAAACCTATGAAATGACTTGTGTATCCATGGGTAATCCCCACGCAGTGATTTTTGTGGATGAAATTACGGACGATATGGTCTGGGTGGACGGCAAGGCTTTGGAAGTACATCCCTTATTCCCGGAGCGAGCCAATATTGAGTTTGTGCAGGTTGTTAACCGCAACCATATCAAAATGCGTGTCTGGGAGCGTGGTTCCGGGGAAACGTTTGCCTGCGGCACCGGAAGTTGTGCCTGTGTAGTGGCAGGTGTTTTAAACGGTTTGACAGACCGAAACGTGACGGTATCTTTGCTTGGCGGCGATTTGGAAATTGAATGGAACGAAGATAACAACCGCGTATATATGACCGGACCTGCGGTTACGGTTTTTGAAGGAGAAATTTAGAATATACCCATAAAAATAAACAATCAGAATCGTATCTTAATTAGCAGGCGGTTCGGAAAGGGGAAAGATGACCCAACCGGAATTCGAGGCAAGTATTGCCAAAATTCAGCGTGGCGACAAAGAGGGCCTTCGGGAAATCTACGAAGCATATATCAGTTATATCTATATGATTGTACTGGGCCTGGTAGGAAACCGGGAGAATGCGGAGGACGTCACGTCGGAATTTTTTATTAAAATATGGACCGTTGCGGACAGTTATCAAAGCAACGGCGCGCACAAAGCGTGGCTGGCCACAATCGCGCGGAATATGGCGTTGGATTTTATCAGGAAAAATAAAAGAGAGATTCCGACGGAAGAGTTTGCGGAAGAAATCAGTACGGAAGAGACGCCGGAAGAGCAGACTGTGGGAGAAATGTCCGTACAGGAAGCGTTGGCGACCTTAAGTGAGGCGGAACGTCAAGTGGTGGATATGAAGGTCCTGGGTGAGATGTCTTTCCGGGAAATATCCGAAACGCTACATATCCCTATGGGTACCGTCACGTGGCGGTATCAAAATGCAATAAAAAAGCTAAGGAGGTGCGGTTATGAATAAAAACTTCGAAGAAGCATACAAAGCAGAAGTACAACAGAATATTCCCGATTTGTGGAACCGCATCGAAAGCGGTCTTCCGGAGAAACAAGTTCAAACAAATCTTAATCATAAATCAAGTAAAAAGAAGAAAAATCCATATGCCTGGATGAAATGGGCGTCCCTTGCGGCTGCGGCGGTACTGGTGATTGTCTTGATTCCTACTTTACTGGGGATTGGTGCTTTGTTCCTAATGTCAGATAAGAGTTTAAGCTCGGATATGGCTATGAACGAAAGTGCGGCAGGGCAAATGGCAACAACGGATAGTATGGCGGAAGAAGAGATTAAATTGGAATCTGCTGATATGGAAAATGCGGCAGAGACGCCGGCAATGAATCAGAATATTGCAGAAGACGGATATGCAGAAGAAGAGATGGCAGAAGAAAGCATTATGGGCGCAGAGGCTTCAAGTGATGTTTTAAGTGATATTCAGTCGGCAGAATCAGAAAGTGAATATCCTTGGGAATTATACGCAGATGGCTTGTATGTCAAAGTAATTTCTGCAACGGTAACACAAGACGGCTATGAGGTGGAGTTAGAGCTGTATAGGTTACATGAAAATCTGGCGGGGCCGGTTTTGGAGAACTCGCCGTATTATGATAACGGTATCATACAGGCAACCGTTTACAACGGCGAAGGAGAGGTGCCGGTAGTTGGTGAGAAATATACTGCAACTTTGTATGGTACACCTGAGCAGTATTCACTGATTTTACCCTTTAAGGCTGTATTGGAGCTGAAAGAATAAAAGCGCAATATAAAGGTAATTTACATGGGTATCGACGGGGTGTTTTACTGCGGCAGAGTAATATTGTGGTAGAAAGTCAAAGCGAAATCATGGTATAATGTAGCAGAGTATGCTTCCGGGACGGATTCCCGGAAGATTGTTGTATTTTTGTGTACCGCCTAAAGCGGTTATATAAAAGTGAAAAGAGGAATTGAAATGAAAAAAGGAATTTTAAGAAGAAGTCTTATTGTCATTATGACGGCAATCTGCATATTGGGACTTATGGCATGCGATCATGGCCGTGTAGACCAGAACAGATTTGATGTGGACTTAAAGGCCGGATACGGTAATACCATTGAGATTGGTTCGTATGCGCCTTTTTATGTGGAAATTACAAATAACGGAGCGGATTTTGAAGGTTCCGTACAGATGATTATTCCCGGCAGAGTCGGAAATAATGTAATGTACGAAAAAGAGCTTTCTCTTCAGGCCGGCAGTAAAAAAACCGTGGAACTTGTGGGTATGATTGATATGGTTACCCGTCAGGTAAATATCCGCGTGGCAGATACCAAGGGAAACGTGATTTGGTCTTCGTTGGAGAATTGTACCACTTCTGCAGATTTGTCCGATGTTAACGTGGGTATTTTAAGCGATGACTATTCTGCATTAGGCTATATGGACCATAAAACTTTCAGCAAAAGTAAGGAACTGACCACACAGATTTATGAACTGACCAAGGATACCTTCCCTACAGACTGGCATGCATTGGAAATGCTGGATGTTATTGTGATTTCTGATTTCAGTACGGATATTTTAAGTGAAGAACAAATAAATGCATTGGGCCTTTGGGTAAGCGACGGTGGTTTGCTTATGGTGGGCACCGGCAGTACTTCCAATAAGACTCTGGCGTCATTAAACGGCAGATTTTTTGACGTGGAAATAGGTGAACTTGTAAGTTATGAAACCAAGTTTGGTTTGATGATTGCGGATTATACATATGATTACGCATATGATACTCCTACCTACAGTCCTTACGAGGATGATACTTATACCACTTTCTATGAACAGAATTATGAAGACCTGCGTGAGTGGCTGGAAGAAGAATTTATGGACCAGTTCAAGGATGACTATTATTATGACGACCAGTATGATACTTGGGATGAGTACTGGGAAGACAGTTTTTACTGGTATTGTTATGATAATTTTTATTCCATGTACTTGGAAAGTATCAATGCCGGTTCCGGCGGTTATAACACTATGGACGAGATCCCTTATGTAAAAGCGGATGTGTTGGAGTTGTCAGGCACCCTTCTTTCGGCCCCGTCCACCCTTGTTTTTGAGGGGGATCGTAAAGACGGAAGAACTTACGATTTGGCATATGCGATTGAGCAGGGTGATGGCTATATTTTATTAAGCAGTATAGATTTTACGAAAACTCCCTTCAGCAGTTTTGAAGGAAATTCCACAATGTTTATTCATTGGGTGGAAACATTAATCGGACAGAAGTGCTATAACGAGGCATTGAATTATTCCGATTATTCTTACGGATACTATAATCCTTATGAGATCAGCTATGAGGAGGAAGAGATTTTTAACGGAACCGCTTCTGCTACGGTACCGCCTATATTGGTTTATATTTTATTGATATTGGCTTATATCATTGCAATTTTAGTGGTTTACCTTGTGCTTCGCCATAAGAAAAAGACAATAAAACTATGGTTGTTATATCCGATTGTGGCAGCGGGATTGTCCATTATTATTTTCTGTATCGGTTTTTCCACAAGAATTTACAGACCGGTCATTAATGCTACAACTTTGATTACACCGAATGGTAGTGCGTCTGTGCAGGAAACCTATGTAACGGTAACCGTACCCGAGAATAAGTCTTATGACGTAGGTTTTTCACCGAGCCAGGGTGTTGAGTATATGAATTTGGACTACGACTACTATTATTACGATGATGAGGAAGAAATCGATTGGGATTCTTACAGTATCGGATATAAGTACGGCTATGAATCCGTAGATGTTACTTTGGGTGAGCATGAGGCTATGGCCGGAGTGAATTTCAAGTTGGATTCTGTTGTGGCAGACTCGGGCAACGTAATTATTCGTGTAAACGGCCCTATGGTATCAGATATTACAGTGAGCAATGCATATGGTTGTGATTTGGAAGATGCGGCTTTGATTATCGACGGCAAGGTATATGTAATCGGAGATATTAAGCAGGGTTCTACCGTAGAAGGTTCGCGTTTAAAGAAAGAAGATGAGATGACCTTATACAGGGACGGTTTGGGTTCCATTATTCTTCAGGATGAAAGCATGAAGGGATTTTTAGGATTTATGCTGGGTTCCATATCTTCGACTTATGATGAATATTTGTGTAAACTTCGTGCGCTGAATTCAATGTCAGACTACGTGGATCGTGAGGCATCTGAAATTGTATTTGTTGCAATTCCTTCGGAAAGTTCCGCAGCAAAACTGCAGGGAGCAACTGATTACAATGAGCGAAGAGTAGAAATCATATACGTGGAAAGCAATTTCCCGGCAATGGGTTGGTAAAGAAAAGCGGAGGAGAATCGATATGTTAGAAATTAAACATTTATATAAAAGATACGGCCGCTTTTTGGCCTTAAATGATATGAACCTTCACGTAGAACAGGGCGAGTTGTTCGGATTCGTAGGTTCAAACGGTGCAGGTAAAACTACAACTATGCGAATTTGCGTAGGGCTTTTGGAAGCGACCGCAGGTGAAGTTTATATTGGTGGGCAGGATGTGCTTCAAAGCCGTAAAGCCATGAGTGAAAGAATCGGCTATGTACCCGACTTTTTCGGAGTTTATAATAGTTTTAGTGCTTTGGAATATTTGGAATTTTTTGCGGCGTCTTACGGAATTTACGGAGATGAGGCAAAGCAGCTTTGCTTGGACCTTTTGAAATTAGTAAAGCTTTCCGACAAGGCAAATGCAGACGTCAACGGATTATCCCGAGGTATGAAGCAGAGAATGTGTCTTGCAAGAGCGCTTGTACATAATCCGGATATTTTATTTTTGGATGAACCTGCCAGCGGTTTGGATCCCAAGGCGAGATTCGAGTTAAAAGAAATTTTAAAGAATCTTTCTTCTATGGGCAAAACGATTGTAATCAGTTCACATATTTTACCGGAGCTTGCGGAAATGTGTACCAGTGTTGGTATTATCGACCGCGGTCATATGGTGTTAAAAGGTACCATTGATGAGGTGCACAGAGCTGCAGCAATGTCCAGTCCGATTCTGATTACCGTGGCAGAAGAAGGCGTTGATCAGACCTTCTCTTTGTTACAGGAAGTGCCTAATGTACATAAGGTAACAGCGCAGGGCAATCGTTTGTCGGTTATGTTTGACGGTGGTAAGGAAGAAGAAACCGCACTTTTAAAGAAAATGGTTATGGAAGATATTCCGGTATATTCCTTTACCAGACAGGAAGGCAGTCTGGAAAGCCTGTTTATGCAGATTGTAGGTAAAAACAGAAATGCAGGCGGAAAGGCAGGTAGCAGACGATGAAAAAGATAATGATTAAAAACGCAGTATTGCGTAAAGACATGATGCTTGATATGAAAAAGCCTAAAGTTGCAATCATTATGTTGATTTTTAATGCTGCATTGGCTTTGGTTGCATTACCCTTCCTTGCTTTTACAACGATGTTTGCCGGTGCATATGATTACGGTGTTATGGAGGTTTCTTACCGTACATTGATTGTTATGTATATGGTATTGGTATGGTTGGAGACCGTGGCGATTTGTTTCCTGACTCCGGCGTTGACGGCAGGATGCGTTTCCATCGAGAAGGAACGACAGACAATGGATGTTTTGTTGACAACCAAAATGTCCACCTGGCAGATTATCAAAGGCAAATATTTTTCATCTATCATGCTTGTATTGATGCTGATTATATCGGGATTGCCTATTATGTCATTGGTGTATATCTATGGCGGTATTAATCTTTGGCAGATGTTACTTATGATGTTGGTACTGATTTCCACTACGATGTATCTGGCATGCTTTGGCGTATTCTTTTCCGCGTTGGTTAAGAACACGATTGTAGCGGTTATTTTGACATATATTTTCTTGGGCGTGATGCTTTCGCTTACATTCAGCGTGTCTTTTGGTGGCGCTGCAATTATGTCGGCAATCAATGATTATTTGGAATGGGAACATAATTTGCACCTGGATTTGCACGGCGACTATTTCCTTTTTATTCTTTGGTGGAATCCTTTTGTAACCGTGTTTGACAGTACAGCGCAGATTTTTGGTTACGGATTTGACAGTTCCAGCGCTTTTAACGGAATGCAGGATTTGAGCGACAGTTTATTCGTATCTATGTCAGATAAAAATATTATTTTAAGATGCTGGTCGTTAATCAGTGTTGCGGTCCAGCTTGGTACAGCATATTTGATGTTAAAATGGTCGGCTTATCTGATTAAACCGGTGAAGAGAAAACCGAAGAAGTTTGTCAGCAATTTTAAAAATGCATCGCCGAGAAAAGCACAGCCGGCAGCAGTTCAAAATATGCAGGCAAATGTACACCCTGTGGCAGTGCAGAATGCGCAGGCAAATGTACACCCTGTGGCAACAGAAAGTGCACAGGCGAATACGCAGCTGACGAATGAACAATCGGACACGGAGCAGATAACGAATCAGTAGGATATATTAACGGAGGCTTAAAAGATGAGTCAGGATCATATCATACTTCATTTTATTAAGAAAGTACGCAGACGCTTATGCAGAAATGTGTTTGTAAGCACTATGTTGTGGGCGTTATTTGCAGGTATGGCAGCATGGGGATTGTTTAATCTCATTGCGTTGTTCGTACCCTTTTATGCTGCGGTTTTTTACGGATTCCTGGCTTTTATTGTGTGTATTATCGCAGGTGTTGTAATTGCAGTGCGTCGTTATCCGAATTTAAAGAGTACAGCCCTTAAGATTGACAGCAAAGGCTTGAAAGAGCGTGTTACTACGGCATATGAGTTATCAGGTCAAAACGATATCTGCAGTCAGTTGCAGAAGAAGGACACCTTGGAAAAAATACACGGCATTAATATACGTAAAAGTTTTCCGCTAAAAGTGAAAAAGAGAATTTATCTGTTTTTATTCGGTGCGCTGGTATTTTTGGTAACAACGGCGGCGCTTCCGGCTAAAACAAAGCAGGAGGCGAAAGAAATCCACGAGTTAAAGCAGGAAATCGAGGAAATGGAAGACATTCTTGAAGAGATGGCAGAAGAAGTGGAAGATAATTATGAGTTGACGGATGAGCAGAAGGAAGCGTTGGAAAATATGCTTCGGGAAGCGAAGGAAGAACTCCAGGATGCCACAACACAGGAAGAAATGGCCAAAATAGAAGAGCGTTTTGAAACAAAACTTCAACAACAGTTTATCGATCCGCTGGAGCAGAAAAAAGAAGCAGCAGCGATTGCTAACAGCTTAGAAAGTATTCAGGAAGGCAAGGAAATGACTGCGGAAGAACAGCAGGCAGTTGCGGACCAATTTGAAAAGCTGGCACAGGAAGCGCAGGAACAGCATATGCAGGAAATGGCTGAGCAGATGCAGCAGGAAATGCAACAGAATGGTGAAATTTCGCAAGAGACTGCATCACAGGCACAGCAGCAATTGCAGGAGTATATGCAGAATCAGCAGAATCAGGTAGGACAGCCACAACAAGGCCAGCAAGGCCAGCAAGGTCAGCAAGGTCAGCAGGGCCAACAAGGTCAACAGGGCCAACAAGGTCAACAGGGCCAGCAAGGCCAACAGGGCCAGCAAGGTCAGCAGGGTCAACAGGGACAACAAGGTCAACAGGGCCAACAGGGCCAGCAAGGTCAGCAAGGTCAACAGGGTCAGCAGGGTCAACAGGGCCAGCAAGGTCAACAGGGCCAACAAGGTCAACAGGGTCAGCAGGGCCAACAGGGTCAGCAGGGCCAACAAGGCCAACAAGGTCCGGGAGGTAACGGTGCTTCCAGTCCCGGTCAAGTCGGCGGCCAAGGCAGTGGCTGGTATGACGGCAGCCAGTATGCCGAAGAGCAGGAAGGTAATTCCAATGGCGAGCGAGTGATGATTCCGGATGGAGATTGGGGAACGAATGAGAATTTGACCGGACAGGCAAATTCCAATGGAGATTCCTACCTTACTCCTTCGGATCAGACGGCAACCTGGAGTGGTCAGTCTGTGGATTACAATCAAGTCATCGGCGATTATACCAATCAGGCATATACCAATATGGACAGTAGTAATATTCCGGATTCGATGAAAGATTTGATCAGAGATTATTTTACGGAATTAAATGAATAAATGTGTAAAAGAAAAGAGGATAGTATGATACAGAATGAAAATGAATTAAGAATGATGATACAGAAGTTAAACGCTGCCGAAGCAGAAATCGGTAATGCGATTATTGGACAGAAATCGGTAATTCGCCAGGTGTTGTTAGCAATGCTTTCCGGAGGTAATGTTCTTTTGGAAGGTGTGCCGGGACTCGGTAAAACCCAGCTTGTCAAAGCGGTGGCATCCGTATGTTCCATGGATTTCTCACGAATCCAGTTTACACCCGACTTGATGCCTGCCGATGTAACAGGTACCAACTTAATTGTAAAAGAAGACGGCAGAAACGTATTCCAGTTCCAGCAGGGACCTATTTTTGCCAATTTGGTTTTGGCGGACGAAATTAACCGTGCCACACCCAAAACCCAATCAGCGCTTTTGGAGGCCATGCAGGAGCATACCGTAACCGTAGGTAATGAAACCTATGCACTTGCGGAGCCTTTCATGGTATTGGCAACTCAGAACCCTATCGAAAACGAAGGTACAT
This sequence comes from uncultured Lachnospiraceae bacterium, assembly GCA_964591945.1. Classification (GTDB taxonomy): domain Bacteria; phylum Bacillota; class Clostridia; order Lachnospirales; family Lachnospiraceae; genus UBA3766. The sequence continues at coordinate 35,698 of CAZQBM010000005.1, read as the reverse complement.
ATCCCTTGCCGGAAGCTCAGCTTGACCGATTTTTATTTAAAATCCAGGTGGACTTCCCCAGTATTGACGAATTAAAGCAGATTATGGACATTACCGTAACAAATAGAAAAGTAGAGTTGCGTCCTGTATTGACAGGCGAAGATATTGTAGCTATGAGAAGTGCTATCCGTGATATTCCCATTGCGGATGCCGTGGCAGAGTATGCATTGAAAGTGGTTGTTGCTACTCATCCTGAAGTGGCAGGTGCTTCCGAATTCGTAAAACGTTACGTATCCTGCGGTGCCAGCCCCAGAGCAGCACAGGCAATTTATCAGACCGCACGTGCTAAGGCATTGCTTGAGAACCGCTTTAACGTATCCTTTGATGATATTAAGAGTGTGGCTTACCCTGCACTTCGTCATCGTCTGGTATTAAGTTTCGAAGCCCTTGCAGACGGTGTTTCTGCAGATGCAATTATCAAAGAGATTTTAGACTCTGTTAAAACCAATTAATCTGTTTTGATAAAACTGAAAGAAATACAGTTTTTAATATAAAAACAGGCAAGAGGAACATAAATGGATAAAATATTTAACAGTGAATTTTATTCCAAATTACATACATTGCGCATGTCTATTGCTATGAGGCTTGCTGCCGGAATGAGTGGTGGCCGTAAGTCTAATGCAAAGGGTAATTCAGTGGAATTCTCGGATTTCCGGGAATACCAGTTGGGTGATGATATCAGGCGAATTGACTGGAATGCTTACGGACGATTCGATAAGCTGTATATCAAGCTTTTTATGGAGGAGAAGGAAGGTATTTTTCAAATCTTTCTTGATACCAGTAAGTCTATGGATTTCGGTGAGGCAAATAAGGGCGTGTGTGCGGCAAGAATTGCAGCAGCATTATCTTATGTTGTGCTTGAGAATTCCGATCGTTTGTATCTGAATCTGATGAAGGAAGGCAAGCTTGAGACTCCCAAAAGTTATACCGGGAAACAGGCCTTTTCTAAGGTGATTGACTATCTGGAGGGCGTTACCTTTGAAGGGGCCGGAGATTTGTTGTCCAGTATCCATTATAAAAAATTCGACCGTCGCGGTATGTCCGTTTTAATTTCGGACGGATATTGTGATGATATGGAAGATGTCTTCCGTTATATGAAGTTTAAAAATCAGGATATCGTATTTATCCATGTACTGGCACCGGAGGAACGCGACCCTTCTTTTGAAGGCACCGTAAAACTTATTGACAGTGAGACGGCGGGCGATATGCGGCTTACCATGAGTGCAACAGCATTAAAGTCGTACAAAAACAGCTATCAGAATTTTATCAGGAATACAGAACTTTTATGCAAGAAGTATTCCGCAATTTACATACCGGTAAGTTCCGACGACAGTCTGGATACCTTGTTCTTCGGAGCGCTTGCCAGAATTTCACCAAGAAGGTAATACATAATAGGAGAACTGCACGTGAAATTTTTATATTTATGGCCTTTCTTTCTGTTGCTTCTGATACCGATTATTATCATTATGTATCTTTTGAAACAGAAGGCAGTGGATATGCCCATATCGTCCCTGTTCCTTTGGAAAGAAATGTATCGAAACGTTGAGGCCAATACACCTTGGGAAAAATTGAAAAAGAACTGGTTATTGATTCTGCAGATTATTACAGTGATTGCATTAATTATTGCCCTGGCGTCCCCCTACATTATGAGCGGTAGCGCGGGAGCGGATCATGCGATTATCGTCATTGACAACAGTGCCAGTATGAATGCCTTGTATGATGAGGAACATACCAGACTGGAAACGGCTGTGGAAGAGGCAGAGGATTATGTCAGAAGTCTGAAAACGGGTACCGGTATTTCTATTATTACCAGTAATTCCAAAGCAACGCTTGTTTTAAGTAATTCCGATGATAAAACCCAGGCAATTAACGAGTTAAAAGCAATCGAGCCAAACTATATGGCGGGAGACTGTGCTGCAGGTATTGAAATGGTAAAATCCATGCAGACCCAGTGGGACAGCGTGGAAACCGTATGTTTTACCGATACCAATGTATCTATGGAACAGGTAGAAGGCTACATTGTGGATATGTATGTACCCATAAACAATACCAGTGTGGATTATGTAGGACATGGTGTGAATAACGGAAAACTTGTGGTGCTTGCAAAGATATCAAATCATGGCAGCGAACCGATTACCACAGACGTGAATCTGTATGGTGATGAGGAGCTTATTCAGATTAAAACACTTACGATTGATGCATCTTCATCGCAGGTGGTTTATTTTGATGATGTGGTGTTTGACGGTAACGCCATGAGTGTGGAAATCAGCGGGCAGGACGGATTAAAGGCTGATAATATTTGCTATGATGTGTTAGAAGATGAGAAGATAACGAAAGTTCTTCTGATGACGGAAGCGAATGTGTATTTGGAGAAGGCGTTGATGTTGGTGGATGGTATTGAAATTACCAAGTCCAACGACATTTCATCTTTTTCGGATTTTACAAGCCAGGAATATGATTTATATATTTTCGACGGTATGGTACCGGATGTATTGCCCACAGAAGGCAATATGATTTTGATGAATGTAAGTTGTGATGATTTGTATGAAACGGTTTCGCCTATGGGTGGCGTAATGGTTTCGGCAGCAAATCATACTTTGACAGAATACTTGGATGAATTGTCATTCGGTGTCAGCAATGTATATGCATTGGAAAAGCCGGATTGGGGTGGATGGTATTGAAATTACCAAGTCCAACGACATTTCATCTTTTTCGGATTTTACAAGCCAGGAATATGATTTATATATTTTCGACGGTATGGTACCGGATGTATTGCCCACAGAAGGCAATATGATTTTGATGAATGTAAGTTGTGATGATTTGTATGAAACGGTTTCGCCTATGGGTGGCGTAATGGTTTCGGCAGCAAATCATACTTTGACAGAATACTTGGATGAATTGTCATTCGGTGTCAGCAATGTATATGCATTGGAAAAGCCGGATTGGGGTGAGACCTTCCTTGAGGTTGGGGATACCTGCGTTGGTTTTATTGGCAAGAAGGACAGTCAGACCATATGTGTAATCGGTTTTGATTTCCATAATTCCGATTTACCATTGAAAATGGAATTCCCGATTTTGGTTTATAATATCGTGAATGAGTGTACGTCTTCCGGTCTGGTTGGCGAAACTGTGGTCAGTGCGGGAGATACCGTATCCATAAACGGTAAATTAAATGTAAAATTACCCAAGATTACAAAGCCGGACGGCAGTGAAACGGAATTAACGGATTATCGTATGAATTATACGGACACGCATCAGTTGGGCGTGTATCTGGTGGAACAGCACCAGGGGAATGCCAGGGTAGAGAGGGCATTTGCGGTTAACTTCCCTTCTTCCGAGAGTGTGATTACGCAGGCACCATCATCGATGTTAACGGGGGAAAATGCGGATATCGTTAAGACTACGGTGAATGGTATGTTAAACCTTCGTAATTTGGTTATTTTGATTGCACTGGGATTGCTTGGTGTTGAGTGGATTGCGTATATCCGCAGATAAGTATGTAAAAGGTATAAAGATGTAAAAGCCGGGCATAGGATTGTGCTTAGGCTGATATAGAGGTGCAGAAATGGATATTTCTTTCGAAAGACCGTGGTTTTTACTACTGATTCCGGTAGTCATCGGTTTGTTGATTTTTTCCATGCGCTATATGATTGCGCAGAATAAGAAGACAAGAATGGGGCAGGTTGTGGTACGTTCGATATTGGCTACAGCCTTGGTTCTTGCGCTTGCGCAGGTGTCAATCAAATGGGTGGGACGTGATGTTACCACCATTTTTCTCGTAGATGTTTCCGACAGTGTGCGGGAGCAGAGAGAAGAAGTTATTGAGTTTGTTAATGAAGCGGTAGCAGAAAAGGGAAAACATGATTACGTAGGTGTAATTGCGTTTGGTAGTGACAGCCGTGTGGAGCAGTTTATTTCACAGGATATTTCATTTTCGGAGTTTCAGACGGATGTCACAACGGAAGCGACGGATTTGGAAGAGGCGGTAAATATTGCCTTGGCTGAAATGCCGGAAGATTCCGCAAAGCGTATTGTTTTGATTACCGATGGTAACGAGAATGAAGGAAGCATTCGAAATACGGCGTCTTACGTAGTGGCAACCGGTTGTGATTTTCAGGTAAAGAAGTTGGAAGAAAACCTTGCCAATGAAGTATATGTCAGTGATTTGTCCATTCCCGAAGAAGTGGGCATCGGTGAGAATTTTAACATTAATGTGGAAGTAGAAAGTAATGTTGCCTGTCAGGCTGTGGTAAGCCTGTATTCCGGCAGAACCTTAAAAGGTCAGCAAGCCGTCATATTGCAGGAGGGTACCAACCGATTTGTTTTTATGGATACCCAGACGGACGAGGGCTTGAAGACTTATCGAGTAACGGTGGAAGCGGCAGAAGATACGGTTACCATTAACAACGAATTCTCGGCATATACCAATATTGAGGTGGAACTGCCTTTGCTTTTGGTGGAGGGTTCCGAAGGAAAGGCAACGGAGTTCAAAGGAATTCTTGACAGTATCGGTGTAAAATACGATTGTGTGACGCCTTCCACAGTGCCTGCAACCTTATCAGATTTTACGGAGTATTCTGCAATTATTTTTGTGGATGTCTATGCAGATGATTTGCGTGACGGTTTTATGGAAAACCTTCAGACTTATATTAAAAATTATGGCGGCGGTTTCATTGTAACCGGTGGTCAGAACAGTTTTGCCCTGGGAAATTATCGTGATACCGTAATCGAAGAAGTATTACCCGTAAAAATGGATTTGCAGGGTGAAAATGAAGTGCCCGTTATGGCATTGCAAATGGTCATTGACCAGTCAGGCAGTATGAGCGACGGTAACGGTATTATCACGAATCTTGACCTGGCCAAAGAAGCGGCCAATGCAGCGGTAGAGAATGTGCGTGACACCGACTATGTAGGTGTTATGGCTTTTGATGACAGTTACGACAGAGTGGTGCCTTTGCAGCTGGCAACAGATAAGGGTGCTATTTCCAGTAAAATATTTGCAATCGGTATCGATGGCGGTACGTCTATTTATCCTGCGCTTTTGGCAGCGGCAACGGATATTAGTGAATGCGAAGCACAGATTAAACACATCATTCTTTTGACAGACGGTCAGGATACCTATGGCGATTATGATGAGTTAAAAGAGACGATTAACGAGGCAGGCATTACATTGTCCACCGTAGCGGTAGGAACAGGCTGTAATGAAACGCTTTTAAGAGACCTTGCGGAAAGTTGTAACGGACGTTACTTTTATACGGATATCACAACAGATATTCCGAGAATTTTTGCGCAGGAAGTATTTTTATCTTCGAATACATATTTGATTCATGAGGAGTTTACACCGATTGTTACTTCCAATGACGCGATTCTGCGTGACGTGGTGGTAGACGGATTGCCTGCCTTAAAAGGATATGTGGCAACAACACCGAAAGAGCGTAGTATTCAGTTACTGCAGTCGCATTACGGTGATCCTGTTTTATGCTATTGGCAGTACGGATTGGGTAAAACCGTTGCCTGGACTTCCGATATGACCGGTGAGTGGTCTGCCAATTATTCGGGGTGGGAGAATACCCAGCTGATGTGGCACAACATTATCCAGTATGTTACCCAGGATATGAGCATGGAAGGTGCGTATGTGGAAGTGCAGCAGAACGGAAGCCGTTCGGAAATTCACTATACTACAGAAAATTTCAGTGCAGATACCGAAGTAATTGCAATGGTATTTGATGATGAAGGTAATGCGACAGAAGTGGTTTTGGACCCTGTGAAACCCGGAGAATATATTGCGGAAATCGAAACTGCAACCACAGGTGTATATACGATTAACGTACAGCAAAAAGAAGGCGAAGAAGTGGTCAGCAGTATGAATACAGCGGCCATTAACCAGTATTCGTTGGAGTATCGTTTTTATCCCGAAAATACATTAATGGAAGAGTATGTGGCTTCTGTAGGCGGCAGTATTATTACGGAAGCTTCGGAAGTATTTGCCACACAGCCCGAACATGTAAAGAGTCGATGGAATTTGTCTACCATTCTTTTGGTAATGGCGGCTGTTTGGTTTGTTTGGGATATTGCGGTAAGACGTTTCCATCTGGATTTATCCAAGCTGGTGCCTGTAGAGGCCATGAAACGTAAAAGTGCGGCCCGCAAGGAAAAGGCAGATGAAAAACGTTTGCTCAAAGCTGAAAAGAAGGCTCAGAAGGAAGCCGCGACTGCAGATAAAAAGGCATCGTCCAATGCGGCGCTTCAGGCCGGTGCCATGATGGCAGAAAGAAGCTATGAGAGTGCTGCGCCGCAGGCAAATAAGCAAACATCGACGATAGCACAGACAAATAAAATTACAACGGCAACACCGCAGGCAAACCAACAAGCAACAGTACCGCAGATGCAGGGCAACGCAATGCAGAATTCGGGTAACATTACGCAACAGATGAAGCGTAGCTCTAATGTAAGGGTTTGGACCAAAGGCGGTGGTGAGGTAACCAATCAGAATATGAACCGAAACAACGCCGGTACAATGCCTGTCGGAAATCAACCGGTGCAATCGAATAATGCAGCGCAAAAAAATGATAAAGGTGCAAATAAAGGCAAGAAAGAGTTATTGAATACGCAGGCACTTTTAAGAGGTTTGGAAGAGGAAGAATAAAATGTCAGACGAAAAGAAAGATATGAGTAAAACGGCAGAAGATGTAAGCGTAGCAGAGACTTCAGATGCGACCAAAGAAAACGCGCCTTCTCAGGAACATGAAAAGAAGAAAAAGAAGAAAAAATGGTGGCTGATTATTTTAATCATCCTTCTTGTTATGATTATTGGTGTAGGTGCTATGATTGCGGCTGCGTTCGCAATTATTAAAGCAGTAATAGGTGAAAAGGAAACTGTGGCAGAAGTTAATACTGAATCACAGTCTGTGGAAGAAACAGTGCAAGAAGACTCCGAAGAGGAAGATGATGATACTTTTACCGGAAGTACTACGAACACTAATATTAATACAGGTGAACTTTCTGAGAATGCAACTGAATATGAGGGAAGAAAAGGAACCGGTAAATACAATTACGGTGAGGCGCTTCAAAAGGCAATTCTCTTTTATGAATTACAGCGTTCCGGTGATTTGCCGGAAGAAACAAGATGTAACTGGCGCGGTGATTCCGGTTTGACGGACGGTGCGGATGTTGGCTTGGATTTGACCGGAGGTTTGTACGATGCCGGAGATCATGTGAAGTTTAATTTGCCTATGGCGTATACTTCATCCACTTTGGCATGGTCTGTATATGAAAGCTATGAAAGCTACGAAGAAAGCGGACAGCTTGTATATATTCAGGATACAATCCGCTGGATTAATGATTATTTCATAAAATGTCATCCGGAAGAAAATGTATTCTACTATCAGGTGGGTGACGGTTCTGCAGACCACTCATGGTGGGGACCTGCGGAAGTAATGCAAATGAACCGTCCTGCTTACAAAGTGGATATGCAGAATCCGGGTTCTACGGTAAGCGCAGGGGCGGCGGCATCGCTGGCATCCTGTTCAGTGATTTTTAAGGATGAAGATCCGGAGTATTCAAAAGAGTGTTTGGAGCATGCAATTCAGTTGTATGAATTTGCGGCAGCAACAAAGAGTGATGCGGGTTATACTGCGGCAAACGGCTTTTATACCTCCCATAGCGGTTTTTATGATGAATTAACCTGGGCAGCAGCCTGGTTGTATATTGCTACCGGTGATGACAAATATCTGGCTGATGCCAAAACTTATTTTGCCCAGGCAGATACCAATCCGAAGTGGGCGCATTGCTGGGATAACGTATCCATCGGTGCTGCGACTTTATTGGCAATGGAAACAGGAGACTCTACATATAAGCAGCTTGTAGAAGATAATTTGGATTATTGGACTACAGGATTAAATGGTGAGCGTATTACATACTCACCTCAGGGACTTGCATGGCTGGATTCATGGGGCTCTTTACGTTACTCTACAACAGAAGCTTTTGTGGCTTTGGTATACAGTAATTCCGATGTTTGTCCTGACAGTAAAAAAGCGACATATCATGACTTTGGTGTGGCGCAGGTAAATTATGCGTTGGGCGATACGGGAAGATCGTATTTAATCGGATTCGGCGAGGATTATCCGCAGAATCCACATCACAGAACTGCACAGGGATCATACAGCAACAATATGAACGAACCTGCAGAGGCGAGACATACTTTGTACGGTGCGTTGGTTGGCGGACCGGATTCCAATGACGGTTATCAGGATGAGGTTTCAAATTACATCAATAACGAAGTTGCCTGCGATTATAATGCAGGTATTGTAGGTGCACTTGCTTGCCTGTATGAAGAGTTTGGCGGTCAGACACTGGTGAATTTCGGTGCGGTGGAAGAAGTGACCGTAGATGAGGTTTATATTGACGCATGCGTAAATGTAACAGGTGATAATCATTTGGAAGTAAAAGCGTATGTAACCAATGCTTCCGCGTGGCCTGCAAGAACTTTGGATCAGGTGACATTACGTTATTTTATGGATTTAAGTGAAGTATATGCAAATGGCGGAAGTGCAAGTGATATTTCATTGAATACCAACTACAGCCAGGGCGGAACTGCAGTAGGCGTTATGCCCTGGGATGAAGAAAATCATATTTATTACGTTGAAATTCAATTCGCCGGTGAACCGATTTATCCCGGCGGACAGAGCAGTTACAAAAAAGAAGTACAGTTTAGAATGACTTCGGCATCTTCATGGGATAACAGCAATGACTTCTCTTATCAGGACATTGCAGGAACCAATGGCGGCAGCCTTGTAAAAGCGTCCCATATGGCGTTGTATGCTGACGGAGAATTGATTTTTGGTTCTGAACCTGATGGTGAAGGTGTAGCGGTTTCAACGCCTGTGCAGAATGATGCGGCAGATAATAGTATTGCCGGTAATCAGCAGGGAACTACAACAACGCCTGCGGGTTCGAATACTGCAAGCGGAAACGGACTTACTATGACTGTGGATAATCAGTCCAAGAGCGGTAGCGGTTCCAGTATGTCATTTTTTATCACAGTCCGTAATGACGGTGAAGAGGCGGTAGCACTTTCTGATTTGGACATTCAATATTTCTTTACGGACGATGGTGATAAGACCGTGAATTTCTATTGTGACTACGCGTGTCTATCGGGCAGTACGTATTCTGCGATTACTGACAAAGTGAACGGTAGTTTTACGACAGTTTCCGGAAATAAAACCAATGCGGATACCAAGCTTTCTATTACGTGTGACTCCAAGGATGCATTACGACCGGGAGATGAGTTAACCATTCAGGTCCGTGTGGCTAAAGACGACTGGAGTAATTTTAATTTTGGTAACGATTATTCGGCAGGCGGCGCAGATAAAATGGCCGTATACTGTGAAGGTGATTTGGTAATCGGAAGCCGGCCTTAGGACATCGGACAAAAATATTTTATATCTTAAAATCTACCAAAAAACACTGGATTTCTTTTTAAAATATGGTAAGATATAAATAAATCACAGAATGTTCACATTATTCTTCGAGAATATAGGAAATATCTGTGTAGAGGGAAAAGCAAATCCATTGGGGAATGGTTGATTTTGTGTAAAATATAACGAGGTGGGACTCGAAAGGAGGATAACCGTGACACATACATATGAGTTATCAGTTATTATGAGGGAATTGTTGGCAGGAAATAAGAAGGCGTTTCAGGAACTTTATGATTTGACCGCAAATGATTTCTATTTCCACATTAAGATGATTGTAAATAATGATGAGGAAGCGGCTAAATTAATTATAAAAATATATAAGAGTATGGCGATGCGTCTGGGCAGACTTCAGAAGCCTGAAGATGCCGTAAAGTGGATGAATGGTATTATGTACGGACATTTGATGGATTGGATGAATGTACATTGTTCTACAATGCTTATGGATGAAGAAATGGGTAGATTTGATAAGATGCCCGTAGTGCCTGTTGTTGAAGGCGGTGCTACTATGTTTACTGAGGCAGAGACGGCGGCACTTGCAGCAAATTATATTTCACAGTTGCCTGAGGTACATTTGATTACTGCGCTTGCATATTTTTATGATAATATTGAATTACAGGAAACCGCTGAATTGCTTCAGTGTGAGGATATCAGAATCAAGACAAGAGCCAAATATGCGATTCGTCTTATTGAAAGCTATTGTAAGGACTATGCAAAGCAGAATAATATTGAGATTCAGCCGGTTGATACACATATGCTTCTTCTCGCATTCGTACTTCTTGCAAAAGATACCGTATTGCCGGGTAAGAGAGAGTTGTATTTTGATATTGCACAGGCGGTATCATAAGTATAATTGTTACAAATTATACTTAGCATTATATGAACCATTAGGTCACTTTTATCAAGGGTTTACGCCTTGGTAAGAGTGGCTTTTTATGTTATAATGATTGATAGGGTTTGATGTGGTAATTATTATAAAAATATCCTTGAAAGAGTATGGGATTTAGAATAAACAGGAGACATACAATACATGGCATTACAGTTTTGGTTTGGGGCATCCGGCGCAGGTAAAAGTGTGGGTGTTCAGAAGAAAATTATACATGAGGCAATTCAGAATCCGGACAAGAATTATTTTATGATTGTACCGGATCAGTTTACGATGCAGACACAGAAGCAAATGGTTAAAATGCATCCCGACGGAGGAATTTTAAATATCGATGTATTGAGTTTCGGTCGATTGTCTCACCGCATTTTCGAAGAGGTGGGAAGAGATGAACGTTTAATACTGGATGACACCGGAAAATGTCTTTTGCTTCGTAAGGTTGCGGAAGCCGAGAAAGAACATATTCCTGTTCTTGCCGTGGGCTTAAAGAAACCCGGATATATTCAGGAAGTGAAATCGGTTCTTTCGGAATTTATGCAGTACGGGCTGAAACCGGAGGATGTTAAGAAACTTTCGGAATATTCCGAACATAAAAGACCCTTATATTTAAAATTAAAAGATTTAAGTTACATTTACAGCGTTTTTCTAAAAGAATGTGAAGATAAGTTTATCACCAAAGAAGAAACATTGGATTTACTGACTAAACGCTTAAAACTGTCTGAAACAGTGAAGCGAAGCACTTTTGTATTCGATGGATTTACAGGTTTTACGCCGATTCAGAATAATGTTATTGAAGAATTGATGTGTTTGTCTGAGAATGTCATAATTACGCTGGAAATGGACCATAGATACAGCCCGTATCGTATGGAAGGGGAGGACTTTTTATTTCATTTGAGTCGCCAAACGGTAAAGACATTACAAAAGAAAGCTGAATTAAACCGCATTCCGTTAAAAGAAGATGTGACGCTTTCCTGCACACCGGTAAAACGCTTTGAAAACAATACAGAACTTTCACATTTGGAGCGTAATCTCTTCCGTGAAAAAGGAGATTCATACAAAGAGTCTGTTTCTTCCATCCAAATTGTCAAAGCGGCTAATGTGCGTGAAGAGTGTAGTTGTCTGTGTGCCGAGATGTTTGAGATGATTGAAAAAAGGGGGTATCGTTATCGCGATATTGCTGTTGTAACGGGTAATATGAGCCAGTATGAGGCGCCGTTGCGCCAGCAGTTTGAAAAATACGGCGTGCCATATTTTATGGATGCAACAAGGGATTTATTGAGCAATCCGTTTGTGGCATTTCTTCGTAATGCCATTACAGTGTTGCGCTATGGTTTTCATTATACGGATGTATTCCGCTTCCTTCGCAGTGGTATGACAGACTTTACGAAGGAAGAAATCGACATACTGGAAAATTATGTAAGAGCAAGGGGAATAAAAGGATATTCGGCGTGGAATACGCCTTTTAAGTATGCGCATAAAGAAAGTAAAAGAGATGATAAAGCATTTACTGGCATTAACGATTTAAGAGAGAAATTTGCCTGTATATTTGCCACACTGGTATCAGAAAGTCAGGTCGCAGTTCTTCCGGCACGCAAATGGTGTGAAGTCTTTTATCATTTCTGCGTAGCGCAGAATATAGAGAAGAAACTGGAAGATTATGCGGTACAGTTGGAAGAACGAAATGATTTGTCGGGAGCTTTGGAATATCGACAGATTTACAGACTGATTATGGATTTGTTCAATCAGATTGCGGAATTGTTGGATGAAGATATGTTGTCGCTGCAGGAGTTTGCGGATATCTTGGATGCGGGCTTTGGAGAAATTCGCGTCCGCACCATTCCGCAGGGCGTGGATTTGCTTGTGGTGGGCGATATCGAGAGAACCAGGCTAAAAGATATTAAAGCCCTGTTTTTCCTTGGTGTTAACGATGGCAATATTCCACAAAGCAGCAGTAAGGGTGGTCTTATTTCCGATATGGAAAGGGAGTTTCTTTTAAGTTCCGGTCAGGAGCTTGCACCCACACCGGCTTCACAGATGTTTATCGAGCATTTATATTTGTATATGAATTTGACAAAGCCTTCGGATTATTTGTATTTGTCTTATGCCGTTATGGAGGAAGATGGCAGCAGTAAACGTCCGGCTTATCTGATTGCGGAATTAGAGAAGTTGTTTCCGTGTCTGGAGACAAAGACACAAAGTCAGAATGCGGTAATTTTATCTGCGGAAGATGCCCAAAACAGAATCAGCACCTTGTTGTGCGAATATGTTTCAGGTAATTTGTCTGAGGATAAAAGCAGAGAATTGTTCGCGTTATATGGTGACTTGTCCGGAAGGGAAGAATATAAAGAATGGCTTTCTGATATTACGGAAGCGGCATTTATGCGTTATAACCCTACCGATTTGGAACGAAAGCTTGCGGTAGAATTATACGGTAAAATATTGGAGTGCAGTATCAGTAGTTTGGAGAAATTTGCAGGATGCCATTATGCGCATTTTATCTCTTACGGATTGCATCTGGAAGAGCGGGAGGAATATGGCTTTGAGAATATGGATATGGGTAATGTCATGCACGATATTCTTCAAATGTTTGGCCAAAAGTTGCTGTCTGAGAATTTAGATTGGATGACGATAGACAGTAATGCAATTGATGATTTTATCGAAGAGGCAGTCGATAAAGTAGCGGTGAATTATGATGGCGCTATTTTACAGGAAGGTGCTAAGAACCGTTATTACCGCAATCAGTTAAAACGTATTGTACAGCGTAGTATCAATACGTTACAGGTGCAGTTACAGCATGGAAGTTTCCAACCGTTTGCATACGAGAAACAATTTGCGGATCTTTATAATTTCGGAACTGACGGACAGCTTCTTTTAAAAGGCCGTATTGACCGCATTGATGCCTGCGTCCAGCCGGATGAAATATTTGTAAAAGTTTTAGATTATAAGTCCGGTCAGCATGAGTTTGATATTAACAGCCTTTATTATGGCGTCTCTTTGCAGTTGGCAGTTTATTTAAGCCAGGCAATTAAAATGTTGCGCGAGAAGTATCCGAACAAAGATGTGGTACCGGCGGCTATGTTGTACTATTGTACACAAGATCCTATTATTGCAACAGACAAGGTCATGAGCCCTGAAGAGAGTGAAAAAGAGATGCTTCGTGCGCTGAAAACCAGTGGCGCCGTAGTTGCAAGGTCAGGGATTGTAGATGCCTTGGATCATGATTTAAAACAGCATTCCATGGTAGTGCCGGTCAGCGTAACCAAAGACGGAATTAAATTGACCAAAAGCGTTTATGACCCGGTGGTTTTAAATAAAATCTTAGATTATGCGAAAGATAAAACTATTCAATTGGCAGAGCAGATTGTTGATGGTAAAATTGACGTTTCACCGACAATAATCGGGGAAAAGGATTCTTGTACCTATTGTGCGTATAAAGATGTATGCGGATTTGATGCCAAGATAAAAGGATATGAGAAAATACAACCAAAAGTGATGAAGTTAGAGGAGTTTGAAGGGAGTATAGCCGATGGCGGTGAAGTACACGGAGGATCAGCAGAAGGTAATTGATCTTAGGAATTGCAATATATTGGTATCTGCAGCTGCCGGTAGCGGTAAAACGGCAGTGCTTACGGAACGTATCGTTCAAAGAATTTGTGATAAAGAGCAACCGATTCAGATTGACCGTATGCTGATTGTGACGTTTACAAATGCGGCAGCAGCTGAGATGCGTGAAAGAATCGGGAAGGCAATGCGTAAAAAACTGGATGAAGAGCCGGATAACAATCATTTACGTAAGCAGCTTACTTTGCTGAATAATGCACAGATTACGACCATAGACAGTTTTTGTCTCTATCTTCTTCGAAATCATTTTCATGAAATTCAGTTGGATCCGGCGTTTCGTATAGCAGATGATGGAGAAGTGAAACTGTTACAGCAGGAAACACTGGAAGAATATCTTGAACAAAAATATGATGAAAGTCAGCCGGAGTTTTTGGAATTGATTGAAAAGTATGCCGGCAACGGAAAAGACAAAGACCTGAAAGATATGATTCTGAAATTGCATCTTTTCTCGCAGAGTAATCCGTTTCCGGAGGATTATTTAAACTCCTGTATAGCAGAGTTACAGAGTGAAAACGGCGGATTCAACAAGGAACTCGAAAATGTTATTTATGACTATGAGGATGCTGTTTTGGAGATGTGTAGAGAAACTTCCTGTGAGGCGATTGAATTATGCCGGCAGAACGGTGGTCCTTATACCTATGAAGAAGCCTTGACGGATGATATTCAATTTTACAAGCTGTTGACAGAGTCAAAAAATCACGCTGAAAGAGCGCAGTTGTATGCAATGCATACATTCAAAGCTTTTTCAAGGAAAAAGATTGATGATGTAGATGAAGATGTAAAAGAAGAAGTAAAAGAGCTTCGTGAACACTGTAAAAAAAGTATTAAGGATATTACGAAACAATTTTACTATGCATCGGTAGATGAAATGGCAGCAGATAATATGGAAGCCGGTAAAACAGTTGCCGCATTGTTAAAATGCGTGCTGGAATTTGCGGTTTTGTTTGAGTGTAAAAAGCGTGAAAAGAATATTGTTGATTTTTCGGATATGGAGCATTTGGCGCTAAAGATTTTACTGAAAAAACAAGGCGATGAATATGTTCCCAGTGAAGTCGCAATAAACTACCGCGAATATTTCGAAGAAATTATGGTAGATGAGTATCAGGACAGTAATCAGGTGCAGGAGTGCCTGATTGACAGCATAAGCCGCCAGGAGACGGATTTTGGGAACCGCTTTATGGTGGGTGATGTAAAACAGAGCATTTATCGTTTTCGTCTGGCAAGACCGGAAATTTTTATGGAGAAATATAATTCTTTTGATGCTGAGACAGGAAAAAATCGTCTGGTGAATTTGTCCATGAATTTCCGTAGCCGTAAAGAAGTAATTGAAAGTGTAAATGCAGTTTGCGAGCAGCTGATGATTCCAGAGGTCGGTCGTGTAAAATATGATGACCGGGCAAAGCTTTACCTTGGCGCATCCTATGAGCAAACGGAGAGTAATTACAAGACGGAAGTTCTTTTATACAACAAAGAAGAATTTGCACAGAATCATCTTACGGATGTAGAGGCTGAGGCATATATTCTGGCGTCGCATATCAAAAAAATTGTGGGTGATACTTTAGTCAAAGACAGTAAGACCGAAGAGATGCGACCGGCACAGTTTAAGGATATGGTGATACTGTTGCGTAAGGCCAATGGTGTGGATGATATTGTCAAGAAAATCCTGGAGAAAGAAGGCGTTCCTACATATGTAGCATCTGCAACGGGATATTTTGCGGCAACAGAAGTAAAGGAAATTTTAAATTATCTGACGATATTAGACAATCCAAGACAGGATATTCCGTTGCTTGGAGTTATGCATTCGGTTTTGGGTAAGTTTCAGGAAGAAGAAATTGCCCGGATTCGTGTTTTTAACAAGAAGAAGGGACGTCTTTATGACAGCTTAACGGAGTATGCCCTGAAGGGAAGTGATCCGAGCTTAAGACAGAAGGCGGAAAAATTTATCCAAGAGATTGAGCGCTGGCGTGAGGAAACGATTTATCATAGTGTTTACGAATTGATGGAAGCTATTTTTGCAAAAACAGGTTTCCTGCATTATTGTATGGCGCTTCCGGGAGGACAACAACGAAAAGCAAATTTAATGGTTCTGTTACAGAAAGCCAAAGCTTTTGAAAGCGGCGGTTACACGGGGCTCTTTGATTTTATCCGTTATATGGAGATGATTAAGGAGAAGGAGGTGGACTTCGGCGAGGCAAATATTTTGGATGCCAACGCAGATGTAGTCCGTATTATGACCATCCATAAAAGCAAGGGCTTAGAGTTTCCGATTTGTTTTGTGGCCGGTTTCGGTAACACGTTCGTTAAAAAAGAGTTTTCAGCTTCTTTACTGATGGATGCGGATTGCGGTATCGCAGGGGATTGTATCGACCTAACCCTTCGATGTAAACGGAAAACGCAGATGAAAAATGCCATTGCGGTTAAGAAAAAGAATGATAGTCGTGGCGAAGATTTGCGTGTTTTATATGTTGCAATGACAAGAGCCAAGGAAAAGTTGATTTTACTTGGAAAAGGTGTGATGCCGGAGGTTGTCAGAGATAAAGTAAAAGTGTATGATATTTTGAAGGCAGAGTCTTTTATGGATATGGTACTGCCTATTGCGCTACAAAATAAGGACTTGTTTGAGATAAAAGAATACGCCACGGATATTCTTGAAATGCAGCAATCAGCAGAGCAGGTTGAAACAGGTATGTTAAGGGAAGCATTAAAAGGCTTGTCGATGCAAACTGCCTGGGAAGCTTATGAATATCCCCACACTTCTTTGGAAGGGCTTTATACCAAAACCACGGTATCCGAATTGAAAAAGGCGGCTTATGTGGAAGAAGCGGAAGGCTGTCAGGAACTTTATAAGGAAGAAGAAATTGAGTCTTATGTTCCTGCTTTTATTTCGGGCGAAAAAGAGGTTATCAGTGGAGGAAGACGCGGTAGTGCATATCATCGCGTGATGGAGCTTATGGATTTTACAATTGCTTTAAAAGGGGATAATATGGATGCGGCAATTGAGAGCGTGAGAAAACGTTCCATTGAAGAGTTGCGTATTTCTGCGGAAGATAATCAACTGGTAAGTGCATTGAAAGTGTCGGCTTTTATGCAGACGGATTTGGCAAAGCGTATGGGCGAGGCACAAAAGAAGGGGAAACTTCGAAGAGAGCAACCTTTTATGATGGGTGTCAAAGCTAATACTGTTAAAGAAGAATTTCCCGAAGACGAAGAAGTTCTGGTGCAGGGTGTCATCGACGTTTATTTCGAGGAAGAAGACGGCTTGGTGCTGATGGATTACAAGACGGACCGTGTTTCGGAGGCGGAAGAACTGGTGAAACGATACCACACACAGCTGGAATACTACGCACAGGCCTTAGAACGCCTGACGCACAAGAAAGTAAAAGAAAAACTGATTTATTCCTTTGCCCTTCACAAGGTCATTGCGGTAGATTAGAAAGGAAATAATTATGTATAAAGTTGTTTTATTTGATTTGGACGGAACCCTTACAGATTCCAGAGAAGGAATTTGTAAGTCGGTGCAACATGCTTTTATTAAATTGGGAAGACCGGCGCCGACATTAAAGGAGTTGGAGTGTTTTATCGGACCGCCGTTAAAAACAAGTTTCCGTGAATTCTACGGAATTGTGGGTGAAGAGGCTGACCGAGGTGTGGCTTTTTACAGAGAACGCTATTCAGATGTGGGCAAGTATGAAAATATGCCTTATGAGGGAATCGCAACCATGTTAAAAGCGTTAAAAGACGCGGGATTCATTCTTGCAGTAGCTTCCAGCAAACCGGAGGTTTATGTGGAAGATATTTTGAAACATTTTGATTTGTATGAGTATTTTCATTATGTAGCCGGAAGTGATATGGAAGGGAAACGTGGTGAAAAGGAAGATGTTATCGAGGAAGCTTTCCGTCGTATGGGCTTAGATGAGAAAACGCGTAAAGCACAGGCTGTTATGGTAGGGGATCGTCATTTCGATATAAATGGTGCTAAGTTCTTTGGCATTGACAGCATTGGTGTAACCTACGGATTTGCTAATGACAATGAATTGGTGGAAGCCGGCGCGACTTACGTGGTAGATACGGTAGCGCAGTTGCAAGAACTTCTGTTAAGTAAGCTGGATGCATAACTTTTATGTGAATTTAATATATAAAAGCCGTGGATTGTCGGAGGGCAATCTTTTATGACGGAGTTAAAAGAGTTGGAAATGGATAAAAAAATAAAAGTATTTCAGACGCTTTTTATGATTTGCGGAAGCATTGGTATATACATCGTAGGCTATCTGCTTACGTTGTCGTTGTTGTCATGGATACCCGGCGTACGTGAGTGGCATAGCATGTATCTAAACGCTATCGGAATGGCTGTGGCGGCACTGGCGGTTATTGGCACAATCAAAAGCGCGGAAATCGATTTCAAAATAAAATATAAGCCGGTATTGCAGATATTTATTGTTATTGTGATGGCTTACAGTGCATCGGCATTGTTTAACATTCTTCTCGGGATGATTCCCTGGGATGATTTATTTGCAAAGCCTGTGGCACCGGAAGAAAGTACCTTCTTTGGAATCCCCTGGTGGGCAAGAATTCTCTGTTATGAGATTGTAGCACCCATATCTGAGGAACTTGTATTTCGACAGGTGATTTATAAAAGGTTGCGTGGGATTTCACCCGTGTGGGTTGCGGTTTTAATATCGGCTCTTTTCTTTGGCTTATATCATGGAAATTTAGTGCAGGGCATTTATGCTTTTATCATGGGGTGTCTGTTGGCTATGGTGTATGAGTGGACAGGGAGTTTTGTGGCACCGGTATTGTTTCATATGGTTGCAAATCATTTGTCAGACATTACGTATGAATTCGAGAGCATAGGAAAAGCCGTGTATTCACCTACTGGAGCAATTATATCGATACTTTTACTTATTGCCGCTATTATAATTATAATAAAAATGAGAACAAATGTTCTGCAAAAGCATTGAAAAAGGAATAAAGTTGTGATAATATAACAATACAGAGTAGAGAGTAGAATACGTCGATGTGTTAAGTTTTATAAGAAACTTAGCATATCGACGAAGATGCCCCTATTTTAAAGAGTGGCATTGGGAGGACTAGTAAGGTGGAAATCCATATTTCAGTCCGCAACCTGGTAGAGTTTATTATGCGTTCCGGGGATATAGATAGTCGTCATTCGGCGAAGGCAAGCGAACAGGCTATGCAGGAAGGTAGCCGAATCCATCGAATGCTTCAAAGAAGAGCGGGAAGTGCTTATGAGGCCGAGGTACCGATGAGATATCGGTTTGTTACAGACGATTATACAATTATAATTGAGGGACGTGCCGATGGTGTAATTATAACTTCTACAGGCGTTGTGATTGATGAAATTAAAGGAACTTATCGCGAGGTTGATAAATTAGAGGCACCGCAGCCTGTGCATCTTGCCCAGGCAATGTGTTATGCCTTTTTTTATTGCGTCCAAAATGACTTAGAGGAAATTTCTGTCAGAATGACTTATTGTAACTTAGAAACAGAAGAAATACGTTATTTTGAAGAAGAATACAGCCGGGAATATATTACTTTATGGTTTGATGACTTAATAAGTCAATACAAGAAGTGGGCAGATTTTGAGGTGAAATGGAGAGAAATACGTCAAACTTCCATTAAAGCAACAGAGTTTCCGTTTGAGTATCGTGACGGGCAGAAAGAATTGGTTACACATATATACCACACAATCTGTCATCAGAAGAAATTGTTTATCCAGGCACCGACAGGCGTTGGTAAAACCATATCAACACTGTTTCCTGCCGTTAAGGCGATGGGGGAGGGCAAGGCCCAACGTATCTTTTATCTTACGGCGAAAACCATTACCAGAACGGTTGCAGCCGACACATATGATATTATGCGTCGTGAAGGCTTAAGGATGAAGACCGTGGTTATTACTGCGAAAGAAAAAATATGTCCTATGGAAAAGACGGAGTGCAATCCTAAGGATTGCCCCTATGCCAAGGGACATTATGATCGCATCAATGATGCTATGTACGATTTGCTGACTACGGAGGATGCTTTTACCAGAGAGAAGATTGAAGAGTATTCCGAGAAGTATATGGTATGCCCCTTTGAGTTTTGTTTGGATATGAGTTTATATTCTGACGGTATTATTTGCGACTATAATTATTTGTTTGATCCTCATGTTTATTTAAAGAGATTCTTTGCGGAAGGGGCGAAGGGCGAGCATTTGTTTTTGATTGATGAAGCACACAATCTTCTGGAAAGAGGACGCGAGATGTATTCTGCCCAAATCGTAAAAGAGGATTTGTTGGAGTTAAGGGAAGCGATTAAGGATTTTACGGATAATAAAACAAAGCTGTATCCGGAGTTGGAAGCGATTGTACGTCAATTAAACAGTTGTAATAAAGAGATGTTGAATTTAAAAAGGCGTTGCGAATGCGACTTCCTCGAGCTGGATGCGCCGGAGCGGCTCTCTTCTTTAGTATTGCGCCTTAATAATCTGTACAGTAAGATTGAGAAGTATCTGGAGGATGAAGAAAAAGACACTGACTTACGTAGTCAAATACTTGATTTTTACTTTGAATTGTCCCATTTTCTGCTGATTTGGGAAGGTTTGGATGAGAATTACAGAATATATTTAAAATACGAAGGGCAAGACCGTTTTGTATGTAGACTGTTCTGTGTTAATCCGTCTTATCACCTGCGGACATGTATGGACAGAGGCGTGAGTTCTACGCTTTTTTCGGCCACGTTATTGCCGATTCAATATTATAAAAGTCTTTTAGGCGGGACTAAGGAGGACTATGAAGTATATGCTACGTCTGTATTTGATCCTGAGAAAAGAGGACTTTTTATTGCAAAGGATGTTACGAGCAGGTATCGGAGCAGGGGGATCGTAATGTATGAAAGAATTGCTTCCTACATACGTAGCATAACTTCGGTCAAAAAAGGAAATTATCTTGTGTTTTTTCCGTCCTATGCGTTTGCGAATGCGGTATATGATTGCTTCGGACCGGCAGAAAAGGATGAGATTCTTATGCAGGGCGAAAGCATGCGTGAGGATGAGCGGGAAGCTTTTTTAGATTGTTTTGAAGAAAATGAGTCGGCTGAAAAGAGTCTGGTGGCCTTCTGTGTGATGGGAGGAATCTTCTCGGAAGGCATTGATTTAAAAGGTGAGAGGCTGATTGGAGCAATTATTGTAGGAAACGGAATGCCGCAAGTAGGACCGGAAAGGGATATTTTGCGAAAACATTTTGACGAGACGGAGCAGAAAGGATTTGATTATGCATATACTTTTCCCGGAATGAATAAAGTATTGCAAGCGGCGGGACGTGTTATTCGTACTGCTGAAGATGTGGGTATTGTTGCGTTTCTTGAGGAACGTTTTTTAGAAACTTCATATCAAAGACTGTTTCCGAGAGAATGGAATTCTTATGAGATAGTAGATGCAAATAATGTTACGAGTGCAATAAAGGCTTTTTGGGAACAAAGAAGAGGATTGTAGCGGAAAGTCAATGAGTCAAGGGACTTTTCGTAGGTGCATAATGGAAAAGTGTTTTTGGTGATGTTATGTAACTACATTTCGACAAAAAATGACAAAATGACACTTGAAACGACACTGTTGTCGTATGAAATCGACAATTTTTTGCAAGATTCGACTTGTGGATAAAGTGGTGGAAATGGTGGATTTGTCGAATAAAATCGTTAAAAGTTATCCACATATAGCAGTTGTGTCACTAATTTGCTGTGGAAAAAGCGCGAATAAGTGGATAAAAAGGGATATTTTTTATGTAAACATTATTAAAATTAACCGAATTGGTCAAAAAACCAAAAAAGAGAAGAAATATTGTAAAAACAATAAAATAATAATATAATACTAAATTGAGTATTGTCAGATGCATTAATTTTATTGAATTATTGAAGCTTATTGAGAAGGTGAGAAAGGAGCAGGTATGGGCGAGAACAAAGCGGAACAGAATAATATAGCTTTGGAAACGATTCTTGCAATTTGTATTCTTTTTCTTCCACTTGCCTTTATCAATGCTTTGGCAATCTTGCTTCTTTTATTTTTACTTGTTTTATTTTTCAGTATCCTGTTATTGGCTGTAGTAGGTTTGGGGCAGTTGATTGCCGGTGTGGCAATGGTTGGAATTGGCATCGAGAAACTTTTTTCCATGCCTATGGGTGCCGTTGCGGTGATGGGATTTGGTGTGTGTAATATCGGTGTTGCTTTATTGCTGGAATGTTTTGTGCTTTGGTGGTATGGTGTTGCAGTTCCGGTATTGTTTAAAAAGATAACAGGCAGGGAGGACATTCATGAGAAGAAAGATTAAATCCCTGTTTAAAATTGCAATTACATTCGTTACTGTCGGAGCAATTATGGTGATTGTCGGGCTTTTGATGGGTGGCGCCGGAGAGTTAAGCAAAGAAGTAACAGAACTTGTACATCTTATGCGTGTAGGGGTGTCAGAAAGCGTGGAGCGTATTCCGTTATTGGAGAGAATTACTAATATTAACGGATTTACGGTGGACATTGATGATTTTTCGGTAAAAATAAACGAAGAGTACGAAACAATCATTGGTGACTATACTAATATGGCATTGGCAGATGCATCGGAAGTAACCAATCTTGATATCAGCATTTTTAACGGAACATGCAGAGTGGTGCCTTCCGAGAATGATTGCTTTGGCGTGCAAAGTGTTGGTGCAGAAGAGTTTCAGTGCTATGTGGCTGACGGAACATTATATTTGAGTGTTGTGCCGCAGGATTTGGGTAATAAAGAATCAGCAGAGGTTACATTGTATGTACCTGAGGGGCATACCTATCAAAAAGTGTTTCTTTTTTGTTCGGCAGAGCAGGTTGAAATTGCGGCATCGCTTAAGGGCGAGGAGCTGAGCATGAGTTCCATCTGTGGCAATAATATAGCAAATGGAGAAATTGATTTCGAACATACAACGATTACAGCCGGAATAGGGGAATTGTCAATTGAGACATTAGTTGCAAACGAATTGAAGTTGGAGATCAGTACCGCAAAGGCTGTTATCGGTGATATGGAAGCGGGGACCGTAGAAGTAAATCTTGGTATGGGAACCCTTGAAATGAACGGTATTACAACGGGCGATATCATTTTAAACTGTGGTATGGGACACTTGGATATGGAATTGGCCTGTGCGCAGGAAGACTATAATTACGATATATCCGGTTCGGCAGAGAGCGTGCAAATCGGTACGGATACATTGGCGGGAATGGTAATGGAACGTTGGATTGATAACGGTGCTAAACGAAAGATTACTATGAGTTGTTCCATGGGAAGTGTCACCATTGAATTTAAAGAATAACAGATTTATCAAAGAAGGTTGCCAAAGATGGTCTAAAGGTTGTAAAATAAAGTTTGATGTGTTTTACCTAACGAAAAAGACTATACATATATTTGACAAAACAAAGAAATCTAGGTATGTTTTAACATAGAATAAAAAAGGAGTACTTGAGAATGAGCAAAGAACTTGCAAAAACTTATGATCCTCATGGCATTGAGGACCGTCTTTACGAAAAATGGCTGGAAAAGAAATATTTCCACGCAGAAGTGGATGAGAATAAAAAACCTTTTACCATTGTGATTCCGCCTCCAAACATTACAGGCCAGCTTCACATGGGACATGCATTGGATAACACAATGCAGGATATTTTAATCCGTTTTAAGAGAATGCAGGGATATAATGCCCTTTGGCAGCCCGGTACTGACCATGCAAGTATCGCAACCGAGGTTAAAATTATCGAGAAGTTAAAAGAAGAAGGCATTGATAAGGCAGATCTTGGCAGAGAGAAATTCTTAGAGCGTGCTTGGGATTGGAAGAGAGAATATGGCGGAAGAATTATCAGCCAGTTAAAGAAATTAGGTTCTTCCTGTGACTGGGACAGAGAGCGTTTTACTATGGACGAAGGGTGTAATAAGGCAGTTACGGAAGTATTTATTAAGATGCACGAAAAAGGATGGATTTACAAGGGCGCAAGAATTATCAACTGGTGTCCTGTTTGTAATACTTCCATTTCGGATGCAGAGGTTGAATACGAGGAGCAGGCAGGTCATTTTTGGCACATTAAGTACCCTATTGTAGGTACGGATGCGTTCCTTGAGTTTGCTACCACACGTCCCGAAACTATGCTTGGTGATACTGCAGTGGCAGTAAATCCCGAAGATGAAAGATATACCCATTTGGTAGGAAAGACCGTTAAGATTCCTTTCGTGGACCGTGAAATTCCTATCATTGCGGATTCTTATGTAGATAAAGAGTTCGGTACCGGTGTTGTTAAAATTACTCCGGCACATGACCCGAACGACTTCCAGGTTGGACAGCGTCATAACCTGCCTTTGATCAACATTATGAATGATGATGCTACCATCAATGAAAACGGTGGTAAGTTCGCAGGTATGGACCGCTATGAAGCGAGAGCACAGATTGTAAAAGAATTGGATGAAATGGGACTTCTTGTAGAAGTGGAAGACCACGTTCATAACGTAGGTACCCATGACCGTTGTAAAACAACCGTAGAACCCCTTGTGAAACAGCAGTGGTTCGTTAAGATGGATGAGTTGATTAAGCCTGCTGCAGATGCGGTTCGTAATGGCGAAATCAAGCTTGTTCCCGAAAGAATGGACAAGGCATATTTTAACTGGACCGATAATATCCGTGATTGGTGTATTTCAAGACAGTTATGGTGGGGACACAGAATTCCTGCATACTACTGTGATGACTGCGGTGAAGTTGTAGTGGCTCGCGAGATGCCTGATGTATGTCCTGTTTGCGGACAGAGTCATTTTACACAGGATCCCGATACTTTGGATACCTGGTTCTCATCAGCACTTTGGCCCTTCTCAACTTTGGGCTGGCCCGAAAAGACCAAGGATTTGGAATACTTCTATCCTACCGATGTGCTTGTAACAGGTTATGATATCATCTTCTTCTGGGTAATCCGTATGGTATTCTCAGGCTATGAGCAGATGAAGGAGAAACCTTTTAAGACGGTTTTATTCCACGGTTTGGTTCGTGACTCCCAGGGCCGTAAAATGAGTAAGTCCTTGGGTAACGGTATTGATCCTTTGGAAATTATTGAAAAGTACGGTGCAGATGCACTTCGTCTTACATTGATTACCGGTAACGCACCCGGTAATGATATGCGTTTCTACTACGAAAGAGTAGAAGCAAACCGTAACTTCGGTAACAAGATTTGGAACGCTTCCCGTTTTATTATGATGAATATGGAAGGCAAGGAAGTGACCACACCTGCAGTTGCAGATTTAGAGCCTGTTGATAAGTGGATTCTTTCAAAGCTTAACAATGTCATCAAAGAAGTTACCGACAATATGGAGAACTACGAGTTAGGTATTGCCGTTCAGAAGGTTTACGATTTCATCTGGGATGAATTCTGCGACTGGTACATTGAAATGGTGAAACCCCGTCTCTATGCATCCGACAATCAGGTATCTTCCAATGCGGCACTTTGGACATTAAAGACCGTATTGATTGATGCGTTAAAATTATTACATCCTTATATGCCTTTTATCACAGAAGAAATTTTCTGTACCTTACAGAACGAAGAAGAGTCAATTATGATTTCTTCATGGCCTGTATACGCTGATGAAAGAAACTTCGCGAAGGAAGAAAAGGAAATCGAAATCATGAAGGAAGCAATTCGCGGTATCCGTAACGTAAGAACTTCCATGAACGTTCCTCCTTCTAAGAAGGCACAGGTTTATGTAGTATCAGAGAAGCCTGAAATGAGAGCGATTTTTGAAGAAGGTAAGTTATTCTTCGCTTCTCTTGCCTATGCATCCGAAGTAATCGTTCAGGCAGACAAGAGTGGTATTGCCGATGATGCGGTATCCGTAGTGATTGCCAATGCAAACGTATACATTCCTTTTGCTGAACTTGTTGATATTGCACAGGAAATCGAACGTCTTGAAAAAGAAGAAAAGAAGCTTGCCGGCGAGCTTGCCCGTGTAAACGGAATGCTTAACAACGCAAACTTCGTGTCGAAAGCTCCTGCTGCTAAGATTGAAGAAGAAAAGGCAAAATTAGAGAAATATACACAGATGATGGAGCAGGTTAAGGAGAGACTTGCACAGTTGAAATAAAAGATGAGTATGCCCGCCCGGTTAGGGCGGGCTATTTGTTTGCTGTGCCCCGCGTGGGAGTGTTCGATGGTGTCCGCGTGAATGGCGCATTTGTTATGATGGGGATTATGAAAGACCGTGCAGATTATTTTATATTCCAACAGAACGCGCTTTCGCTCGAGTGAAATCGTAACGGACACTAAATTCGTACTTCATTGCATTTGTACTCATTAAGTGCCGACGTTTTCACACGGTTCTTTATGGAATAAAAATATCTGCACGGCATTCAGATTAGTGATATAACAAATGCACTCATTACTGCGGACACCGGTGAAAGCCTGTGAAGCGGGGCGGAGGAAAAGAATGGAAATGCCCTAACTCGGCGGGCATAGAGAGCTGATTAAAAAGGAGGTTTTACATGGGTAAAGAATTAGTTCCTTTCTGGGAAGACACATATCGAGACAACAGTGTTTCAACATTTGCAATCACGCCCAATCCAACAGTTAAGGAATTTGAACATCTTCTTAATTTACATTCTCAAATCTTGGAAGTGGGATGTGGAGAAGGCCAGAATATTTTGTATATGGCAGAGCAGGGATATTGTAATCTAGATGCTTTTGATTTATCGCAAAGCGGAATTACAAAATTAAAACAAAGAGCCCAAAGTGTTCAAAATCAAATAAATGCATTTGTAGATGATTTAACTACACATCAATTTGAGAAAAAATATGACATGATTATGTGTTTCGGAACTTTGCATTTTGTAAGTAAAAAAGACTGGAAGAATTTTATCTGCCGGGCAAAAGAAAATACTAATGTAGGCGGTATACATGTAATGCAGATATTTACGGATTCTGTTCCGGTTTCGGCAGACATCGCCCCTTTTGCAATTGGTCTTGCGAAAGATGAAGAAATAAAAGACTTGTATGATGATTGGGATATTTTACAATTTAAATCTTATGTTTTCGAAGATGAACATCCTAATGTACCCAAGCATTTACATGCTTCCAATAAAATTGTTGCCCGTAGAATAAAATAATACCTATTTCAATTCTATCCAAAACAACATATAATAGAGTTGTTGAATAAGTGGGATTTAGAACATATTTTATGAGGGAAACATGACAGCGGAACAGATTACTCTTTTACAAGAACTCGGCTTCCAAATCGGAGAGAATGACCATCGAGGCAGAACGCAGATATATTGCGAAAACATTCCTGATCTATTGTCGCTTGAGATGCTTATTTTAACCATGACTTTTCGAGATGAAATCAATTATTGGGATGCGGACTGGTATTCGCCCACAGACCCGGGCGGTTATGTCAGTGCACTTCGCCTGGATAATGATAGGGTGGTATATAAGGAAGGAAATCACGGTTGGACCAGCCACTGGTACATTGTTACAATTAAAGAGATGGCGGAGCATATACAGAAGAATTGGGACAAGGATTACGACCGGGGAAAATTCCTGAATTGTATCTGGATTGAACCGAATGATTATATAACCAAGGATAAGATACGCGAAAAAATCAGCAAAGAATCAAAGTTAATATTTTAAGGAGAATCATATGAGTATTTTAGAAACTATCAGTAACAGACACAGTTATCGTAAAACATATAAACCTGATCCGGTGCCCAGAGAGGATTTGATTAAAATTATGCAGGCCGGACTAGATGCGCCTTCGGGGTGCAATAAGCAGACTGTTAGTTTAATCGGTGTTGATGACCCGGAGGTTTTGGCAAAGATTCATGCAGTGATTGACCCGCCTCAGGGTGAGACTGCTCCGGCTATGATTTGTGTGCTCTCGAAGGAAAGAATCGCTTATGCTAACAGATGTTTTGCGGTGCAGGATTATTCTGCGGCAATCCAGAATATGCTTCTTGCCATTGTGGAACTTGGTTATGAGAGCTGCTGGTACGAAGGTCATATTACGGACGAAGACAGAATCTGTGATAAAATGGCAAAGATTCTCAATGTTCCGTCGGAATACAATTTAGTGTGTATGCTTCCCGTAGGTATTGCGGCAGAAGAGGTGCAAGGTCCCAGAAAGCGTCCTTTTGAACAGAGAGCATGGTTTAACTCTTTTCCGACGGAAGAAGAATATCAGCAAATTTTCGAGAGAGCAGGCGTAAAGCCACCGAGGTAATTATGATCCAACACCCCATCAACCCCATATATGATAAAAACTCTAAAATATTAATTCTTGGAAGTTTCCCTTCGGTTAAGTCCAGGGAAGCAGGGTTCTTTTACGGGCATCCGCAAAACCGTTTCTGGAAGGTTACGGCAGCAGTCTGCGGTGTAGAGACACCAACCACTATTGAAGAGAAGAAAGCATTTCTTTTAGAGCATCATATTGCGGTGTGGGATGTGATTCATTCGTGCAATATTGTGGGTTCTTCTGACAGCAGTATTCGAAATGTCGTTGCGAATGACTTGAATGTTATTCTGGAATGTGCCGATATTAGGCAAATTTATATGAATGGAAAAAAGGCAGAAGAACTATACAACAAATACATTTATCCGAAGATTCAAAGAGAGGCAATCTGCCTTCCTTCCACCAGCCCTGCCAATGCGGCTTGGAGTTTGGAGAGATTGGCGGAAGTGTGGAAGTGTATAATGATATAGTCCTTTTCAAACATGTAGTTCAATGATATAATGTTATCGGTACTTTTTTTATGAGGAATTGACAAATGAAGAAGTTAATCCAGTTTCAAAAAAACTTAATAGCTGTTATTATTGCGATTGTTGCTTTCTTACTTGCTATGGCAACGGTTTATGTGTGGTCATTGCACTATAATAAGACGGACAGGCGGGTAAGTCTTGCGGATGGTAGCTTTGATGGAGAGAAGTATGTTTTTGAGGATTTTACCGTGCAGATCGGTCCCCGTGGTGGTGACAGCGGTGCCTGGTTAAAAGACCCGATTTACGATGAGGCTGGTAATGAATTGCATGGTGCCAGTGTGGGTACTATTTATGAAATTATTTTGTATAATAAGTCTGATGCCACTATTACCGATTGGAATATGGAAGTATTCGCTCCGGAATATATGTGGTTAAATAATGCATGGAACGGAACAATGGAATTACGTCAGACTACATCGGGGGAAGAGTTGGTCCAGGAATTGGATTTGAGCGAGTATACCCAAAAAGAAATTATTTTGGATTATTACTTAGACCATACCGGTCCTATGATTCCGTTGAACGAGGGTGACAGTTTCGTGTATATTCCCAGTCAGGCGGATAATGAGATGCCTTTGGTTCCGTCAGAAGAAGATAAGGATGTTAAAGATAAAGCAATTGTGGGTTTTATCATATATGTGCCGGATCAGACCTTGGATTATGTAGCTGTTTTTGATGAGGCAGTTATAAACTACCATATGCAGAAGAGTGTTTGGGATTATCCTGTTTTTATATTCTTACTTGTGGTGTTGAGCATATATATTGTTATTTTAATTACTTTGGTAGTGTCACAGATTCGTGTCAATAAATTATTAAGGCAGCAGAAACACGATGCCCAGATTATTGAGCAGTCCATTAGTACGTTCATTAATTTTATTGAGGCGAAAGATCCGCAAACTAAGGGACATTCTGAACGTGTGGCAAGGTATTCGTACCTTTTGGCGCAGAAGATGGGATATTCCGAACGTGAATGCAATCGTATTTCTTATGTTGCGCTGATGCACGATTGCGGTAAAATCAGTATTCCGGTTACAATTTTACAGAAGAAGGATAAGCTTACCGAAGAAGAATATGAAGTAATCAAGAGTCATACCACATACGGAAATCAGATGCTTAGGGATTTTTCTTCTATTGACGGCATTAGTATGGGTGCATTATATCATCATGAGCGCTATGATGGTAAGGGATATCCTTCCGGCATGGCAGGGGAAGAGATTCCTATGATTGCACGTATTATTGGCGTTGCAGACTCATTGGATGCTATGAACAGTAACAGATGTTATCGTCCCCGTTTAACCAAAGAAGTGATTATTCAGGAACTAATTAATAATAAGGGTAAACAATTTGATGCCACTGTTGTTGATTATGTAATTGAATTAATCAATGAAGGTAAAATTATTATTGGAGAAGAACAACCTGATAACGAATCATAAAATAAAAAAGACATCAATTATAGTGATGTCTTTTTTCGAGTATATTTTAGGAAGACAATTATGATAAACACAATAATTACCTTTCAACAGGCAGAAGAATACTTATATAACGTACCGAAGTTTACGACCAAATCTACACCGGAGATGACAAGGACTTTTTATGAATTTCTTGGTTGCCCCGGCGAAAAGCGTAAAATTATTCATGTTGCAGGAACCAATGGTAAGGGCTCGGTTTGTACTTATTTGAGCAGTATTTTGACTGCGCACGGATATAAAACGGCAATGTTTACCTCTCCGCATTTGATTTCTATGTGCGAGCGTTTTCGCATTGACGGAGAATTGATGAGCGAAGATGATTTTATGCGCTACTTTTATCTTGTTCAAACGAAGGTGAATGAAGCAAGAAGTTGTGTTGCCAAAGTGCAGAATGGTGAATATGGGAATCGTATTTCCGAACATATAGAAGTGCTTCCTTCCGACTATCATCCCACTTTCTTCGAGTATCTCTTTTTTATGGCGATGCTTTGGTTTGAAGACAAAAGCGTGGATTATATCGTTTTAGAGACCGGACTCGGCGGACGATTGGATGCCACCAATGTGATAAAAAAGCCCGAGCTTTGTATTATTACTAAAATCGGCTTAGATCATACTATGTATCTTGGCAACACTCTGGAAGAAATCGCTGGCGAAAAGGCAGGAATCATCAAGCAGAATGTACCGCTAATTTACTATGATTTCGACACAAAAGTTACATCTGTAATAGAGAAAACTGCCGATTTACAAGGAATTACGACATATCCTGTCGGATTATCCAATATTAAGAATGTTAAAATTCATCAAAAAGACATTGATTTTTGTATGTTTTATGAGTATGATAATTATGTGTGTCCTGCGTGGGAGGAATTTCGGATTCCCACAGTGGCAACCTATCAAACCATCAATGCTACTTTGGCGGTGAAGGCGTCCAAATTGCTTTTACAGGAGCAGTGGGAGTTAGACCTTGTCAAAGATGTGCTCTCAAAGACGTTTTGGGAAGGCAGGATGGAAGAGGTACTGCCAGGTTTTTATGTAGATGGGGCGCACAATGAAGACGGTGTGGAAGCGTTTTTAGAAGGGCTTGCGACGGCTTCGGTGAAAGAGGCAACTCTTTTATTCGGTGTAAACGGTGATAAGGACTACGAGCCGATGATTAAGCGTATGGCTACGAGCGGTCATTTTGCAAGGATTGTGATTACGAAACTTGCCGGTGACAGAAGTGCCTTACCGGAAGCAATTGCAGAGCAATTTGCTAAATACACCGATTTGGATTTGATATTAACATACAGTGTAAAAGATGCAGTGCAGAAATGCCGCGACTTGACAAGTGGTGGTACAATATACGCAGTGGGTTCGTTATATCTCGTAGGCGAGATTAAGGAACTTGTCAGGGAGGAATTGTTGTGATCGATTTTG
Organism: uncultured Lachnospiraceae bacterium; assembly: GCA_964591945.1. Lineage (GTDB taxonomy): Bacteria > Bacillota > Clostridia > Lachnospirales > Lachnospiraceae > UBA3766. The sequence goes on along the minus strand of CAZQBM010000005.1, from coordinate 4,018 downwards.
AAGAAGAATTAAAGAAATTTCATCCGTGTCTCGAAATTGGTGATACAGAAGACACCATCAAGAATCACGATTTATCAGATATGGTAGATATTATTGTAGGAGTTGTAAAAGAATCTGCAAAAGACGAATAGAGGATAAGAAGTCATGAAGTGCTATAATTGTGGCTGTGCATTATCCGAGAAAGACTTTTGTACCGGATGTGGCGCGGACGTAGTACAATACAAGAAAGTAATGTATTTGTCCAACCAGTATTACAACGAAGGTTTGGAGAAGGCACAGGTTAGAGATTTAAGCGGCGCTGTTGCATGTTTGAAACAGAGTCTGAAATTGAATAAAAATCATACAAATGCAAGAAACTTACTCGGTCTTGTTTACTTTGAAATGGGTGAAGCGGTAGCTGCTCTGACAGAATGGATTATCAGCAAGAGCTATCAGAGTGAGAAAAATATTGCAGATGATTATATTGCAAAAGTGCAGTCAAATCCTTCCGGTTTGGAAGATATGAATGTCAGTGTAAAGAAATACAATCAGGCGTTGTCCTACTGTCAGCAGGACAGTCTGGATATGGCGACCATTCAGTTGCGTAAGGTTATTTTAACCAATCCGAAACTGATTCCTGCTCGCCAGTTGCTTGCGCTTCTTTATATCAGAAGTGAAGAATGGACGAAGGCAAAGAAGGAATTGGATGCCTGCAAACGTATTGATAACGGTAATGTTTTGACCAATCGTTATCTCAAAGAAGTCGACAGTATGTTAGGCTTCGAAGAAAGTAAAAATGCCGGCAAGCGTAAAACGCAGGAAGCGGCAATCTGGTCAAAGAGCGGTAACGATATTGTAATTCAGCCCAACAATCCCAGAGATGCGGGGGCTTGGAATGTATTTTTGAATATTATAATCGGTCTGGTAATCGGATTGGCAATCGGCTGGTTCTTATTGGCACCCATTCGCGTGAACAGTGAACGCGCCGGTATGGATGATGAGTTGACAAGCCTTCGCGAGCAGTTAAATGTGAAGACAACGGCAGTGGACGAGCTTACACAGCAGATTTCATTGCTTTCGACCGATAAAGAAGTCCTGGAGAATAAGCTGGAAGATTATGAAAGCAGTACCGGACTTATTGCGGCACACACAAGTTTGATGCAGGCCCAGATTGAATATAATAAGGGTTCGGCAGCAGATAAGATGAAGATTGCGGAATACCTGGATCAGGTTGATTTGGACTTTATCGAGAATGTTGCATCAGAAGAATATATTACTTTGTATGAAGGTCTTAAGCAGTCGGTGGGTTCTTCGGTAGCCACAAGTTTCTATGACAGCGGTTATGAAGCATATCGTAACCAGGATTATGAAACAGCCATCGAAAGATTGACCAAGGCTGTAGATTATGATCCGAACAATGCAGAGGCTTTGTACGCTTTGGCAAACGCATATCGCGAGAATAAGGACTATGTACAGGCGAGAAAAATCTATGTACAGGTAATTGAACTTTTCCCTGAAACAGAGAAGGCAATCAAGGCTCAGGGATACATTGCGGAAATTGATGCAATGGGTTCATAAAATACGTAAGACAAGTAAATAATACACGAAAGAAGAACATGAAACTTAAAACTGGTTTTGTGTTCTTTTTTATTTTGTATAACGAAAGGAGCGAGAAGATGGAAGAAAGGAAAATGATCGAAGGCACATTTGCTGTTTTGGACCGCCACTTAATGGTTAAGATGCCAAGGGAATTAGACCATCACAATGCGGGGAGAATCAGGGAGCGTGCGGACTATTTTTTACTGATGGATAACGTGGACAGTATTGTGTTTGATTTTGAGGATACGGTTTTTATGGACAGTTCGGGAATTGGTGTCATTATGGGGCGTTACAAAAAGGTCTCTTGCTTTGGAGGCAAAGTATATGTCATACATACCAATGAACGTATCAAAAAAATTATTAAAATGTCCGGATTACAAAACATTGTTGAAATTATGAGCTGATGGAGGAAAAGAGAGTGTGTAATTCCAGTTTAAAAGAAACAAATGAAATGGAACTTTTATTTGATGCAAGTTCTGAAAATGAGGGCTTTGCAAGAGTTGCGGTGGCGGCTTTTATGACGGGGCTGAATCCGACGCTGGAAGAGGTGTCGGATGTGAAAACTGCGGTATCGGAGGCGGTCACAAATGCTATTATTCACGGTTATGGATTTGTGAAGCAGGACGAAGAACTTAAAAATAAAATCAGACTGCATTGCAGTACACAAGGAAAGAACATCCGTATATCCGTTGAGGACAAGGGAGTGGGCATAGAAGACGTACATAAGGCCATGGAGCCCCTTTTTACCACGAAACCGGAGTTGGAGCGTTCGGGTATGGGTTTTGCTTTTATGGAGGCTTTTATGGACGAGGTGCAGGTCTATAGCGTGGTAGGCGAAGGTACCCGCGTTGTAATGGAAAAGACCCTTGGAAAGGATTGCGAATAATGTCTGAAACAAGAGATTTGCTTGCGAAGACAAAAGAGGGAGATTTAGAGGCGAGAAATACATTAATTGAAGATAATTTGCGCTTGGTGCATCATGTGGTAAAACGTTTCGTCGGGCGCGGTGTGGAATTGCAGGATTTGTTCCAAATCGGCACCATTGGTCTCATTAAGGCAGTGGATCATTTTGATTTGGACAGGGAGGTGCAATTCTCGACCTATGCGGTGCCTATGATTATGGGGGAAATTAAGCGTTTTCTTCGGGACGACGGAATGGTAAAGGTGAGCAGGAGCCTTAAGGAGAATGCCTATCGTATCCGCCGGGAACAGGAGCTTTTTAGCAAAGAGTACGGTAGGGAACCGTTGGTGTCAGAGCTTGCGGGAAGACTTGAATTAACGCCTCAGGAAATCGTGGAAGCACTGGATGCCTGTACGGAGGTAGAATCCCTGCAGAAAGAGATTTATCATAGTGACGGCAGCAGTACGGTATTGGAAGATTTGGTACCGGATATGCGGAATGAAAAGGAAGAATTGCTAAATCATATGGTATTGGACCAGTTGCTGGTAGAATTGGACGAAAGCGAGCGGGAAATCATTCTCCTTAGATATATGGAAAATATGACACAAACGGAGGTTGCAAAGCGTTTGGGAACCAGTCAGGTGCAGATTTCCAGGTATGAAAAAAAGATTTTAAAGAAGATGCGGGAGAGATATTTGGAAGGTAGAAACTGTAACTAAAAATAGTTGCAGAATGAATAGGGTTATAGTATATTTTATGTATAGGGAGGCAAAGATAGGAGTGAGTCAAAAAGATAAATTAATTGCACGACTCTTAAAGAAACCGAAAGATTTTACATTTGATGAAATGGTTACATTGTTATCATATTTTGAATATGATTTAAAGAAGGGCGGAACCGGTTCAGGTGTAAAATTCATCAAGGAAGACAGTAATGAAGTAATTAATTTTCATAAGCCACATCCGAACGGAGTATTGAAAAAATATGTTTTGGAACAGGTTATCGAGAAGTTGCGAAAGGATGGTTTGATATGAGCAATTTATTGGCATACAAGAATTATAACGGGACAGTTGAATATTCGAAAGAAGATGCTTGTTTATACGGAAAAGTTGTCGGGATCAAATCATTATTATCATATGAGGGGAATTCGGTGCAGGAACTTGAGGCGGATTTTCAAAAAGCAATTGATGAATATTTGGAAGATTGTAAAGAAAGAAATATTGAACCGGAACAGCCATATAAGGGTTCTTTTAATGTAAGGATTAATCCGGATTTGCATAGAAGTATCGCGATTTATGCAATGGAAAACGGTAAAAGTTTAAATGCTGCAGTAGAAGAAGCATTAAGACAATACGTAAGTTGAATTCTTAAATTGTAAAAGCGTTTTAAGGATATTTAGAGTATTGCCTAAAAAAAATAAAACTTTCTATTGACATAAGGGCCCATTCTGTCATATAATAGCAATCGTCGGTGACGCAAAGTTACGTGTGTTCGTAGCTCAGCTGGATAGAGCAACGGCCTTCTAAGCCGTGGGTCGGGGG